>NZ_VPAU01000014.1:0-89032 GCF_013419095.1 Acinetobacter sp. YH12105
CAGAGGAATAGCAACACGATATGATAAGCTAAAGTGTAGCTATGAGGGGGCAGTTGCATTAGCTTGTATATTTATTTGGCTACCTTTATCGGGTAAATTCTATACTTGAAATGTCAACAGACCCTAATGATTCTAAAATAAAACTGATGGATTTTTTAGAGTTGAGCACCTACTTATAAAAACTCGCGCCTTTGATCACATACAGCCCGATCACTCATAAGATCAAATCAGACCGATCCAGTAAAATAGTGGCTCAAAATAAGCCTTAGTTCAATGAAGATTCACACTAGAGCCAGTACACATTAAAGCTATAATAAAACTCCAGCACTTCAAAACGTACGTTATAGCCCAGTTCAGTCAACTCGGCTGATAAAGCCCGAATATCTTCCAAAGGCAAATGTTTGGGAAATACAGTAATGACTGCGGTATTGCCCTGTTTCGCATTTTCTTCAATTAACTTGGCTAGACGCGGCTTATAGACCTCAATATTTAAATTGGCCACATCTGATAAAACCTTGGCCTGATCCGCCGTCATAAAAGTCATTTTTTATTTTCTCTTTTGATGTAATTTCATCAAGTTAAATGATTTAAACCAAAAGCCGTATTTCATTTTTGTATCAGGTAACTAAAAAATAACAAGCAAAAAAAATCCCTCTGCAGAGGGATTTTTTAAATAGAAACTTACTGACCGGGCAGTGGAATATATTGGGAAGAACTGTTTTGTGCTTTACGCTCAGTCACTACTACATCCAGCATCATGGTTTTTCCAGCACGCTCTACTTCAATCTGAATGGTACTATTCGGCTTTTGCAGGGCAACAAAATTAATCAAATGCGAAGCCGAACTAATCTCTTCCTCATTCACTTTCATAATTTTGTCGCCACGCTGGATGCCCGCTTTCGCTGCCGGTCCATCTGCCAGCACTTCTGCGACAGTCACCCCTTTCTCTTTAGGTTGCAGTACATCATCACGTTCTGTCGGTAATAAACTGATTCCTAACCAGCCACGAACGACACGGCCATCTTTCAGAATAGCATTCATCACCTGCTGGCAGATTTTGGCTGGAATGGCGAAACCAATCCCCAGTGAACCACCAGTTTGCGAGAAAATTGCCGTATTCACCCCAATCAGGTTACCTGCGACATCGATCAAGGCTCCGCCTGAATTTCCCGGGTTAATTGCAGCGTCGGTTTGCACAAAGTCTTCATAGGTATTAATGCCCAGATCTGAACGCCCTGTTGCTGAAATAATCCCTTGCGTTACGGTTTGACCCACACCAAATGGGTTACCAATGGCCAAAACGACGTCACCGACTTCATTGCCACTCAATTTAAAAGGCAACACGGGTAATTGATCCAGTTCAATTTTAATCACTGCCAGATCGGTATCTGGATCCATTCCCACAACTTTTGCTTCAGCACGTCGTCCATCCTGCAATGCCACCACAATCTGGTCTGCCTGTGCAATCACATGATTATTGGTCAGGATATAACCATCAGGACGTACAATCACCCCGGAACCTAAACTGTTCTCATTCGGACTTTGTCCATACTGGTCAGGCAACTGATCGCCAAAAAACTCACGAAAGACCGGATCGGTCAGCAAAGGATGAGCCTGCTGTTTGACTTTTTGAGTGGTAAAGATATTGACTACAGCCGGCGCTGCCACTCTTACCGCAGCACTATAGGAGACCACGCCTCCTGAGCGCGACGTATCAATCAACGGCTCTACTTTTTCAGCAGGCATCTTGACACCATCTGGTGCAACCGGTGCTTTTGGTTTTTGTAGTTGTTGCCACCCCAAAAAACCGATAATGACCAAAATCAG
Source organism: Acinetobacter sp. YH12105 (assembly GCF_013419095.1). Taxonomy (NCBI): domain Bacteria; kingdom Pseudomonadati; phylum Pseudomonadota; class Gammaproteobacteria; order Moraxellales; family Moraxellaceae; genus Acinetobacter; species Acinetobacter sp. YH12105. The sequence continues at coordinate 1,828 of NZ_VPAU01000014.1, forward strand.
TAACACCCAGGGTAACCATGTAAAGGTGCGGCGCACGTTGTTATCCTCTAAAATATTTTAATTCGTTGATGACTAAGTAATTTGTGTTCTATTGTAATGCGAAATACATAACTAAACACAAAAAATTCCACAGAGTTTTGTGCAGCTTTAGTTACAATTAAATATAAAGATAAATATTAGCAAATTTTTAAACGAACAGGAATTTTATGGCGAATTTAAACGATATTATTCAGTGGTGTGAACAGACTTTGGCAGCACGTGAATTTAAGGACTATGCACCGAATGGCTTGCAGATTGAAGGTAAATCTGAGGTCAATAAAATCCTGTGTGCCGTGAGTGCTTCGCAAAGTGCGATCGAAGCGGCAATTGAGCAAGGCGCAGATTTACTGCTGGTTCATCATGGCTATTTCTGGAAAGGTGAAGCCTATCCGATCACTGGTATGCGCGGTAAACGGATTAGAGCCTTAATTCAAAATGATATCTCTCTGGTTGGCTATCATCTGCCTTTAGACAGTCATCCAACTTTAGGCAATAATGCGGCGATTGCAGATTTATTAGAACTGGAAAATATTGAACAGTTGGATCCGAGTGAACGCCATCCGATTGGCAATATTGGCTATTTAAAACAACCGATGCGTCCTGAATATTTTAAAAACCATATTTCAGAAAAACTTGGCTTTGATGCAATTCATCTTCCTGCGGACAAAACTCAAATCCATAAAGTCGGTTTCTGTACCGGTGGTGCGCAGGATTATATTCATAAAGCAGCGCTACAAGAGTGTGATGCTTATATTTCTGGTGAAGTGAGCGAACGCACCTTCTATGAAGCTCAGGAACTGAATGTACATTATTATGCCTGTGGCCATCATGCCACTGAAAAATATGGTGTACAGCACCTGGCCAAAGCGATTTCAGAACAGTTTAATATTGAGTATGCTTATTACGAATTAAACAATCCGATTTAATTCTCGCTGACAGCATTTTCCACGAGCTTTATTTATATATTTTCAGGATTTATTGTGTATTGTTATTTATACGCAATGCCCATTTGGTCCGATTATCTATTACAATAAAGCCACTTATTGTTAAAACCCAGCTAAATGCAAGGAATTGAGAACATGACAACCATTACTTTACCAGCATTACCTTATGGCTACGAAGATCTTGCTCCACACATCAGCAAAGAAACTTTAGAATACCATCACGACAAACACCACAATACTTATGTGGTTAACCTGAACAACCTGATCGCTGGTACTGAGCTTGAAGGCAAAACTCTAGAAGAAATCATTACAGCAACTGCTGGTGATGCGTCTAAAGCAGGTGTTTTCAATAACGCTGCCCAAGTTTGGAACCACACGTTCTACTGGAACTGTATGGCTAAAAACGGTGGCGGTAAAGCAACGGGTACTTTGGCTGCAAAAATTGATGAAGCTTTCGGTTCTTACGAAAAATTTGCTGAAGAATTTGCTGCTGCTGCAACCACTCAGTTCGGTTCAGGTTGGGCTTGGTTAGTGGCTGACCAAGTAAACGGTCAACTGTCAATCATGAAAACTTCAAATGCTGATACGCCAATGGCGCACGGTAAAGTTGCAGTATTGACGATTGACGTTTGGGAACATGCTTATTACATCGACTTCCGTAATGCACGTCCTAAATACATCTCTACTTTCCTGGAAAGCCTAGTAAACTGGGATTATGCAAATGCGAAATATGCAGGTCAGCCTGCAGGTGTTGAGAAATAATTCTTTATTTCTTTGCTAAAAAATCACCCATTTCGGGTGATTTTTTTATTTTTAAGCCCCAAATGAATATTTATAAAGCAAACAATTCATTTCTTTACATTAATTGATTGACGACCTTGGGTTTCCTGCCTAAAATGCCGATCAGATTCTCCAATAGCTCAGTCGGTAGAGCGACGGACTGTTAATCCGCAGGTCCCTGGTTCGAGCCCAGGTTGGAGAGCCATCTATTCTTCCATAGCTCAGTCGGTAGAGCGACGGACTGTTAATCCGCAGGTCCCTGGTTCGAACCCAGGTGGAAGAGCCAAGATTCTAAAAAACCCACTCATTGCGAAGTGGGTTTTTTTATATCTGCTTTTTTTAAATTGAGATCGGTAGTGATATCTGTATGTACAATCAGCTACCTTATATTCTCTGATCCAGATCACTTACAAAAATTAAGGCTGATAACAATCTGACTGCTCAGACTGTTTACATAAACATAACAGTTTGAACTCCAAGCCTTTTCGACTATTTTTAAAACACTTGATTCAATTTCTTCGGCTTTTTTCTAAAAGTGCCTTGACCCCTTTTCAAATCTCTCTATAATCGCTGTCAGATTCTCCAATAGCTCAGTCGGTAGAGCGACGGACTGTTAATCCGCAGGTCCCTGGTTCGAGCCCAGGTTGGAGAGCCAATCTATTCTCCCATAGCTCAGTCGGTAGAGCGACGGACTGTTAATCCGCAGGTCCCTGGTTCGAGCCCAGGTGGGAGAGCCAAGATTCTGAAAAAACCCACTCATTGCGAAGTGGGTTTTTTTATTCGTCCCTATTTGTGATCTGTGTTTAATTTGAGTCAGTTTATATTTTTTGTGATTGGCTGCCTGGCAACTTTTGCGTTAGTTTGCCTGCTCTTCCCACATCTGTTCACCCGTCAAAAAAAATTCTATCCGAAGCGTGTGATTACTGCTTTTGAAAGCAGGATGTTTACACGCCTAAAAGAAGCCTTTCCTCATCATCATATTCTGGCTCAGGTTGCCTTTAGCGCCTTGATTACGCATGACCAGATGAACATGCGTAATCAGTTCAATCGTAAAGTTACAGATTTTGTGGTGCTTGATCGTGACTATAATGTACTGGCCATTATTGAACTGGATGATCCCAGCCACATTGGCAAAGAGCAGGAAGATGCTGAACGGGATGCTATGCTGATTGCAGCAGGCTATACCGTGATTCGATACACTCAGATTCCAAGCATCAGACAACTGCAAAGAGATTTGAGATAATTTAAGGTAAGGTTACTGCGCTTTCGGATGCAGCTTGGGTTGAATTTGTATCTTGCTCTGCTTTGAGCTTTTCCGCAGCTTCTCGCGCTTCGATGCGCGCAATCATTTCTGCCTGCTGCTGTTTATATTTTTCCTGATTTTTAGCATCACTATTTACCGCAAGAAAAGCCATACTCACCAAAAATATCGGTATACATAATACCAGCGCACCTAAAATTACCAGCTTTTTAACACTGCGGGGCTGCGGCTGCTCAGACATAACAAACCTACTTTAATTTCTTCACTTAATTGCACTGCTCAATATAACAAAATAAAGTCATAGCTCAAGTCTTTGAAAAGTTTTACTGTAAAAAAGGAGCCGAAGCTCCTTTGTAGATCTTAATAACTCTATTCTTTACTTAGCTGGCATATGCTCTTCAATAAATGCAACCAGTTCAGCATTCTTTTCTACAATTGCTTGAGTATGTCCTGCGCCCTCAACCCCTAGGAAAGTCACGTCTGTACCCAAAGCTGCCAAATTCTTTTGCAAAACATCTGTAACATCATAAGGTACTGCCATATCTTCCTTACCCTGAATAATCATGACTGGTACACTGATTTTTTTAGTCGCGGGTTGGTTCTCCACCAAAAATTCTTTCACAGATCTGTTTTGATCAAAAGCATCTATCAACCCCGGATATTCAGCTACTGTTCTTCCAGGATTCTGCCGCAACCATTGATCGATATCTGCACTAAACTCTGTCATTAAATCGCCTAGACACAAGCCATTTTCACCAGTGGTTCCTTCTGCACGCTCAGCAACCAGTTTTGCACTGGATTCAAAAATATTCTGATATACAAAATTTGGCTCATAAGCTTTAATTCCAACTGCCACATATGCTGCATAAGCAAGTAATTCTGAATACACAGCTTTGGCAGTTCCTGCCGGAACAACACCAGCACCCTCGCCCAAAACTAATCGATTTAAAGCTTGTGGGGCAACTGTACCAATAATATAACCTAGGCTGGAGGCTGGTGCCGCAGCAACCGCTGCCTTATAGTTTGGATCATTTCCTGCAAATTCTGCCGTTGCAAGCGAAGCATGCCCCCCTTGTGATTGACCCACAGAAACCCAAGCTCCATTAAATCTATTCCCTTGCTGTTGCTTAAATCCTTTCACTGCATAAATTGCAGATTGTGCCGCACTCTCTAAATGTAAATAAGGATGAATGCCCTGTGTACCCAATCCTTCATAATCAGGAGCAACAATCACATAGCCTTTGGCAAGCAGACTCTCAGCCATGGCTTTAAAGCGTGGGTTAAAAGTATTTCGACTTGGCGCACAACTATCACCGCTCCCTACTGTACCGTGCTCCCAGACAACAACACGCCAACCATCTCGTGGTTGTTGTGTTCGCGGATAAATTACCAAGGCAGTAGCTTCTGCAGTCCTATTCTGTACATTTGGCATGTTATAGCGCATAACCCGAATACTTGATGCTTGAGACATAACATCTTGGGTATACGTTTGTTCACCGAGAAAAACCTGAGGCTGCGGGACAAAGAAATCATTATCATCATCGTTACACGCAGATAAAAATAGTACCGAGGAACACAGCACACCTAACATCAATTTCTTATAACTGTTCTGCATATTTCTATCCTTTTATTGTTATTCCCTATCTCTTAATCGAGATCACTCAAAATTAATCATAAAAAAAGCATCCTTTATAGGATGCTTTTGTTGTTATCCGACATACGGTAATTATCTTAGAGCAAACAATATTCCCACAAAAATAATGAGGCCAATCCAACGGTTATGACGGAATGCCCAAAAACATAGCTGTGGATTTTTATCGCGAGTTTTAAACCATTGGTAAATAAAATCAGCAGCAACCAGCAAAAGTGCTAACAAGCCAAATGGAATCAATAAATTTTCCAGCCAAAGTGCAGCACCTATCAATAAAATACTGCTCGCCTGCAGGGTGCTAATAATTGAAATATCATGCTGGCCAAACAAGATTGCAGTCGACTTCACCCCTATCTTTAAATCATATTCACGGTCTGCAATCGCATATTGAGTATCGTAGGCCACAGTCCAGGCCAGATTACCAAAATACAATAACCAGCAAGTCAGATCAGGTGTTTGCCCAACAGCGGTATAGGCCATGGGTATGGCCCAGGAAAATGCTGCACCCAAAAATACCTGAGGCAAATGGGTATAACGTTTCATAAAAGGATAAATAAACGCTAACAGCAAAGCCCCAAATGACCAGTAAAAAGTTTCGATCGGCAAGAAAAATAGCAGACAGGCGCTGGCAGCCACCAAAACCAGAAATACCATCACCGCTTCTTTGGCGCTGATGACTCCGGTCGCTAGTGGTCGGTTTTTAGTACGCTCCACATGCGCATCGACTTTACGGTCAGCAAAATCATTGATGGCACAACCCGCCGCCCGCATAAAAATCACACCCAAAATCATGGGAATTAAAATTTCAATGCGTGGCATCCCCTGAGCCGCGATCCATAACGCCCACAAGGTTGGCCAAAAGACCAGTTCAGTACCAATCGGTTTATCAAAACGACAAAGATAATAATAGGCGCCAAGACGCTCACGCCAGGTTATTGCTTGTGCAGTTGCCATATAAAGTCAAGCCCTTGAATTTTGTATAAAGTGTTCAAATGCCGGTAAAAATGTTTCTTGTACGATAAATTTACAGCCGTGCCAAGTATAGCAGCTCTGACGCGTCCAACCCTCTTCTAAAAGAATGACCCGACGCTGGCAGAGTGGATTCGTCCGTTGAAACAGGAACCAGCCAATTGGCTTAGTCCCAATATGCTGAAAGATTCGGGCTTTTTTTTGCAGGCTTAAAATTGGAAAAATACTCTTTGCTTTCACCCAGGGCGACTGTTCTGAACCATAGAGATAGCTTTCCCGCACCCAGGAAGTATGCTGATGTGACATCTGCATCCATTTGGCATTGGCGAAGCTTAAACGCTGAAAATGCTCTTGAATAGGCTCAACATGAAATTGTCCCTGCGCCAAGCCGGTCAATTGCTGTGTCAGAGAACCTGATGCATACAGCCATGGTTTTAGCTCAGCAGACATAGTGGGCATCAAGGCATGCTGATTTTTAGAAAAATACGTCATGTTTAACAGTTATCTGCTTTAGCAATCACTTCAAATTTGCCTTGGGGTGTTTTAATTAAAATTAAGCCTTCAGCGCTTAAATAAAACTCTTTTGGATAGTCAAATGTAAGTGCCAGTTCAGGATTTTTCAGTTCAACAAACTGTGCTTGTTTATAACCTTCAATGGTACGCCCTACTTCCAAATACGTAACTTCAGAAAAATTTAACTTAAAACCTTGCGCATGGTCTTTAGGATCATTCCAAGGAAAAAATCCGGTATGTTTTTTACGTGGTTTAGTCATAACAATCTAATTCAACATTCTTTGCTTTATATTAACCCAGTATAGAAAAAACCCGCGACATGCGCGGGTTTTTTACAGTGAAATTCTTGAAAGAATTACAGGCTGTAGTACATCTCGAATTCAACTGGGTGAGTGGTCGTGTTTAAACGACGCACTTCTTCAGTTTTAAGTTCGATATAGGCATCAAGCATGTCTTTCGTGAACACGCCACCTTTCAGCAGGTAATCATGATCTGCTTCAAGTGCTTCAAGCGCCATATCCAGACTATGCGCCACAGTCGGGATTTTCGCTTCTTCTTCAGGAGGAAGATCGTACAGGTTTTTGTCAGCCGCTTCACCTGGATGAATCTTGTTTTGGATACCGTCGATACCTGCCATCAACAATGCCGCGAAACCGAGGTACGGGTTCATCATTGGATCTGGGAAGCGAGCTTCAATACGCTTGCCTTTCGGGCTTGACACGTAAGGAATACGGATAGATGCAGAACGGTTACGCGCTGAGTAAGCCAGCATAATCGGTGCTTCGAAATGCGGAACCAGACGCTTGTACGAGTTTGTAGAAGGGTTGGTTAATGCATTCAATGAACGCGCATGTTTGATAATACCGCCAATGAAGTACAATGCCATTTCTGAAAGGCCTGCATATTCATCACCAGCAAACAAGTTCTTGCCATCTTTAGAGATCGACATGTGAACGTGCATACCAGAACCGTTATCGCCAACCATTGGTTTAGGCATAAAGGTTGCTGTTTTCGCATATTGATGCGCAACGTTCCAAACCGCATATTTAAACTGTTGAACTTCGTCCGCTTTACGAACCATGGTGTTGAAGCTTACACCAATTTCCAACTGGCAAGATGCAACTTCATGGTGATGTACTTCTACACGACCTGGGCCCATGATGTCTTCAATTTTGGCACACATATCTGCACGCATATCATGTGAAGAATCAACTGGAGGAACCGGGAAGTAACCACCTTTTACGCGTGGACGGTGACCAGAGTTACCACCTTCGTAGTCATTGTTGGTTGACCAGGCCGCTTCTTCAGCGATCAATGTATGGCGCGCGCCAGACATATCGATTTCCCATTTCACTTCGTCAAATACGAAGAATTCTGGTTCTGGGCCAAAGAATGCTGTATCACCAATACCTGTCGATTTTAGGTATTCTTCAGCACGGCGAGCAATCGAACGTGGGTCACGGTCATAACCCTGACCTGTAGAAGGCTCAATCACATCACAAGTCACAACAACTGTAGGCTCGGCAAAGAACGGGTCGATGAAACCGGTTTCTGCATCTGGGCGTAAAATCATGTCAGATGCTTCGATGCCCTTCCAACCAGCAATTGAAGAACCGTCGAACATTTTACCGTCTTCAAAAGTATCTTCGTCGATTGTATCTGCTGGGTAAGTCACATGTTGCTCTTTACCTTTAGTATCCGTAAAACGGAAATCGACCCATTTCGCGCCACTTTCTTGGATGAGTTGAAGGACTTTGTTCGCCATGCTCATTTTGCTCCGATGAATTTTTGTTGCACTCGTTACGTGCGTGTTAGTAGTTGGTAGTCATTAAGCAATTACCGTACCAACTATTCAAAGTATAGATAAAATCTTGAAATCTATATAAGAAATCATGAAGTGACAAAAATACTTTGCGACTATTATACTAGTTGAGAAACTAAATGCACTATATTCAGGCATTCTTCATTTATTTTATTTCTGCTTTATTTTTTAGCGCACCTAAATAGTGCAATCACCTATAGAAGTGTATTAAAAACATAGTTTTTTATATAAAATTTGCTACTTTTTCGTGTATTTGTTTAAAAAACACCCATATGTTGCTAAAAAATTGACTGTTTTCTTATGGTCTGAGACAAACAGAGATCTGCAACATGCAGTTGCTCAGTGAATATTTTGAGGCATTTTCTTTAAATATACTTTCTACACCATAGTCTATATAAATTTCTATTATTCAAGTGATGCTTTTTTCAACAAACTTTAGATCAATATTGCTGATTATTTTTAACTTATCAATTTTTCCCTAAAAAATACACAGCCTAAAGTTTCTTTAAGTAAGTCTATTACTTTAAATCATGATTAAAATTTTATTTCAGTTGATACAGATGCTTTTAAAGCAAATAAATTGAGCAAAATTGTTGCGCCGAATACGGCTATTTTTTGCTATGATGAATAGTGCTTTATTTTCACACAATGAAATCAATGATTTAGTCGTGGTACACCCGTGCTTGCAATAAGCGCAAATAAAGTACGATCTGGACAACTTTAGCACAGTTAAGTGCATTAATTTCAATAGGTTAAGCTCATGCTTTTAATGGTCGACAACTATGACTCCTTTACTTACAACATCGTTCAATATTTTGGCGAATTGAATCAAGAAGTAAAAGTAGTCCGTAATGATGCCGTGACATTGGAAGATATAGAGCGATGGCAACCCAAGTATTTAGTGATTGGCCCCGGCCCATGCTCGCCGAGTGAAGCAGGCATTTCGATTCCTGCGATTCAGCATTTTGCTGGAAAAATTCCGTTATTGGGCGTTTGTCTCGGCCATCAGAGTATTGGTCAGGCATTTGGCGGTGACATCATACGTGCCAAACGTGTCATGCACGGCCGTCTGTCGGATATGTACCACAGCGATACCGGGATTTTCAGCAATCTTCCGTCGCCATTTCCTGCAACGCGCTATCATTCCCTGGTGATTGATCAAGCCACCTTGCCTGAATGTCTGGAAGTGACCTGCTGGACCAATGAAGCCGATGGCTCTATGGAAGAAATTATGGGGGTAAAACATAAGACATTGCCGGTCGAAGGCGTGCAGTTCCATCCTGAATCGATCCTGAGCCAGCATGGCCATCAAATCTTTAAAAACTTTCTCGAAATTTATGCCTAAGAACATCTTATGAATATTCAACAAGCTTTAAACAATATTACCAAAAACATTCACCTGACTCAGGATCAAATGCAAGACGTGATGCGTGCCATCATGTCAGGTGAAACCACTGATGCCCAGATTGGTGCCCTGCTGATGGGTTTACGCCTTAAAGGTGAAAGCATTGATGAAATTACCGCAGCCGCACGGGTCATGCGTGAACTGGCTACCAAAATTGATGTCAGCGATATTCCCTATTTAGTCGATATTGTCGGTACAGGCGGTGATGGTCAAAACCTGTTTAACGTCTCTACCGCGTCTGCATTTGTGATTGCAGCAGCAGGCGCAACCATTGCTAAACATGGCAACCGTGGCGTTTCAACCAAATCAGGCTCGTCAGATTTACTGGAACAGGCTGGGATTAATCTTGACCTGAATATGCAGCAAACCGAGCGTTGTATTCGTGATGTGGGGGTCGGGTTTCTGTTCGCACCGAATCATCATACAGCCATGAAATATGCAATCGGCCCGCGTAAAGAATTGGGGATTCGCAGCATTTTCAATTTACTTGGCCCGCTGACCAATCCGGCCGGCGTCAATCGCTTAGTCATTGGCGTGTTTTCCAATGAACTGTGCCGTCCGATTGCAGAAGTGATGAAACAGCTCGGTGCTGAACATGTGATGGTGGTGCATTCTCGCGACGGGCTGGATGAGATCAGTCTTGCCTCTGCAACGTATGTGGCTGAGCTAAAAAATGGCGAAGTGACTGAATGGGAAATTACCCCTGAATTGGTTAATATCGAATCTCAAACCTTGACTGGTTTAATTGTAGAAGATTCTGCACAGAGTCTGGCATTAATCAAGGATGCATTGGGCAAGAAAAAATCAGAGATCGGTGATAAAGCGGCCAATATGATTGCCCTGAATGCCGGTGCAGGTATTTATGTTTCCGGTTTGACCAGCAGTTATAAACATGGTGTTGCATTGGCACATGACATTATTTATGGCGGCCAGGCTCTGGAAAAAATGAGTGTGCTGTCTGAATTTACCAAAACCATTAAACAATACGAAGCTTAATTCGGTCAGGAATTTTGATCATGGTGGATATCGCAAATACAATTTTAGGCAAGATTGTTGACCGTAAAACGGAAGAATTTGCTCTACGTTTAAAGCAGAAAAGTTATAAAGATCTGGAAGAGCTCGCTCAAGGTGCATCAGCTGTGCGTGGTTTTGCCCAGTCTTTAATGTCAAAACGTCCGGGTGTAATTGCTGAAATCAAGAAAGCCTCGCCATCTAAGGGGATTATTCGTGAGAATTTTAATCCTGCGGAAATTGCAGCACAGTATCAAGATGCTGGTGCCGCATGTTTATCTGTCCTGACCGATGTGGACTTTTTTCAGGGTGCAGATGAAAATATTCAGATTGCCCGTTCGCATTGTGACCTGCCGGCGCTGCGCAAAGATTTCCTGATCGATCCTTATGGAGTCATTGAAGCACGTGCCTTAGATGCAGATTGTATTTTACTGATTGTGGCATGTCTGTCAGATCAGCAACTGGAAGAAATGTCGAAGACTGCTTTTGAGCATAATTTAGATGTTTTAGTTGAAGTACATGATGAAGCTGAACTGGAACGTGCGCTGAAACTTTCAGATCGCTGCTTGCTGGGTGTGAATAACCGTAATTTAAAAACCTTCGATGTCGATTTAGATACCTCGATTCGTTTAAAGAACTTACTCGATCCCTCTCGCCTGTTAGTCACTGAAAGTGGTATTGCTACTCCTGCCGATGTGGCGATGATGCAACAGCATGATATTCATGCCTTTCTGGTCGGTGAAAGTTTTATGAAACAGCCTCGACCTGATCATGCATTCCGTAACCTGTTTGGTGAGCCTGAATCGGTTTAACTATTGACTAGTTTAATACTTAGACCAAGCCCAATCTCAGGATTGGGCTTTTTTATTTTCAGGATTGATAAGAAAAGAAATAGCATCATGTGAATTCACAAATACCGAGACATGCCATGCAAGCAATTCATTTCTCCTTTATCTATTTTCAGACTATAATTCTGTTAAATTCCGCATCTCCCTTGTTTTTACATTATGAGTAAACACGATTCTTCATTATCTAAAGATCAGTACAACCTGCTGAAATCTTTTAAGAAGCAAATTACACAGCCACATACCCCTGCGGTTGTTGCTGCACCCGTTGAAAAGACTGTCGAGCAAGAAGCTTTAGAAGAACTGGAATTATTCCGCAAGCAAATGCAGGGCGTGCAAAAAATTGAATCGGGAAATACCGTTCAATTGGACAAACCACGCAAGAAAAAACCGGATGCACAAGTTCTGGCAAAGCGTGCAGCGGCGACTGGCCCGATGGAAACAGATGCCATGGCATTATCGGACACGCAGGCCATGCTCAATCCTGTCGGGAGTCAGGCCAACTTGAGCTATCGCATTGCCACCTTGCAGCATAAAGTGTTTGAAGACTTAAAAGCCGGCAATTTACGCTGGTTTGAAGCTGTGGATCTGCATGGCTGTACCGTGGAAGAAGCGCGTCAGGCGGTGCTACAAATTATCCAGATCGCCAAAGATGAAAACCAGAACGTGATTAAGATCGTACACGGTAAAGGCCCGGAAGCGATTTTAAAAACCTATGTGAATGGTTGGCTGCGTCAGCATCGCGATGTTTTGGCTTTTATCAGTGCGCCTGAAAAACAAGGCGGTACTGGTGCAGTTCTGGTTCTGCTAAAACGTGCAGAAAAGAATCCAAAGTTTAAACAGTAACCGGTTTTCGCCTCAAAACAAGGCATTGTAAAAGTTTTCTGCTACAATGCCGTCCTTGTTCATTCTCAGTTTAAGTGAATACGTCATATGACTATGCAGCAATCCTACGCAAACATTCTTACTGCCGTTGGCGAAGATCTCAATCGCCCTGGTCTCAAAGATACGCCTGTGCGTGCTGCCAAAGCATTTTCATATTTAACCTCGGGTTATAGTCAGACACTTAAAGAAGTTACCAACAAAGCGGTCTTTCCTTCCGACAACCGTGAAATGGTGCTGGTCAAAAACATCGAATTCTATTCCTTATGTGAACATCATTTATTACCATTTTATGGCCGTGTCCATATCGCCTATTTACCGGAAGGTCATGTCTTGGGCCTGTCCAAATTTGCCCGTATTACTGAAATGTTTGCGCGTCGTTTGCAAATCCAGGAAAACTTGACCCAGCAAATTGCAGAAGCAGTGGCGGAAATCACCAAAGCACGTGGTGTCGCCGTGATGATTGATTCTGCACATATGTGCATGATGATGCGTGGTGTGGGCAAACAGGAATCGACCACACGTACAGTCTCTTTTATTGGTGATTTTAAAACTGATAAAGAAACCCGCCGTGAGTTTTTAAGTGCAGTGCCAGAAAGCTACTAAGCCTTAAAAGCCAATTATTTAAAGCCTCGATCATTCGGGGTTTTTTTAATTTCTTATAAACTGCTCTGATCAGAGAATATCGATATCACAGCTGCTGTTGACCAAATTTGCATTCGTTATACTTGCAGCTAAACAATTGCTGCTTATCTTTGCAACAAGCCTACATTTAGATACATGATAAAGTTTTAATCCAGTTAGTCCTCGCTTAAAGTAAATTGACGTTGATATACAGCAAACAGCTTTATATCTTTCTGCTTGATTTTTAATGACAAGGAAAATGACCATGGCGAATAGCAAAAACAATCAGGACAAAGACAGCAAGAAATCTGCAAAAACTGCTAAAAAGACGCAAGATGAAAAACTGAAGAAGTCGAACAAAAGCAGTGACAAGGACAGCGATCGCAAAGTCAGCAAAAAAGCTGAAAGTGCTAAATCTAAAGCAGCATCTTCTAAAAAAGAGAATGCCAGTAAAGATGAAAAAGTAAAGGCGAAGAAAAGTGCGAGTTCTAAAGGCAGCGATAAAGCCAAAGACCTGAAAACATCTTCAGCGAAAAAACCGGCTAAAGCGAAAAGCAGCAATAAGAGCAAAGATGAAGACAGCAAGACGAAAAAATCTTCTTCAAAAAAATCAGCACCGGCCAAAAAGCAGTCAAGCACTTCGTCCAAGAGCAAGTCTGATAAAGCCAAAACCTCGAAGACCAGTTCGAAAAAGTCAAAGTAAAATCCAAGCCCCATGACTGGGGCTTTTCTTGATCCTGGTCTCGGGTGAGTAGATCAGTAGAATTATTTTATATTTTTTAGTGTGTTCTTTATTGAGTGATACCGACCCTTCTAAATATAAGGCAAAGATATGAGTCCAGCAGCCAAAAATCCGCCGCCAAAACGTCAGTCACGGGTGGTGTCGAATAGTTTTGATTATTCTCTGGACTTCGAAAAGATTAATTTTCGCAAACGGCCCGAGTTGTACCGAATTGGCCGAGGAGAACAAGGCGTATTATTGGTGGAGCCTTATAAATCTGAAATTCTGCCGCACTGGCGCTTTGCGGATGAAGAAAAAGCCCAAGCCAGCAGTGACAAAATTTATCAGCTATTCCTAGCTTATTTAAAACAAGATGATTTTATCGGTGCGGACATGGCACGCAAGTTTTTACAGATGGGTTATACCCGTGCCCGCCGTTACGCCAACCATAAAGGTGGTAAAAAATATGATGGGCCGGTTCCGGAAGATAAGAAAGGCTTAAGCGGCGCACATGGCCGTTCAGAATTGCCACGCAGCCACGGAGATCCGGTCAAAGCAGCGGCCGCCAACATTTTTAAACAAAAATGGAATGATGCGAAAAACCATCCAGACTATATTCAGCAAAAGCGAAAATTTCAGGAATTTATCCAGCAACATACGGCAGAGGAATAAAACTTTTAAGCTAGCTGGATCATTGCTGCCCTACCGGATTTGAGGGCGACTGTGCCATATAGACCCGGTTACGACCGGTATTTTTCGCCATATACAGTGCGGCATCCGCAGCATCCAAAAATCGCTGATAATCCGGATGCCCGTCATAGAGCGTACATCCAATACTGATCGTGATTTTAAACTGTTGTCCTTGCGCGGTTTTAATCATGCCATTTTCAACATATTTACGAATACTTTCGGCAATACTTAAGGCACGTTGTTTATCTGTATCGACCAGCAACAATAAGAATTCTTCCCCACCGACCCGGAAGGCATAATCACTGCCCTGACTGTATTTTTGCAGCGCTTCGGCAATAAATTTAAGTGCCAGATCACCTGCGGCATGTCCAAATTTATCATTGATACTTTTAAAGAAATCGGCATCCATCGCAAGTAAAGACAAAGGTGTATGATTTTTACGGGAAAAAGTGATTTCACGGGAAATCACCGTATTTAAATAACGGCGATTTAACAACTGGGTCAATGAATCATTGCCTGATTCAATATATTCCGCAACCTGAAATAACTGATCGACCAGCAGTTGAATTTCACGGTTTAAGTCACGGATTTGTTGAATCAGCCCCAAGACATTATTTTTATCCGTACAATCCATGATGGTCTGATTAATTGCATCAATCTGATAAATCCGCTCAATGATTAAATCGACCTGGTCCGAACCGGTAAAAGCATAAGAGGCTTTATGGATAAACCATAAACCGAACTCGGATTTGGACAACATCGGATGCTTTAAACTGTCAGGGCTCGAAAAGACCTTAAACATCAGTTCATTTTCCCAGTCCAGCAATGAGCTGCGCTGTTTGTCTTTTTGTACCGCTACATCCTGCATGGCTGAAAAAACACGGTAACTGTGTTTGATTTCCTGATTCATGGCTGTTTTGGCTTCATAAGAACGGCACATGATTTCTGTGGCAAAGCCCATGATTTGCACAATATAACTGCAGGCGGTCAACATGCTGTTTTGAGAAGATGCTTGCAACAGTTCAAAAACCTTGCGTTCAATTTCGCGAACACCACGCATGATTAACCAAGAAGGTATACCGACCCGGGCATGTACATGTCCAACCATCGCCTGCTTTTGTACGGCTTGCACATAACTCTTGTTGATCGGTACGCTAAAACTTTCTGACAGCCATTGAATCAGGGTATTACGCAAACGCTGCTGAACCATCTGGTCGGTCAGGAACTGGGCCGATTCTTTTTCTAAGAGCATATTCTTATAGAATTCTTCGACCAGAATAACAGAATGTTCCTGAACAAAATGAAATGCATGCAATAGATCATCTGCTGAATAATTCTGACAGATCTGCCTCCATTGTTCGGCCAGCATTGCCATGCATTCATTATTCATACGCCCCATTCCCCAAAACACTGCAATTTGCACTAACATTATGTGACAAATATAACAAAATTCGGGTGCATTAACTAAAATATCGACAAGATTATTCCAATTATACTGATCGATGATTCACAGGAAAAGTTTCGTAAACTAGCCCTTAAAATATATAAGCCGTTTAAAAATAACGGATCAGGCCCAAACTCCATTGATCCCAGTCTTTCGCCTGTTGTTGCTGATATTCCCAAGACAATCGAACCGCATTCTGTGCAGTAAAGGCATATTGCAATTGGGTATTTAGCTTCAGATGCCAGCGATGCGAATCTTCCCAATAAGGCAGTTCCACTTGCACCAGACTGTTGATCTGATCAGTCCAGATATTCTGGCAGCCCAAAGTTGGCCCTGCTCCTACGCGCCAACCCTGATCGAGCGCCTTGCCCGCCTGAACGTGAGTTTGCATTTGTGCATAGCACAAATGTTCGCGGCTCGCATTTGCCCAGCTATAGCCCGCTTGGGTCTTAAAACCGGCGACGCCATGCTGTTGCTCTTCGCTAAACTGGCCATGACGGTCTAAGGCTTCCTGTGTCCAGCCCAGATTAAAACCCCAAGATAAGGGCGTATTAAATGGATTAATCGGGTTATAGGAATTGACGGCCAGTAAATCCAGATGTTCCAGTTTGAGTTCACTATTACGATATTGTAATGCCCCATCCAGAAACAGCAGTTGTGTGCCGGTACGCAAACCACCCTGTGGATCGATTAAATCATGATAAGCCTGCCGATGCCCAAGCTGAACAAAGGATTCGCCCTGAACCTGTCCGGCCTCAAAACTGATATTTCGTGCATGATGACTTTGTACTGGATCTGTTTTCGGTCGCTCAGGTGCTTGACGCTGTTTCTCGATAGCCAGCTGACTTCTTAAGCCCAATAACTTGCGAAAACGTGGCTGGGCAAAGGACTCATCTACTTTCTGTCTGAGAAAATCCAGATATAGATGATCATAGGCCATTTCCAGCACTTTGGCCTGATCCTCTGCCGGATAAGTTTGCAACATTGAAGGCATGGTACCTGTTTCTGCATAAGCCAGCTGATGAGCCTTTTTTGCCAAAGCTTTGCCATGCTGTCTAGATTGAGCCAGCAACTGTGTTTCCAGGGCAGGACGATAAACTTTCTGTTTGATCAAGCCCTGCTGTTCTACCACTTTCAAGGTTTCGATCGGAATGGCAGTCGAATTAAACTGTTTTTGTAAATTTAACTCAGGACGCACCAGATCAAATAACCCCAGCAAGCGATAAGCACAATTATCATTGATAAAATAATAAGGGAAACTCACCTTTTGCATTTCCCAAAGATGCTGCACCAGAAACCGGGTCTCTTGTGGAGTTAAATTTAATTCATATTCCCATAAATCCCGGCTTTCAAAGTCACCATATTCTTTGACCTTGCGATAATATGGCATCAGGGAATATTCACCCGGATATTGTCCGGTCAGTCCTTTCCAGGCAAATGACCAGTTGTCATTGCCATCGACGGTTGCGGCATAGTTGACGGCATAGGAAATCAGGTTGAGCTGCTGTTGATCTTTGGGATCTAGACGTAACAAGGTATGCCCGAACATCGAACTGGGATTGCCCATAAAATCTGTGGCATAAATCAGCGTGGCCTGATAGGGCTTGACCTCAGCAATCCACTGATCAAAATCCGGACAACTCACTTCAGGCAATTGCTGTTCGGAAATATCCAGCTGCTGCATTAACCAGCTGCTTCGGGCCGGAAACTTACAACGGATGGACTGATTCGGTTCTGCACTGCCAAATAAGGCCTGAATATTATGCTGTATTTCTTTTTTGAGATCAGTCTTTCCCTGCTCTGCCAGAAAATAGCCTGAATAATCGACCTCGCTGTGGCCTTTAGAATTGGCATACATCAGACGCTGCCAGGTGGTGCTCTGATCCAGACGTTTGCTTTTGGCCTGATCGAGATAATGCTGGATATCCGGATTAATTTCGTTTGCAAAACTTAAGGGACTGAAGGCCAGACCCAACATGAAGAACGCATATTTCATTCAGTTAACTTATTCTCGTCAATTTCTTTGAGTCATAAGAAAAACCCTGCCAGAGCAGCAGGGTTTTCAAAGTGCGGATCAGATATAAGATTTCAATACTTCATCTTTGGCCATCACTGTTTGTAATGAGCTTAGAACTTGAAGGGTATTCTGGTTTTGTTCGGAATAGATTTCAGAAAAATTCTGCTTGGAAATGTTAAAAAAATGGCCTTTGTCTTCAGATTTTATATTCAGAAGTTCAGCCAGAACATTCAGGCTTTCACCTTCACCCACTGCCATATCACGCGCCAGTGCTTCAGCATTTTCATTGGTAAAAGTCACCACTTGAGCGGTGACTGTGCCACCCTGGCTACAACCTAAAGTACCAAACGTGATCCCGAGCCATTGATTCGTGAAAAGAACGTTGGTGGTACCTGCTAAAAGTTTAGGAATAATACCAGTCTGACCGGCCCACACCTGACTTCCGATACCACAGCCGACATCTCGGTCAGCCATTGCCATACTTGAACCAGTCGCTAATACTGCCGCCAGCATAATTTTTTTCAACATACTTATTCTCCAGTTATTCTCATGCAATCTTTGTTATTACTCTCATTATGTAATTTGACTTACACACTCAGCAGAGTAGCGATAAGTCAGGTTTGGCGCAATCGAAAAAATGCATGCTTTACATAAACATAACCTGAATAATTCCATTACTCTTTCAGCGTCCAGTCGCCATGTAAATTGCGCTGCCCTAAAATCTTCAGTACCAAGACCAGACTCAGCAATAACAACAAATACCAGGACCCGAGTTTGCCCCAGCCCACCATATGCCATTGTTCAATCTGACTTGGATAGAGCCAGATCTGATAAAAGGTACTGATGTTCTCGGCAATCCAGATGATAAAGGCCAGCAGCAGCAAGATCGGTAACATTGGCAACTGAAAAGCGTGCTGATTCAACTGAAAACGAATTTTAGTTTTCCAGAACATCAGCACGCTCCAGACAAATAAAAGCATGCGATAGTCAGGAATAAAAAACTTGCTCATAAAGTTGATATAAGACAACACCGCCAGCAGCAACATATGGCGAAAGCCTGGCAACTTTTCAAATGAGACCTGATATAAACGCAAGGAACGCGCAAAAAAACTGCCGACCGCAGAATACATAAAACCGGCAAATAAAGGCACGGTCATAATTTTAAAGATTGCCGGTTGTGGATAATACCAGGAGGCAATCGCAGGATGGGTCAGAAAGATTTCCATCACCATGGCCATGAGATGAAACAGCGCAATCACTTTGGCTTCGGCCCAGGATTCCAGTTTGGTATAAAGCAGCAGCACCTGAATGAGCAGGGCAAAAAATAACAGATAGTCATAACGGTAAAAACCGTAAAACAGATCACTGCCCATGGCAGCAGTGAGTGCAAACGCCAGCAGGAGTAGAATCCCAAATAAGGCAGCCGAAGCTGCCTTATAGGTAAATTCAAACCCTGATTTGAATAGATCGATCAAGGTTTAAATCCTAAAGATATTTAGCACTATACTCATGTACGGTATCAATAAAGGCTTTTGGATTGGCTGGATCGACCCACTGGGTAATGCCGTGGCCGAGGTTTGCTACATAACCGGTTTTTTCACCATTGGCATAAGCATCATCCAGCATGGCTTTGGTCGCCTTAATAATAGTTTCCGATGAACCATATAAGGTCGCAGGGTCGAGGTTACCCTGAAGCGCAGCACGACCCGCAACGGTTTGACGTGCTACATCCAGTGGTGTGGTCCAGTCCAGACCAAAGGCATCTGCGCCTGTAGCGATCATCGGTTCCAACCACTGACCGCCACCTTTGGTAAACAGAATTACTGGAATCTTGCGGCCATCTTTTTCACGGTGCAAGCCAGCAACAATCTTCTTCATATAGTTGAGCGAGAATTCGATATATTCACGATGCGCCAGTGCGCCGCCCCAACTATCAAAAATCTGTACCGCTTGTGCACCTGCATCAATCTGCGCATTCAGATAATCAATCACGGCGTCGGCTAGACGTTCCAGCAAAGCATGCAGTACTTCAGGCTGTGCATACATCATATTTTTGGTGAAACGGAAATCCTTGCTTGAACCGCCTTCTACCATATAAGTCGCCAAGGTCCACGGACTGCCAGAGAAACCGATCAGAGGAACCTGGCCACCCAAGGCCGAACGAATGGTCGACACTGCATTCATCACATAATCCAGATCCGATTTTGCATTAAAGGCTGGCAGATTTGCGACATCCTGCTCGGTACGGACGGTTTTATGAAATTTAGGCCCTTCACCCACTTCAAAATACAATCCTAAACCTAAAGCATCAGGCACTGTCAAAATGTCAGAGAACAAAATCGCGGCGTCCAGATCATAACGGCGTAAAGGCTGTAAGGTCACTTCACAGGCCAGTTCAGTATTTTTGCAAAGAGAAAGGAAATCTCCCGCCTGAGCACGCGTTGCGCGATATTCTGGTAAATAACGGCCCGCCTGACGCATCATCCATACCGGAGTGGCATCTACAGGTTCACGCAACAAGGCGCGCAGAAAACGATCATTTTTTAAGGTCGTCATTTACTTTCCTATCTATCTTTGATATTCGCCATATCATAACAAAAAGGTTGTATTTTTAATAACTTCTGCTGACTTTAAAAACCGATCAGCTTAAGTGGCCAAATGTGATGTTTTACACAAAACAACTACTGCATCTCCACATTTTTTCTGTAATACTTATAGTGTTTTTTCACATTTTTAAAGAAATAATTTTAAGGTTGATTTACATGTTCGTTCGCACAATGCTCGCTGTGAGTTTAGGTTGCATTTTCGCAGGTACTGTTTTTGCTGCGTCTACTGCTGAACAACCATTGAACCCGCAAGTTGTTACCGATGTTTCAGTCCAGGATCCAATTGATCCACTCGCGACTGAAGCTTCAGCCGCCCAAGCACCGGCTGAAGCCAAAATTACGGCGCAAGAACAACAAGACTTAAATCAGGCCTCTGAAGCACTGAATGAGCTACAAGATACCGAAGACCAATCTGCCGACATTGGTGCAGCGCCAAATACCAAGGCCCCGACGAACTCTGCTGCGACCAAAGCTTCGTGGACTTTAGACGGCTTAAACAATGCCCAGTGGTATGAAAATATTGGTGCAGGTCAATTTCCGGTCTACGCACGTGCACATGTCATGCTCAACAATGCCCACGCTTCACCGGGTGCGATTGATGGTACCAGCGGCAAGAACACACTGAAAGCAATTGCCTCTTTCCAGCAAATGAATGGCATCAAGCCAAATGGCGTACTGACGCAGGAAACCTGGGACAAACTGGTGGCACGTCAGGGTTCCAAGCCGACCTTTGTAGAATACACCATCACTGAAAAAGATCTGGCAGGGCCATTTGCCAAATCGATTCCTTCAGATTATGCGCTACAGGCTAAAATGAAAGGTTTGTACTACACCAGCGCATCTGAAATGCTCAGTGAAAAGTTCCATATGGATGAAAACTTCCTGAAGAAGTTGAATCCAGGTGCTAATTTTAACAAAGTCGGCCAAAAGATTCTGGTGACCAATGTTCGTAATGAGCTACCAGAAGGGATTCACTTGATTGTTGCACATAAAGGTGCCAAACAACTGTACTTATTTAACAGTAAAAATCAAATGATCGGCTCATTCCCTGCAAGTATCGGCAATACCAGTACGCCTTCACCAACGGGTACTTATAAAATCACCGGCGTTGCACCAAATCCTTGGTATAGCTACTCGCCAAGTAACTTTGTTCAAGGTAAAAACACCAAACCACTGTCTCTACCACCAGGTCCAAACGGCCCGGTCGGTAATGTCTGGATTGGCCTCAACAAAAAATCATTTGGTATTCACGGTACACCGAATCCGTCCATGATTTCTAAATCCTATTCACACGGTTGTATCCGTCTGACCAACTGGGATGCCAATGATCTTGGCCGTAAAGTCAAATCTGGCGTAACTGTTCGTTTCCTGGAATAATGATCCATAAAATGCTTTGAATAAAATGGCCCGCTTTTCAGTGGGCTTTTTTATGACTTGATTTTAAGCTGACATATCGTTGCAAAAATGCAATGATATGTCGCCCATTTGAGATTTTTTTGAGCTTAAAACAACAGTATGATGATCTCAAGTTGAAAATAAGATCGAGATGAAATCATGAAGGCTTTTCTACATCCTAGCGAAAATCGTGGTCATGTAAAAATGGGCTGGCTGGAGTCTAAGCACAGCTTCTCATTTGGTAACTGGTATGATCCCAAGTATATGGGGATCAGTGCCTTACGTGTTATTAATGACGATTTAATCGCTGGGCATCAGGGTTTTGGAACCCATCCCCATGACAATATGGAAATCCTGACCTGCGTACTGAAAGGCACCATTACTCATCAGGACAGCATGGGCAATCATGGCGGCATTGCTGCCGGTGAATGGCAGCTCATGAGTGCCGGAACAGGTATTCGTCATAGTGAAATGAATCAGGGCAATGAGCGGGTACATTTACTGCAAATCTGGATTATTCCCAATGAACAGGATGCCAAACCGAATTATCAGCAAATTCGTCTGGATCCGCATGAGCAGCCTAACCATTGGCATTTAATTTGTGGACCGAATGGCAATGCGCCGATGCATATTCGTCAGAATGCTGAAGTCAAAACTGCGGTAATTCAGCAAGGTCAAAGTTTGCAAGTGCAGGCCACCCAGCAGATCAATTATATTCATGTAGTTTCTGGCACTGTGCAGATTGCAGAACATAGAGTTGAGGCGGGTGGTGCAATTGCTTTTCTGGATGACTCAGAGATTCAAGCCATCGATGATGCGCAAGTGATCTGGTTTGATTTACCAGAAGTGCCTCACTAAGTTTTAAGGCTCTCACCCATCATGGCTATTAATCACTTTGATGAATAGCCATTTTTTATGAATCGAGAATAAAAGCAGACAGAAGCTTTATCAGAAGATAATTTTTTAAAAACAGCTATAAAAATCACACCAATTCACATCAGTTTTTTACTTAAAATTCTGGCATTTCAGGCGAAGATGAAGCTGATTCATTTCTATTGAATGAACGCATCGCGAATGGCTGATCTGGTCATGGTCTTATATGGGATTCAACGTCTATCCAGCTTTGTATTGATTTTACGTAAACCAAAGAGCAACGCTTATGAACCAGATTTTAGAAATTCAGAGTCACCAGCAACATGCTCTGCATTTTTTACTAGCGTTTTTAAAACAACAAAACTATCAGTTCACAGCTATTACTCCGTTGTCGCATCAACGGATTTTGGATCGTAAAAGAAACGAGAAAAATCAGGAAATAACCCTGCAGGATATATTTGGCTGGAATCTGGAATTTAGCAAAACCGATCTTGATCCGGTGCTTTTTTCCTTGCTGGCAAAACAGCAACTTCTACAGGTTCAGGATGAGCAATACACCAGTCTGGTCAGGGTCGCCTCACTGGAAGGTGAACTCTTTATTCACTCTTCCTTTCCGACCACACAACAGGATGCTGTTTTTTTTGGTCCCGATACTTATCGCTTTGTCTATCATCTCAAGCAATATCTAGCCACCGAACCTCGCCCTTTCAAACGGGCTACTGAAATATGCTGTGGCACCTCTGCTGCTACCATCAGTATCGCCAAATACTTTCCGGATCATGAGGAAATCTTTGTAGCAGATCTAAACCCCAAAGCTTTGCTCTATAGTCAGCTCAACATTGATTTTTCGGGTTTTGCTTCAATCTCTCCTGTACAGAGCAATTTATTTTCCAATCTTGAAGGTCAGTTTGACCTGATTTTTGCCAATCCACCTTATTTAATTGATCCTGAGCAACGGCAATATCGACACGGAGGTAATGAGCTCGATGGCAATGAATTATCTTTTAAAATTATAAAACAAGGCCTGCAAAGGCTAAATTCAGGCGGCCGTTTATTTTTATATACCGGCGCTACCATCACACGAAATGGCAATCGATTTTTACAGTATCTGCAAGACCTGATGCAGCAGCATCAAAATATTCACTGGTCTTATGAGGAAATTGATCCGGATATTTTTGGTGAAGAATTAGAGCAACCTGCTTACCAGCATGTGGAAAGAATTGCTCTGGCTCTGATTAAGATTGAAGTATGCGATTGAAGAATATCTGTTTATAAATTATCGACTTTTTAAATATCGAACCTCTTTAAGATCCGTTTATTTTAAATCATTCTGTAAAATTCATCAGCAATAAAAAAACCCCAATCTTTCGATTGGGGTTTTTAAAATTTGGCGGAAGCGGTGAGATTCGAACTCACGGAGGACTCACACCCTCGTCGGTTTTCAAGACCGGTGCATTAAACCGCTCTGCCACGCTTCCATGGGCGCAATAATACGGCGCTTTTATGTAACTGACAAGTGAAAGTTACAGTGAATCTGATTAACTGCATATAGTTTCATCAAATCCCTACAATTTGGCGGCCAATTCGGCTCCTTCACGAATGGCACGCTTGGCATCCAGCTCGGCAGCCAGTTTAGCCCCACCAATAATATGATATTGTGCCAAGGTATTTTCCCCGGCAAGTGGCATCAAATCTTTTACCGACTCCTGTCCTGCACACACCACAATACTATCCACACGCAATAATTGAGCGTGGCCATCCACCTCAATCCATAAGCCTTCATCGGTAACAGATTTATATTGCACACCGCGCAACATGCGCACCGCGTGTTTTTTTAATTGGGCACGATGTACCCAGCCTGAAGTCTTGCCTAGGCCAGCGCCAAGCGGTGTCTTTTTACGTTGTAATAAATAAATTTCACGAATAGGTGCTTCAATTTCTGCACCTTGCATGCCGCCTTCACTGACATAATTTGGATTCGGGTCTACACCCCATTCACGTTTCCATTCATTCACAGGTTGCGGCTGTACCTGATGCGGCGGCTTTAACAAAAACTCGGACACATCAAAACCAATACCGCCTGCACCAATGACTGCAACACGATCTCCGACTGGCGCACCGCGTAGTACTTCTGCATAAGACAAGACTTGCGGTGCCTGACTGCCTTCGATCTTAAGCGCTCGCGGCACGACACCAGTCGCGACAATGACTTCATCAAAACCTTCACGCTCCAGCTGTTCACGGTTCACTTGGGTATTTAATCGCACATCAACGCCGGTTTTTTCCAATTGGACTTTAAAATAACGAATCGTTTCGTGAAACTCTTCTTTCCCCGGAATGACTTTAGCCAGATTAAACTGTCCACCCACTTCATGACTGGCCTCAAACAGCGTCACATCATGCCCGCGACTGGCTGCGACTGTGGCCGCAGACAGCCCTGCAACACCACCACCGACCACTGCAATACTTTTGGCTTTTTTGGTTTTGACATAGACCAGTTCGGTTTCATAGCCGGCACGTGGATTGACCAGACAGGTTGCGCGCTGGTTTTTAAAGGTATGATCCAGACAGGCCTGATTACAGGCAATACAGGTATTGATTTCATCAACACGATTGGTCGCGGTTTTATTGACCCAGAAGGCATCTGCCAAGAATGGACGTGCCATCTGCACCATGTCTGCCTGGCCGGAAGCCAGAATTTCTTCAGCAGTATCTGGCATATTGATCCGGTTCGATGCAATGACCGGCACCGCCACGTGCTTTTTCACTTCAGCGGTATAATCGACAAAAGCTGCACGCGGTACAGAAGTCACAATGGTGGGAATACGTGCTTCATGCCAGCCAATACCGGTATTGAGTAAAGTAATCCCCGCCTTTTCCAAAGCTTTAGCCACGGTAATCACATCTTGCATGGTATTGCCATCATGTACCAGATCCAGAAGCGACAAACGGAAACAGATAATAAATTTTTCGCCAATTTCCTCACGAATCGCTTTGACAATTTCTACGGCAAAACGCATCCGGTTTTCGATCAGGCCACCCCAACGGTCAGCACGCTGATTGACATGCCGGCTTAAAAACTGATTCAGCAAATAGCCTTCAGAACC
Source organism: Acinetobacter sp. YH12105 (assembly GCF_013419095.1). Taxonomy (NCBI): domain Bacteria; kingdom Pseudomonadati; phylum Pseudomonadota; class Gammaproteobacteria; order Moraxellales; family Moraxellaceae; genus Acinetobacter; species Acinetobacter sp. YH12105. The sequence goes on from NZ_VPAU01000014.1 coordinate 27,427, forward strand.
CATGATTTCTACGCCATCATAGCCGGCTTTTTTGGCAATACTGGCCGTTCTGACATAATCCTGAATGGTATTCAGAATCTGTTTATCTGACATTTCACGTGGTTTAAAGGGAGAAATCGGCGACTTGATCGGGCTGGCCGAGACCACAAAAGGCTGATAGCCATAACGTCCGGCATGCAGAATCTGCAACAGAATTTTGGCACCATGCTTATGCACTGCATGCGTCACCAAACGATGCGGCGCAATGTCCCCCAAAGTATTCATGGTACCGCCCGCCGGTAACAACCAGCCCTGACGGTTGGGCGATATTCCACCCGTAATCAGCAGACCTGCGCCACCCTTTGCACGCTCACCAAAATACGCAGCCAGTTTGGGATAATTATAAAAACGATCTTCTAGGCCAGTATGCATCGACCCCATCACCACCCGGTTCTTAATGGTGGTAAAACCCAAATGCAGTGGCTTTAAAATGTTGGCATAGCGCGTCGTAGTCATAACAAATCCCTGATTATATTTGGCTGAGCAAGTCATTCCCTTACTTTAACTGATTTTCAGTGGCTTTTTATGACCCGGAGTTCAGCATTTTCAGGCACAAATATCAATCTTTAGAAGAGGATCACTTTCTATTTGGCGGATTAATCCTGCCATTGTCGCGCGCTAGATTTCCATAATGCAATCACGCCCAATACTGTACCAATCGGAAAACTCAGGAGCATCAGGATGGCCATAATTCTGGATAAAGTCCGTCCTGAACCATTGCCCTGTTTGACTTTGATGCTGGCCTGTATATTAAAAAATACCAGGCCGCCTAAAAGCAGCAGCACCATACCTAAACTCAGCGTAGAAATACTGGCTTGCTGATATTCCAGATATAAAAATACCAGTGTACTAAAACCAATCAGACCGGCATAAATCCCATGCAACAGTGCCAGCGTTTCATTCTTGGTTTTAGGATTTAAATTAGGTAAGGGTGGGATATGAGTCGCCATGCATTTATTCCTGTTTTATCTGAGTTTTTAACTTTATTCGGCTGAATATAGCGAATTTTTAATTTTTTAGCAGGATTCTGCTCAAAATCGTGCAATTTATGATTATTTAAGCCTATTGAATATAGATTTTAAAACGAGTTTTTCTTTTCTAAAGCAAACCTAAATAAATTAATGATACAATTGAGACAATATGTATTTTTTCAGGCCACCAATTCTGGCGTGCCTATTTCATATCATTAGGATGAACAATGTCTGATAATGCAACTATCTTGCAGAATGTCCCAGTAGGTAAAAAAGTTGGTATTGCCTTCTCTGGTGGTCTAGATACTTCTGCTGCTCTTTTGTGGATGAAACAAAAAGGCGCTGAACCTTATGCTTACACAGCGAACTTGGGTCAGCCAGACGAAGACGATTACGATGCGATTCCAAAAAAAGCTGAAGCTTATGGCGCAGTAAAAGCACGCTTAATCGACTGCCGTTTACAGCTTGCATTAGAAGGTATTGCTGCAATTCAATGTGGCGCGTTCCACATTTCAACTGGCGGTGTTCCTTACTTTAATACGACTCCTCTTGGTCGTGCTGTTACAGGTACCATGCTTGTCACTGCCATGAAAGAAGATGACGTCAATATTTGGGGTGACGGTTCTACTTACAAAGGTAACGACATTGAACGTTTTTACCGTTATGGTTTGTTGACCAACCCTGCGCTTAAAATTTACAAGCCTTGGCTAGACCAAACCTTTATCGATGAGCTTGGCGGCCGTGCAGAAATGTCGCAGTTCCTGATCGACAACGGTTTTGACTATAAAATGTCAAAAGAAAAAGCCTACTCAACAGATTCAAACATGTTGGGTGCGACCCATGAAGCCAAAGATCTTGAATACCTGAATGCGGGCATCAAAATCGTGGATCCAATCATGGGCGTTGCCTTCTGGAAAGATGACGTAGAAGTTAAAGCTGAAGAAGTATCGATTACTTTTGAAGAAGGTTTCCCTGTTGCGATCAACGGTCAACGTATCGAAGATCCAGTTGAATTCATTCTTGAAGCAAACCGTATCGGTGGCCGTCATGGTCTAGGTATGTCGGATCAAATCGAAAACCGTATTATCGAAGCAAAATCTCGCGGTATTTATGAAGCTCCGGGTATGGCGCTGCTTCATATTGCTTACGAGCGTCTTGTGACCGGTATTCATAACGAAGATACCATCGAACAATACCGCATCAACGGTTTACGTTTAGGCCGTTTGTTGTACCAAGGCCGTTGGTTCGATTCTCAAGCGCTGATGTTGCGTGAAACTTCACAGCGTTGGGTGGCTAAAGCCGTGACCGGTACTGTGACTTTAGAACTGCGTCGTGGTAATGATTACACCATCATGAACACTGAGTCGCCTAACCTGACCTATGAAGCTGAGCGCTTGACCATGGAGAAAGGTGATTCTATGTTCTCTCCAATGGATCGTATTGGTCAGTTGACCATGCGTAATCTGGACATTACCGATACCCGCGCAAAACTTGGCATCTATACAGAAACTGGTTTGCTTGCAGTGGGTACAGCATCTGCAGTGCCACAACTGAAAGACAAAAACTAAGTTTTGTTTTTGTTAAAAAACCGCTCTTGATGAGCGGTTTTTTTATGGATAGTTGTTCTTGATGTTTAAAGCATCGAGCCATTGGCGGTATCTGAGTTGACGGAACGAAGTGATTGATAATAAATCTGATTGCGCCCAAGCTGCTTGGCACGATACAACGCCTGATCTGCAATTCCCAATAATATATCTTTATCAGTATATGTTTCACCACGATAGACGGTAATGCCTAAACTGATGGTAATATGTTTCGCAACCAAAGATTTTTCATGGGGAATTTCCAGACGGTCAATCGCCTTGAAAATATTTGAAGCTACGGCATAAGCACCATGTGCATCTGTTTCTGGCAATAACACAACAAACTCTTCCCCGCCATAACGCGCCACAAAGTCCATATGACGGATCGCATTCTTGATAGTTCTGGCAATGGTTGAAATAACATCATCGCCTTTCTGATGCCCATAAAAATCATTATAGTTTTTAAAAAAGTCCACATCGATAAACAGAATCGCCAAGGCAGTGTCTTCACGACGGGCCCGTTCAAAATACACTTCAAGCGTTTCATCGAAGGTTCTCCGATTGGAAATCTTGGTCAGTTCATCATACTGGCTTAAATGTAATAATTCAGTGGTATGAATACGCTGGATCTGCTCACTGATTCTGGCCCGGATACTATATAAAAAAATCACACGCTCACGCGCGAAAATCATATGACTAATTACATAACCCAGTAAGCAACTCCCAATCAGAATTCGCCCAAAAACCAGCGGATTAAAGTCTATGGCCATGATTAATAATACAATAATGGTCGTTGCTGCAGCGACCAGTCCGGTGACCAGCATCTGTACAGGCTTAATACCGGTCAGGATATAACCCAGAATATAAATAATGGTGACGATTGCCATCGACTGGTGTTGTAACGCTGGGGTTTTAACCAACATCGTGATACAGGAAATCGACACCAGCATCCAGAATACCAGCAGCATTGAAGCTTGCGGAAAAAAGCGCTTGATCTTGGGTAAACAGGAAAACATATAAAAGAGAATTAATGACATACCGCCATTCAGTAGCCCGAACATAGACAGCACAAAATCATGCACGAAATATTCTTTACTGATAATCCAGTAATCTGTGGGGATCATCACCACCAGAAAAATAAAATAAGCCAATACCCCACCCCAAACATATTTTTCGACATGTTTGCGGGCACGTTCCAGATTTTTTGTCCAGAATTCCTGTTCCAGATGTTGAGGGAAGACCGGGCCTACACGCTGACTTTGGCGTGTAATTAATTCTTCTATGTTTTCCTTGTCATCTTGTAATTTCGCTAAACTGTACTTGTATTCCATTGCAAGTATTTATGTAATTTTTTTAGTAATTTTAAAATAACATACTTTTTCAAATTAATTTATAGATATCCCTTATTTTGTAGCCCTTTCTCATTACCATTTTTGCTATAGATGGATTATCATTTGTTTTATTTGTTCGACTGAATTTGCCTTGAATACGATTACGATTCTCCAGCCAGATGATTGGCACGTTCACCTGCGTGATGGTTTAGCACTTCAACGTACTGTTCCCGATTTAGCCAGACAGTTTTCTCGCGCAATCTGTATGCCGAATCTGGTACCACCCGTTAAAACCGTTGAAGAGGCCAATGCCTATCGTGAACGCATCATGGCGCACGTACCTGAAGGGATAAATTTCGACCCGCGTATGGTGCTGTATTTCACAGACAACACCCCGGCAAGTGAAGTTAAAAAGATCAAAGAATCTGCGCATGTCAATGCCATCAAGCTCTATCCTGCGGGTGCAACCACCAATTCTGATAGTGGTGTCAGCGACATGAGTAAAGTGTATGGCGTAATTGAGCAGCTTGAAGAACATCAGGTGCCTTTATTGCTGCACGGTGAAGTGACGCATAACCATATCGATATTTTTGACCGTGAAAAGCGCTTTCTGGATGAAGTCCTCGCACCCTTGCTCAGACAGTTCCCTAAGCTGAAACTGGTGTTAGAGCACATTACTACCAGCGAAGCAGCAAACTTTGTGCTTGAGCAAGACCGTAATGTCGCTGCAACCATTACCCCGCAACATTTATTGTTCAACCGCAATGACATGCTGGTGGGTGGCATCAAGCCGCATTTCTACTGCTTGCCAATATTAAAACGTCAAACCCATCAGCAAACCTTGCTGGAAGTGGCGACTAGTGGCAATCCTAAATTTTTCCTAGGCACCGACAGCGCACCACATTCAAAAAATGCAAAAGAAAATGCGTGTGGCTGTGCAGGATGTTATAGTGCGCCGACTGCCATTGAGCTGTATGCTCAGGCATTTGATCAAGTGGGTAAAATTGAACGTCTGGAAGGTTTTGCCAGCCACTTTGGTGCAGACTTCTATGGCCTGCCACGTAATACCAGCACCATTACACTGGTTAAAGAAGATCAAGTAATCCCTGAAAGTTTAGACTATTTGGATGGTGAACAGATTATTCCGCTCTATGCGGGTAAAACCATTCAATGGAGAAAAGTGTGACAAATGAAACCCTCCCAATCATTGGTCAACGTTTTCGTGGATTCTTACCTGTAGTTGTCGATGTCGAGACGGCAGGTTTTAATGCACAGACTGATGCATTGCTGGAAATTGCGGCCATTCCGATTGTTTATAATGAGGATGGCCAGTTTGTGCCGGGTCAAGCTTACCATGCACATATCAATCCTTTTGAAGGGGCCAACCTCGATCGTAGGTCACTGGAATTCATCGGCATTGATCCGTCAAATCCGATGCGAATTGCCATGGCTGAAGATGAAAAAACCGCATTAAAGCGTATTTTCAAATCGGTCAATGACGTGCGCCGTCAGCAAAACTGTACCCATGCGGTTTTGGTGGGTCACAATGCACATTTCGATTTAGGTTTTGTTCAGGCAGCAATTGCCCGTACCGGCACCAAAAACCAGAACCCGTTCCATAGTTTTTCTGTGTTTGATACGGTGACCTTGAGTGCGGTGATGTTTGGTCAAACCGTACTGGCGAAATCCTGTATTCAGGCCGGGATCGATTTTGATGGCAAAGAAGCTCACTCTGCGTTATATGACACACAGAAGACGGCTGAACTGTTTTGCTATATTTTAAACAAACTCGCGCCTCACCTGCTTGACACTCTGGTGGCGGATCAATAAGATACCGCCATCTTCTAAACGTCCCTATCGTCTAGAGGCCTAGGACATCGCCCTTTCACGGCGGTAACCGGGGTTCGAATCCCCGTAGGGACGCCATCTATTTTCCTCTCTTTTCATATTTTTATTTTTCAGCGACTTAAGCTGCTTAAATCTTACACATTTAAAGCCCAATTAATGCAAATAATTCTCATTACTATTGATTATGGCAATCAAGTTAATGATAATCGCTTTCATTATCTTTCAAAGATTTAACCTTCCCATGCGTTTTGCCTACTCTTCACTTTCACTTGCTATATTGGCAGCTTTATCAACCTCTAGTTTCGCAGAAGAATCCAGTTATCAAGAATCTGCCCCCAATGAGGCAACGCTTAAGTTCAACACGATTATTGTCAAAGCTCAGCAAGCGAATGAAGTTGGGAAAACGGTTTATAGCAAAGAAGATTTAGCAAAAATACCGAATAGCTCAAAGAATATAACTGATTTTTTAAAGGTGAATCCGAATGTGCAGTTTAGCAATGAACATATGGCAGCCAACTCACAAGCTGATTTAAAACCGGCTGAAATTTCGATTCATGGTGCACAATCATTTAATAATAAATTTGTGATTAATGGCGTCAGCAACAGCAATAACCTCGACCCTGCTGGTTCAGGAACAACCAACTACGGTGCAGTGTCTGGCGGTTCACAAGGTGTGGCAATCAACACCGATTTATTGTGTAATTTAGAAGTATTAGACAGCAACATTAGTGCAAAACACGGTGGCTTCACCGGTGGTGTGGTTCAGGCAGAAACCTGTGCGCCTAAATCTGAAATTGGCAAAGTCCATGGTAGCATCACTTATGACTATACAGAAAGTGACTGGAACCGCTACCACTTAAAAACTGATGCAGACAAAGGACTCTTTGAAGGTGCATCAACCCAGTCAAACCAAAAAGAGTATGTTCGCCAAGGTGTTAGTGCCAATATTTTTGCTAAACTTTCAAAGGTTTATGGCTTAGATCTCTATGCTTCACAACGTAAATCAACAATTCCTGTTGAAAGTGGCTTACCTGCACCAAAACAAATTGATCAAGAAAAACGTAATACCAATGTCGGTGGAACCTTGTATGTCGATCCAAATGCAGACACCAGTATGAAATTCGGTTTCGCTTTAGGTGATTTGGAAGACAATACTTACGCAGACAAACGTCGTAACTCTCACAGCAGCACCAATAATCAATCAGCTTTGATTTTCGCAGAGATGCAACAAAAACAAGATTGGGGACAATTAATACACCAGCTCAATTACCAGCAAATTGACAATGCACGTGAATCATCATCTGATCGCGGTGTGAACTGGATGTATGCAGCAGGGAGCAAAGACTGGGCAAATACTGAAAAAGTATGGGAAGGTGCAACCTCTGCAGATATTGATTTAAAACAATCTTCTGTGAGTTATGGGTTAGATGCGCTATTTAATAACTTTAAATTTGCAGACACCGACCATCAAATCAGCGCCGGTTTTGCCTATCATTATGATGATGTGCAATGGGAACGTACCAAAGATTTTTCAACTTTCTATGGCGTAACATCAGGGAAAACCCAAAACTTGTTTGATCTTAAAGGTCAACAATGTCAAATCAATGATCCTCTCTGCGATGAAAATACCACAGCTGTATTCCTGAACAATAAAGTCCCTACGGTCTTTGATGGTCAATACTTTAAAAAGGGCAATATATACAAAGCAGGCAGCTTTGCTGGTCAATATCATCAAGCAGCCTTGTATCTAGAAGATAATATTCGCTGGAACAACCTCAATGCCCGTTTAGGTGTGCGTGCTGATTATGATGAATCAAATAATAATCTTAACTTTGCACCACGTAGCAGCATTAGTTATCAGCCTTTTTCCAATAAATTATTAACCCTGACTTCAGGTTGGAACCGCTACTATAATGCCCCAACATATATGACGGACTTGCGTCAACATCTGACCTCATTAGATTTTGACATCAGCCGTGCTGATCAAAATTCTGAATGGGTTGAAGAAGTAAAAGTTTCAGCCAATGATACACGCCGCAAGGATCTTAAAACCCCATTTGCAGATGAATTTGTCCTTGGGTTTAATAGCCAATTTAAAAACACCAATCTCAGCTTAAAATGGGTGAATCGTCAGTATGATGATGAAATCACCCGTAATAGAACTGATATTCCAAACGACTATTTTACTTATTCTTATGAGTTTGATAACAGCGGTTATGGCGAAAATGATACCGTAACGCTAGAACTTAATACGATTGAGCCACTTAAATTTAAAGGCACTCAACATGATTTAGGCTTAGCAGTCAATTACTCGGATGTGTACCGTAGCGCACCAGATTATACGGAAAACTTTACCGAAGAAGATCTTCAGAAGCTGATTTCCTTTGATGGCAAAATTATGCCTTATGGTGACCGCCCTGCATCAAACTATAACCAACCGATTACTGCACGTGTCATGTGGAATATTGGCTTTGATTCTCTTCCTTTAAAAATTTCCAACTTCTTTAGCTATAAAGACACCTATGAGCAAGTGCTAGAAGCGAGCTCTGCTGACAAAGTGGTGCATGATGGCGTTAAAATCGATACTTATACGCTACAAGATGTAAAACCTCGTTTTACATGGGATGTGCGCACCACCTATGATTGGAAAGTTTCAAAAGATTATTCAGCGATTTTTGGCTTAACGGTAAATAATATTACTAACCGCAATAATTTATATGTGAATGGAAGCAAACTGTACTCTGAAATCGGCCGCCAGTTTATCGCCGATGTCACTTTCAAATTCTAAGTTTTATAAAGAGCACTCCGGTGCTCTTTTTAATTTGCTTAGGCTATAATTAATGCAATTTCGTACTTTGTCTATGTGCCATGTTAAAAAAGATCTTACTGGTTTTACTGATTTTAGCTCCTTCACTGCTTTATCTTTATATCGTGAACCGTGAAGAGAAAGTAGAAACACCTGCCGAGCAGACTGCTCCTGTGCATAACCCGACAGAATACCAAACACCCGATCATTAAAATCTGGCTGTTTTAAACTCCTGCCAGCCGCGGGAGTTTCATTTTCCGCCTAAATGACGAGCAAATAAGCCCAATCATTCGATTTATTTAAGCCCTCAATAAAATTAATGCATTACTCCTGTTTAATGTTTGAACTTTTAGCGCTTTTTTATATAAAAGCCTTTTGACAAAAACCAATTGAGTCCTTAATATACGCATCACCTCGCAACGTCCCTATCGTCTAGAGGCCTAGGACATCGCCCTTTCACGGCGGTAACCGGGGTTCGAATCCCCGTAGGGACGCCATCTATTGATCGCATACGATCAAGCCTTATTCAAAATTATTATTAATACATTGCAGATTTATAGTTTTTCACTACAATAACTCGCTTCATTCTTCTGATTTTTTTCAACTCCTATGCACTCATCTCCGAATGATGCTACGCATCAGGGCAATTCTGCGCCTTTAAAACGCGCTATGAGTACTCGACATCTGGTCATGATTTCGCTTGGTGGCGCAATCGGAACAGGCCTATTTTTAGGGTCGGGTGAAGTCATTGCACAAACGGGGCCTGTAGGTGCCATTATTGCTTATCTCCTGGGCGGCATTATCGCTTACATGGTTATGCTCTGTCTGGGCGAACTTGCTGTTCATATGCCAGAATCTGGTTCATTTGGTGCTTATGCCAAACGTTATATTGGACCGGGTACAGGCTATACCATCACTTGGTTATACTGGCTGACCTGGTCTGTCACTCTGGGAACCGAATTTACTGCAGCCGCCTTGCTGATGCAGGAATGGTTCCCGGATATTTCCATGTGGTTATGGACCATTATTTTTGGTGTCTTTGTATTTAGCTTAAATATGATTTCGACCAAATGGTTTGCCGAATCCGAATTCTGGTTGGCACTGGTGAAAGTAGTCACTGTTGTTGCCTTTATTGTTTTGGGCTTACTGGCCATCTTTGGTGTTTTGGGCTATCAGGGCTACGAAGCTGCGCCTCTATTTACCAACCTGACGGCCCAGGGCTGGTTCCCTGAAGGTCTATTCCCGATTTTTGCGACCATGCTGATCGTGAACTTTGCCTTTTCGGGTACAGAGCTGATTGGTGTTGCGGCGGGTGAAACTGAAGATCCTGCGAAAAATGTCCCTAAAGCCATTAATACTGCAATTTTCCGCTTATTAATTTTCTTTGTGGGGACGATTATCGTGGTGACGGCCTTACTCCCGCATCAGGAAGCTGGCTTGGCAGCTGAAGGTGTCAGTAGCAGTCCATTCGTAACAGTATTCCAGCACATCGGTATTCCTTATGCTGAAGACATCATCCGCTTTGTGATTATCACTGCGTTACTTTCTGCTGCCAACTCGGGCTTATTTGCCGCTTCTCGTATGATGTGGTCATTGTCCTACAGCAAACAGTTACCTGCCGTATTCTCAAGACTCAATGCTCGCGGTGTACCGTATATTGCAGTCATGGTGACCATGCTCGGTGCATTGCCAGGCCTGCTGTCTGAACAGTTTGCGCCAGAAACCATCTTTACCAACCTACTGGGCATTGCGGCGTTTACCATGGTGGTGGTCTGGATGAGTATTTGTTTAAGTCAGTTCAACTTCCGCCGGCAGTGGTATAAACAGGGTCGCACGGTCAAAGAACTGGGCTTTGCAGCACCATTGTTTCCGATTGTGCCGATTTTAGGCTTCGTGTTCTGTTTTATTACCTGTGTCAGTATGGTCTTTGATCCATCAATGCGCATCAGCTTCTTTGGCTGTCTGCTGTTTATTGCAGCCTGCTATGCCAGTTATTATACGTTCTACCATAACAAGTCTTAAGCATCAGCTTTAAAAGAGCGACTTCGGTCGCTCTTTTTTGTCTATACTAATTGTATATTGGGCAGCTTCAATGGTGCGTCGATGAAAATTGTATTTATTCACGGCATGAACAAGCAACAGTATACGGCGCCTTCATTACGCCAACATTGGCTGCATCTTCTCAAAAGAGGCCTCAGAAATAACCCGCAACAGCAAGCCCGTTTTAGCTATTTAAAACGGCATATCCGTATCCCTTTTTATGGTGATTTACTCTCTCGACATCATTTGCATAATCTACTCAATGCCAGCACCTTAATGCCGCAGCAATGGCCGCATTTCCCTTTTCTACATCCGGCACAGCGGCAAGCCGTACCACCAACCAATCAGTGCAAATATCAAGTTTGTGATGTGCCCCAGTTAAATCCAGATAAGACACTCAACTTTGATCAAAAGCTGAATTTTATTACAGCATTAAGCAAAGATATTGCCTTGCGGGATTTTGCGGTACTCATTAATTATTTCCCCAGTTTACACGCCAGTTTTTTGCATAAGTTCCTGCTGGAAACCTATCTTTATTTGGCCAATCCGACTTTTATGCAGGAAGTTCATCGGCGCATTCATCATCAACTGCATAGCAGCAAACCACAGATTCTGGTGGCACATTCGCTGGGCAGCGTGATCGCCTATAATAATTTGCTTCAACATCCAGAACTGAATATCCAGCGTTTTATTACCCTCGGATCACCACTGGCATTTCGTGTCATTCAGGCGCATCTTCCGCAACCAATGATAAGACCTGCTGCAATTTCAGGCGATTGGATAAATTTCTATTCACATGATGATTTTCTCACCGCATTTCCACTCTCAGCAGCTTCATTTAATTTTCAGCCTGCCATTATCAATCAGGAAATTCGTACCTTTGTACAACGTCCACATGATATTGCGGGCTATTTACAGCATCCCCAAGTGTTAGCTGCCATGCTGGAATTGCTTAAAAATTCAGCTTAATTTAAGTCATTTTCCATTATTTCAACAATATTGTTTTAAATTTATGCACTCAATTCAGAAAATAAAAATTTTTATAGAAATGCGTTTGACACCCCCCTATTTTCACCCTATTATACGCCCACCTCTGAAACGTCCCTATCGTCTAGAGGCCTAGGACATCGCCCTTTCACGGCGGTAACCGGGGTTCGAATCCCCGTAGGGACGCCAATTTTCAGAAGTACATTTTATTAAGTCCCTATCGTCTAGAGGCCTAGGACATCGCCCTTTCACGGCGGTAACCGGGGTTCGAATCCCCGTAGGGACGCCATTACTTCAAGCTAAAAGTAAAGGTTTTAAAATTTATCTTCTGTACTGTCCCTATCGTCTAGAGGCCTAGGACATCGCCCTTTCACGGCGGTAACCGGGGTTCGAATCCCCGTAGGGACGCCATATTCGAGATGGCAACATCTCAACAAAAAAGCCCGGGCATTGCGACTTGGGATTTTTTGCATTCTGAATATTTAAATATAATTTTTTACCACTCATTAAAATATGCTCTTCGTTACATAGGCTGCCATGTAATTCATATTTTACAATTTGCATTCTTTTAACATTTCTATTCATATAAATATCCGTTCATTTTCATTTAAAGCAATACACCAATAAATTAGAACAAAAATTCAACATCTAGACGTCAAGTCGCACGTTAAGGTAACTGAAGAGATATCTGCAAGGATCAGATTATGTTCGTCAGCACAGAGTTAAGTTTGCCTTTATCGCCAAATAATAATCATAATTATCAATTTAAAAGCTTTAAGGATTGGGTCGACTTTTTTCAAGATACTGAAATTTCGATGTATGCCAAAACCGAACAAGCCGAATCTTATTTGAGTGATCTGATTAAAAATTTAAAGATTAATACTCTCGGATGGTTAGATCAGCCTGCACAGGTTGAACAGCATCTTCTAGAACAACATCATCAAATTTGTGCCAAGTTTCAGGCTTATCTGGGACGGCGTAAACAGCATCAGGCCCGGGAGTATTTCCCAACGGTTTCACATGCTTTCGAATTTCTATCCAAGGTTGCACCGGTTAAACTGGTCGATGGTTCCTGGTTATATTCCACCGTACATAACTGCAATCAACCCGAGCTGAAAGATTTGATCTATATCTATCTGGAAGAACTGGGTCTGGGACATCCACGTGCCAATCATGTCACCATGTATCAGCACCTGTTAAGTCACTATGAGCTGAACAGTTATGCCGAACAACTGGATGCCAGTTATTATGAGCAGGCCGCGGTACAGTTAGCACTGGCTTATGCGCCGGCCAAATACTTGCCTCTGGTGATTGGTTTTAATCTCGGCTATGAACAGTTGCCGCTGCATCTGCTCATTACCAATTACGAATTGGCTGAACTCGGGATTGATCCCCATTATTTCAATGTGCATATTACGATTGATAATGCCCACAATGGCCATGCACAAAAATCCCTGCAAGCCTTTATCCAGCATTATGAGAATGCGGAAGATCCAGAGACCTATCTTGATTTGATCAAGCAAGGCTATCTGCTCAATGACATCGGTAAAAGTTCTTCCCAGATTGTAAGAGAGCTAGATATTGAGCGCATGGCCTTAAAAGTATTCCAGAATAAAGCACTGATTGGCCAATATATTCATAATCAGAAATGTCAGTTTAGTGGCAAGACTATCAATGACTGGTTATCAGATCCGGTACAAATTTTCAAGTTCCTGAACGTGCTGATTGAGAAAGGCTGGATTATTAAAGATGCTCCTGTTGAACAGAGCCGTTTCTGGAAAATGATTGATCATCCTGAAGGTAAAATGTTTGGTGTGTTTAATGCGACTGAAAAACAGATCATTAAAGACTGGATTCAGGGGGCAACTTTAGCAACTCGGCTGTCTTCACGTAGCGCAGCGCCGTCTCAGGCGAAAGTTGAACCTGCTTTAAGCCGTATGGATCAACAGCGTTTAAATCAGTTAAAAAATCGCTTTATGCGCTGTGAAGGTGCGGAACAGAAAATTGACTTGCTGATTCCCTATACTTCACCGCATATGCATCATACTGAAGTGGGTTTATGGGCAACCCTTCAACTGGGACAGTTATTATTTCCTTTCCAGACCCAGGCGATGCATTATTCTTAACTATGTGATGAATAAAAAACCGGGCATTCTAATTGCCCGGTTTTTTATACTTAGATGATAAATTTAAGCCGATTTACGCGAATTCAACTGCCCTTTAATTACGGCTTTAACATTGCCTTTAAGGTAGTTCAAAAAGACTTTTAACGGTGACAGTTTTGGATTCGGCTGTTTACCTTTGGCAATTTCCTTAAACTGCGCGGCATACCAGATAATTTCCATAATCGCCATTTTGTCAACCAGCGGAATACCGGTTTTAATTTTCTCAACCGCATAACGTACATCTTGCCCTGCAATCAAACGATCACCCAGATCCGGCTCTACCGCAAAAGGTCGGGCGATGCCAACAAAATCACATGCACCACTGTCGAGTGCAGCATTCATGCCGTCGACGGTTCTAAAGCCACCAGTCACCATGATATGGCAATTGACTTCCTGACGGATCTTTTCGGCAAAATCGAGGAAATAGGCTTCACGGGCAATGGTTGAAGCTTTGCGTTTGTCTTCTTTTACACCAGCCATGGCAGGCGCTTCATAACTACCGCCGGATACTTCAATGATATCAATCCCGGCTGCATCCATCGCCTTAAAGACATAGATCACATCTTCTTCACTTATACCACCGCGCTGAAAGTCAGCAGAATTCAATTTGACTGAAATAATGAAATTTTCTGAGCTTGCAGCACGGACAGCCTGATAGGTTTCCAGCAGAAAACGGGTACGGTTTTCAATACTGCCACCCCATTGATCCTGACGCTTATTGGTCAGCGGTGACAGAAACTGGCTAATCAGATAACCATGCGCACCATGCAACTGGACGCCTTCAAAACCGGCCTTTTCACAAATTTGCGCTGAAGTGGCAAAACGCTGGATAATCTCCAGAATTTCAGTTTCAGTCAGCGCACGTGGTGTGCCGAAGCTGACGGCCAATGCCGGACTAAAAGGTACGGCCGACGGCGCAACTGTTTCTTTATTTAAGCCTTTGGGACACTGACGACCCGGATGTGATAACTGCACCAGTTGTACCATACCCTGCTGCTTGCCCACTTCCGCCCAGACTTTAAGCTGCTCCAGATCACGCTCGGTTTCTACCACCACCACGCCCGGCTCATTTTTGGCACGAAAGTCCACCATGACATTGCCAGTAATGGCACAGCCCAGTCCACCTTTGGCCCAGGCTTCATACAACTTGAAATGTGCCTGATTGGGCTGGCCGGCATCATTGGCCAGCGCCTCACTCATAGCGCCTTTAATAATACGGTTTTTGAAATTGGTATGACGAATTTGAATGGAATCGGCCAATTGGGTCATGATCTGTCCTGATATTACTTTTATTTTGTACTCGTTTATAACGCAAGTCAGGATAATTGACAATTCAACTTGTCAAATTTACACAATTTTCATCTGCTTATTTTTACGATGATTAAAAAGTTTCGTGATTTATTGTCTTGGATCAAAAGCATCACGCACTGCTTCGCCAATATACATCAGCAAACTCAGCACAATGGCCAGACTAAAGAAAGCTGATAAAGCCAGCCACGGCGCATTTAAATTATTTTTGGCTTGCAGCAACAGCTCTCCTAAAGAGGCTGTTTCCGGTGGTAGCCCATAGCCTAAAAAATCCAGAGCCGTCAGTGCGGTAATATTGGCAGTCAGCATAAAGGGAAGTTGTGACAGACTTGAACCGATGACATTCGGCAATATATGCCTGAACATGATTCGCCCATCTACTGCACCCATACTTCGTGCCGCCCAGACGTATTCCAGATTGCGTGCACGCAGAAATTCAGCCCGTACCATGCCCACCAGAGTGGTCCAGCCAAACAACAGCATGATCAGAAATAGCCAGTAAATATTGGGACTAAACAGACTGACCAGCACCATGACCATAAATAGCATCGGCAAACTGCTCCAGACTTCAAGCAGGCGTTGCCCGATCAGGTCGATCCAGCCGCCATAATAGCCCTGCACAGCCCCCAGCAAAACTCCAATCGCCGCCGACAATAAAGTCAGTGCAAAACCAAATAAGAGTGAAACCCTCAAGCCATACAGAATCCGCGCCAACACATCACGACCCTGATCATCTGTTCCGAGCCAGTTTTGTGCACTTGGTGGCGAAGGCACCGGAACAGCCAGTTCCAGATTCGGGCTTTGATATGAAAATGGAATAATTGGCCAGATCGCCCAGCCTTTTTCTGCAATCAACTGTTGAACGGCAGGATCTTTATACTCGGCTTCGGTTTCAAATACCCCACCAAAAACGGTTTCCGGATAAGATTTTAAGATAGGCAAATACACTGCATGATCATATTTCACCAGCAAGGGCTTATCATTGGCAATCAGTTCTGCGCCCAAGGACATGATAAAAATAAGGCCAAACATAATAAAACAGCCAAATCCCAGCTTGTGCTGCTTAAAGCGTTGCCAGCCTAATTGTATCAAGGACGACATTAGGAGGATCCCCGACGTGAACTGAAATGAATCCGTGGGTCGATCAGTTGATACAGCAAATCGCTTAATAATCGCAATATCAGACCAAGCAAAGTAAAGATAAACAGAGTACCGAAAATCACCGGATAGTCGCGCTGGATGATCGCCTCAAAACCCAAAACACCTAAACCATCGAGATTAAATATAATCTCAATAAACAGGTTGCCGACGAAAAACACCCCAATTAATACTTCTGGCAAACCTGCGATCAACACTAACATCGCATTTCGAAACACATGCCGATATAGCACTGCATTTTCATTTAAACCTTTGGCCCGCGCAGCCAGAACATATTGCTTACTCAGCTCTTCCACAAAAGAAAATTTCACCAGATAAGTCAAACTGGCAAATCCACCCAGCACCATGGCCAACAATGGCAATGCCATATGCCAGAAATAATCCTGAATTTTCCCGAAAAATGAGAGTTCGGCAAAATTTTCAGAGCTGAGTCCCTGTAAGGGAAACCATTGCAGAAAAGATCCACCGGCAAAAAATACAATCAGTAAAATCGCAAAAATAAAGGCTGGAATGGCATAGCTCACCGCCAGCATTAAAGAGGTGATCTGATCAAAAACACTGCCATGTTTTTTGGCTTTGCCGATGCCTAAAGGGATAGACACCAGATAGATGATTAAGGTACTCCACAGACCTAAAGACAGCGATACCGGTAGTTTTTCCCAGATCAGCTCAGTCACAGCCTTGTCTTTAAAAAAACTAGTGCCCAGATCAAACTGGGCATAGCGCCTTAGCATGTCCCAAAAGCGGATATGGGCAGGCTGATCAAAACCGTATTGAATATTGATCTGCTCGATCATCTCAGGGGTGAGGCCTTGCTGCCCCTGATACTGTAATCCGGTATGTGTCAAGCCATTGACCTGTTGTGCCTGATAAATCGCTTGTTCCACCGGCCCACCCGGTGCCAGCTGGATCACCATAAAGTTAATCAGCAAAATGATCAGCAAGGTTGGAATCATCAGCAACAGACGCTTGAGTATATAAGTGCTCATGGCACTCCCTGATAGGCTTGGAGCTTAATGCTGTTTGAAATAATTGGCCACATGTTGAGCCTTTGCTGCATCGACCCACCAGTAGTCAATGCCCGCGGAGAGCTTAGGTTTAAGCTTGGGCTGCTGATACATGTTCCAGTAAGCATACCAGTATTCACCCGTACCATAAGTCGGAATATGATAATAACCTGCCCGCAGCAACCGGTCTAAAGCTCGGGTACTCTCAATCACCTGCTCCCGGTTCTGCGCCTGAATTACTTGCTTAATCACCGCATCAATAGCAGGATTCTGAATACCGGCATAATTATAGTTACCGACCTGCTTGGCAGCCTGACTGCTCCAGAACTGTTTTTGTTCCTGCCCCGGTGTCAGGGACTGTGGCATGCTGTCGACAATCATATCAAACTGGTAATTTCTTAGCCGTTCATAATACTGTGCGGTTTCGACCATACGAATATTCGCCTGAATCCCCAAACGTTTTAAATGACGCAAATAAGGCATCAGATGACGCTGCTGTTCCATCTGATGCAGTAAAAATTCAATCTTGACCGCTTGACCGGAAGCATTGACCAACTGCCCCTGTTGATAACGATAACCAGCCTTTAACAGCAATTGACGGGCTTTTAATAAATTCTGCCGGTTAAACCCTGATGCATCGGATTGAGGATATTGCCAGTCCTGAAGTACAGCCTGACGCTGAACCGGATGAAGCTTCTGCAAATGAGGCTTTAAAATTTGCAGCTCTTGGGCACTCGGCCGCCCACGAGAAGCCAGCTCGCTATTGGAAAAAAAGCTGTTCAGACGTTGATATTCACCATAGAACATGGCTTTATTCAGCCATTCAAAATCGTAAGCGAAACTTAAGGCCTGACGGAAGCGAATATCGGCAAAGGGCTGACGCCGGGTATTAAAGACCAGACTCTGGGTCGGGACCGGATTTTGATGCCGAAAACGATAACGTTTGACTTGTCCTTGCCGAACCGCAGGAAATTGATAATCCCTGATCCAGCGATTGACCTGTTTTTCCTCATGCAAAGTAAATTGGCCCGATTTAAAGGCTTCGAACTTGATTTCCGGACTACGATAATAACGATACTGGATCCGGTCAAAATTATAACGACCGCGATTCACCAATAGATCTTTTCCCCAGTATTGAGGATTGCGCTGATACGAAATACTGCGGCCGGGATCTATGCGTTCAATCACATAGGGCCCTGAACCCAGAATCGGTTTCAGCGTCAGGTCTTTAAAATCACGCCCTTGCCATTGCCGTTTAGAATAAATGGGCATCTGCGCGACAATCATGGCCATTTCCGGATTATGCCCGGATTTAAAATGCATTTTGATTTTTAAAGGTGACAGCACTTCCAGCTGATGTATATCTGCCAGATACATTTGCAAGCCAAAATTGGACTGGGTCTGATAAAGCTCAAAGCTATATTTGACATCTTCCGCAGTTAAGGGCTGACCATTGCTAAAGCGCGCTTTCGGATTTAAATGGAAAATGATAAAGGCGGTTTTCTTGGGGTCAAAACTGACTTTTTCCGCCAGCAAGGGATAATACACCCCGGGCTCATCCAGTGATTTCGACAGCAAACTGTCAAAAATATAGTTGATCCCTTCAGTGACATTGCCTTTGCCATTCATGCTATTTAAATTATCAAAGCTGCCATCGGCCGCCAGAATCAGTGCACCACCTTTGGGGGCTTGCGGATTGGCATAAGGTAAGGATTGCAGATGGCTATATTTCGGTGGGCTATGTAGCGCAATATAAGGCGTGGTGATCAGGGCTGCCCAACTGGTATTCATTACCAGCGGGACAACCATGCTTAAAACAAATAAACTAAAAAATCTCACGATGAATGAATTAGTTTGGCACTTTAATCACATCACCAATACGTAATTGTGTATTCGGTTTGAGATCATTCATTTCCGCCAGTTGATTGCTGTTCATGCCGTAACGTGAGGCCAGACCGATCAAGGTATCGCCGCGTTTGACTTTATAATCAGTCACCAGTTTTGGAATCTGGATGGTTTGACTGACACGCAATCCGGCACGTGGACTGAGATTATTTAACTCGGCCAGTTCGGTGACCGTAATTCCTAAACGGCTGGCAATCGCATTCAGGGATTCGCCTGACTTGACGGTATAAGATTCAGTTGCTCTAGAAGCCACAGGCGTAGCTGCCACTTTCACATCTTCTGCTTTTTTATCCGTCGGAACATCACCCACAATTTTTAAACGCTGACCAATACGGACGTTGCCATTGGCATTCAGGCCATTTAAATCGGCCAGATACTTGACCTGAAGATGATACTGACGCGCAATAGAACTTAAGGTTTCACCCGATTTCACCACATGCGAATCGGATTTCATATGTTTCGACACCGTTTCCGCCACAGACTCACGCACGGGTTCAGCTGCCTCACCCGTCAGCTTTAAACGCTGACCGACGCGCAGGCCGGCATGACGAGAAATAGCATTCAGACTCGCCACCTGATCCATCGACAGATTGTATTTTGCTGCAATGCCGGTCAAGGTATCGCCCGATTGAACTGTATAAGTTTCAGGCACCTGACTGCCGGCCGGAATCTTGATGGTCTGGCCTATACGTAAACCACTATTGGCCGCAAAACCATTTAAAGCTGCCAGCTCAGACACACTGAGCTTGCTTTGACTGGCAATGCTATACAGGGTTTCACCGCGTTTGACCTGATAATTTTCAGTTGCTGTCTGATCAACTTTAACATTTTCAAATGTCTGTTCAGTCTTTTGGGTCGATGCGGTCAGTGCTTCAACTTCCTGAAGTGGCACATTGATTTTCTGTCCCACCATCAAACTGCTACCCGCAGTTAAACCTGAGGTGAATGACGCCAGTTCAGCATTTGACAGTCCATAACGATCGGCAATCAGTTTCAGATATTCACCGCGCTTGACTGTATAGGATTTGGTTTGAACTTTGGCAGCTTCAGCTTTTTTAGCATCTTCTACTTTGGCTTTAGATGCAGCCGTTTCTTTCAGCGACAGCTTCTGACCGACAAATAAACCACTGTTGGTACTTAAACCATTAAAATCAGCCAGCTGTTTGAGACTTAAACCAAACTGGCTTGCCACACTGGTTAGAGAATCATTGGCCTGAACCACATAAGATTCCGGCTTTTCTTTGGCTTTGGTTTGTTCCTGCACCGGCTTGGCATCATACAAATAAATCGTGGTGCCTACATATAGCGTAGAGTTTGGATCGATCTGGTTCCATTTCGCTACATCACGCCAGTTCACCCCATTTTTTGCTGCAATCAGTGCCAGATTATCCCCCGGTAAAACCTTATAGGTACTACGCTTGCCCTTAGGCGCGACCACCACCACTTCAGAATCAGTCTTGACATAATTTTTACCCTGGTTCAACTGGGCTTCAACCGAAGTCGCTGTGGTATTGTCAGCAACTTCTTTCGGATAAGAGAAGCCTTTGGTAAGTTCCTTGCCTTGCTGCTCAGCCACAGACAGGCTGGTTTGAATAGCCGTCAGCTTGATTTTACCATCATAAGGATCGACAATTTCTGTGCCTGCCGGCGCCAATGCTTTCAGCTCTTCAACTACCTGAGCCTGTTCTGCCGGTGTTGCAACAGGCTGCAGAACTTCATCCACAGTTTTGTTAGTTTCCTGCGCGGTGACGACCTGCTGAACTTGCTGACGCTCGGCTGCAGAAATCGGTGGTTCGACCTGAATCTGTTTCGCTGGCGCTGCCGGTGTCACTGCGACCGGAATACGTGGCGCACTTGGAATCGGCAAATCACTTTGGGCAGCAAAACTGGCCAAGGCAGATGAGCCTCTAGGCGTTGAAATCTTTTTCGTGGTCTGTGCCACTGTATTTGCCGTTGTCACCACAGGTGCAGTCGTTGCAGGTCGAGTACTGGCAAGAACGGGTGGAGTCTGTTTTGCCGGCGTAGTCGCTTTCGCATTTAATACGGGAGGCGCAGCTTTGGTCGGCACCACTGTGGTGGTGCTTTTCGGCAGGTTGCTGGCACTACTCGCAGATAATCCGCCGGAACCAGATAGTTTTTTCAGCTTTTCATCGACTGAAGGACTGAGGTCAGCAGGAATCAAAATACGACGCGGACTGGTAGGGTCAATATGATCACCACGATGCCCCGGGTTCAATTGATACAGCTCCGCACGGCTCAAACCGGTGATGGCTGCAATTTCATTTAAATTGGCCACGCCTACAGGCACTTCACGGAAATGCGGACGGTTGGCAATTGGTGGCAGGCTCACCCCATACTGACCTGGAGTTTTAATAATTTGTGCAACTGCCAGGAAACGTGGCACATAGCTCATGGTTTCTTGTGGCAATTTGAGTGACCAATAGTCGGTCGGCAGACCTGCTGCTTTATTGCGGTTAATCGCCTGCTGAATACGTCCCGGGCCGGCATTATAAGACGCCAGCGCCAGCTCCCAAGAACCAAACTGGTTATATAAACTGCCTAAAAACTCATAGGCTGCACGAGTCGATTCCACCACATCACGACGACCGTCGTATAAAGGGGTCTGTTTTAAACCATAAATACGGCCTGTGCTTGGAATAAACTGCCATAAACCTGCCGCTGCTGCACTACTGGTCGCTGCCGGGTCATAGGAACTTTCAATAATCGGTAATAGCGCCAGCTCGGTCGGCATACCACGGCGTTCTGCTTCTTTTACCGTGTAATATAAATAACGTGAGGCACGCGCACTTAAACGGTCCAGATAAGGCTGACGTGAAATAAACCAGCCGCGCTGCGCATCAATCCGCGGATTCCACACACTTAAATCCATCTTAAAGCCCACAGTCATGCGCTTCCAGACATCACCATGTTTCAGAACCAGTAAACGGTCGCCTTCGACTGCACGCATATCGGTTGCAGAAAGCAGATCTTCCAGTCCATCCAGACCGCTTGCATCCAGATATTGCGATCCAACTTGCTTGCTTGCTGCTGTTTGGGATGTACTTTGCGTAGATGAACAGCCCGTCAATCCCAGAGAAGCAAGTGCAGTTCCCAGTACAGAAAATTTTAAAAATGTTGGTAATGTCGGCTGCCACAAGATTGCGGTTGGTTTATACATAAAGAAATCCAAACAACTCGTATATAAATTTATTTTTTAGATCTGCCATTGTAGTGAAGCATGTTGCAGACACAAGGCAATAATTTACCGTGATTTCACGTTAAATGTTACAAGAAATTAAAAAATCCGGGACATAGAGATTGATCGACTGCATTTGCGCTATACAATAAGCCTTCCAGCGTGTTCTCTTTTGATCGGATTTTAATTTATGTCACACACTATCACACTTTATGTTGATGGCGCTTGTCGCGGCAACCCGGGTTTAGGCGGTTGGGGTGCGTACATTATTAATGGCCAGCAAGAACACAAAATCTGTGGCGGTGAAGACCATACCACCAATAACCGCATGGAATTGACAGCTGCCATCGAAGGCATTCTATTCTGTGACAAACAGGATAAGCTGGTGATCTATACCGATTCCAATTATGTCAAACAAGGCATTACCGAATGGATTCACGGCTGGAAAAAGAAAAACTGGAAAGACGTCAAAAACCCTGACCTGTGGCAAAAACTGGATGCAGTCTGTCAGGGACGAGAGATTGAATGGCACTGGATCAAGGGTCACGCCGGGCATGCCGGCAATGAAATGGCTGATCAGCTGGCCAATCAGGGCGCCGATGAAACCCTGAAAAAATCCAAGCAAAGCCCTTCAATATCTGAAGATAAAAAAAAATCTGAACCCGACTGGCTGCTAGATGATCCTTTTGGTCTGGATCTGGCCGAGAGCGAAGAAGAGCTGAACGATATGCAGGAAGAAGAAATCATTGAATTGAATGAAGTTGCCGACCCCGAGCAAAGTGATCCAGCGCTTCAAGAGGTGGATGCAACCGTTGCCAATAGCTCGCAACTACATCCCCAGATTGTGATTACCCCCGCAACCTTACAATTGCATGGCCCGCGACAATTGATTCTGGATACCGAAACCACCGGTTTTTATTATCAGGATGGTGACCGGATTATCGAAGTTGGCGCGCTGGAAATGATCAACCGCAAACTGACCGGCAGCTCGATTCATATCTATATCAATCCGAAAACACCGGTCGGCGACTCGGTCAATGTCCACGGCATTACCGATGAGTTCCTGCAAGACAAACCGTTATTTGAGGAAATCTCTCAAGTATTGTTTGACTATTTGCACGGTGCAGAAATTATCGCGCATAACGCCAGCTTTGATATGAACTTCCTGGATATGGAATTCAAACGGGCAGGTTTTAAAGCCCTGTCCGAAGTTTGTGAAGTAACCGATACCCTGGCAATGGCCAAGTCCAAGCATCCGGGGCAGAAAAACTCGCTGGATGCCTTAGTACGCCGCTACGAGATTCCAAAGCGTGACCGTACGTTCCACGGTGCCTTGCTCGATGCGGAAATCCTGTCTGATGTTTATCTGGCGATGACCGGTGGACAGGTGTCTTTTGATATCGATGCTTTGTCTCATTCTGACGATCAGAACAACCGTTCAGGCATGGCCAGAGTTGAAATTGAACTGCCGGTGATTCTCCCCTCAGAACAAGAATTGCAGGAACATGAGAAATGGATCAAACAATTCGAAGAAAAACATGGAACTGCTTGCCTTTTCTCGAAATAAAATCTACATTTCCGAGCATGCTTTAGGTTAAAAACTACAGTTCTTCAGTTATAGTAAATACAAAGAGGTTCCGCAGCTTTAAGCGGGGCTCATATATAGATAATACTTCAGGAAAGGTGCAGATCCATGTCTTACCAAACCTCTATACATTTTGATCCAACAGCCTTACTGATAATAAAAAATGAGGTTGATAACTCGATCAAGTTAGTCGAATCAGCAGTAAGCACCTTGGTAGAAGATCAGACTTTACCTTTTGGCATTGATGATGCATTAAATCAGTTCGAACAATGTGCCCAAGTTCTGGCACTCATCGACATGTCCAGCCTGGCAAAAGTCGCTCATTATTCAGCAGAACTGATGCGCAAGATTATGGGGAACCCGGCACAGGTCAATACGCAGGACGTCATTGCCCTGAGTGAAGGCACCACCATGCTGAAACGCTATATCGAATTTATCTGCCTGCGTGAAGTAAAAATTCCACAGTTCCTGCTCGACACCCTGAACCGTCTGGAAATTGCGCTGGGTAAACCGCTCACCAGTGAAGGTCAGCATATTGAATCCCTGCTCGATCTGATCACGCCTGACTTTCAGTTACCACAAGCACCCGGTCTGGAAAAATCCAAATATGTTCAGCGCCTGTACAAGCTGTCCCTGAACAAGCTGCTCAAGCAGGAAGAAAGTGAACTGGATCTGCAGGCGATTAAACTGGTGGGGGCTTATCTGGCTGGGCTCGCTCAATCGCACACCAGCAAACAGTACTGGAATCTGGTTTTCGTTGCATTCAGCAATATTGATCACTTGCTGATTAATGAGCCACGTCTGCGCACTCTGGTGAGTATCGAGCGCAACATGGCACAATATTTTGGCTCGCCGGACAGCTTCAAGGCTTCACTTGCAGACCTGGCCAATGTCCTGAGTCTGTGTATTAGCCAGGAAGATGATACTGCACAACATATCCGCAGTCAGCTCAATATTGGTGAAGACCTGCTGACCGATATGCAGTTACAGGTCTTTAGTCGCCACCTGTATGGTCCAGACTTTGAAACCATGCATACCATTAGCGAACTGGTGACCACAGAAATGGCGCAGATTCGTAATGACATCGAGTTTAACTATCAGAACATGAGTCCTGAAAAAACTCAGGAATTGCAGGCACAGCTCAATAATCTGGCCAACATCTTCAAGGTATTGAACCTGAATGAAGCCTATCATGACCTGAACCGTCAAGCTACTTCACTGAGCCAGACTGAAATCCTGAAAGATCCGGGTTTTGCCCAGCAGTTGATGAATGTGATTCTGTCTGCCATGAACTCGATTGGGGTACTGGAACGTCATCACACCTCGAGCCGTTTGCAGCTGCGTGTCAACAACATGAATATTTCTCTGGACCGCCTGGATGAAGCACATGCTGCTTTACTCACTGAAACCAAGGCCCTGATCGAGCTTTCCAGCCAGATTCTGAGCAACTATCTGCAAGATCAGGACTTGGCTGCACTCGAACCTGTGCCAGTACAATTCTGTGAAATTGGCGGGGCGATGCTGTTCCTGAATGCAGAACATGTTCGTACTGCATTCACCACCACTGCAGCATTCATCAAGAACCGTATTGATCTATCAATGGCATTAACGCCGGAAGAGATTCATCGTGCTCTGGATACGCTGGCGAGTGCTGACATGATGATTGATAACTTAAAGAACAAACAGCCTGTTTTACAGGCTATGTTTAAGGTAGCATTGGACAGTAGTGAAAAACTCAAAATAGTTGCCTAATGTCCAAATTATCACTTGCTTATATTTTTCAGCAGCAGCAACTGCTGGTCGATCAACATTTTCAGCTTCCACAGGTTGAAGCCCTCGCAAGTGATTTGTTACTCCACACGGGTGATCAAGTGATTGCCCGTGACCTGCTTCCCGATGAGCCGATTCCTACAGGTTTGCAACTGGTACCCATCCGCCAGTTATTACAGTTCTGGAATACCCAGCAATTCGAACAGGCCAGCCGTGCGGTACAGCTTTTAGAATGGCGCCGGAATCACAAATTTTGTAGTCATTGCGGTACGGCCACCGAAGCACATCCGCTTGAACATGCGATGCTCTGTCCATCCTGCAATTATCGTCAGTATCCACGGGTTCAGCCTTGTGTCATTACTGTCATTACCCGGGGTGAAGACGAAATTTTGCTGGCCAAAAACGCGCGTAATACCAAAAGCCAGATGTATGGCCTGATTGCCGGTTTTGTTGAAGTTGGCGAAACGCTGGAAGAGGCAGTACGTCGTGAAACGCTGGAAGAAGTCGGTTTAGAGCTCAAGAATATTCAGTATCTGGCTAGCCAGCCCTGGCCGTTTCCAAGCAATCTGATGATTGCCTTCAAGGCTGAATATGCCGCGGGTGAAATCGAATTACAGCAAGAAGAAATTAGCGATGCGCGATTCTTTAAATTCGATCAGCTGCCTGAAATTCCGTTCAAGGGCAGTATTGCCCATGCCATGATTATGCATGTGACTCAAGGTACGGCTGTCGCAGACGATACCAAGACCTGGCTCTAGCTCTTATTGAGCTCAAGTTTGGCTGAACCAATAAAAAAAGAATCCAAGGGAGATAATCTCCTGGATTCTTTTTTATGCCTTACTACTGGGTTAAATCCCGCTATCAGTCTCGAGATCTAAATGCATCCTCGAGTGCCCAAAGCACCTGCGCTTTGGTCTGGAAATAGCGACTGAACAAACTAGATAATGAACCTACGATTGTAATATGGCCAAGTTTCGGAATATGAATCAAATGGCTATGATTGCCCTTTTCTCGCAATACCCGATCTAGATCCTGACTATTAAAATGGCCAACGATGTTGTCCTTTTCGGCAATAAACAGATAATGTCGGGTTGGGCTATTTTTAACAAAATAATAAGGCATGACCTGCTGATATGGCACCATCTGATCAAAAGCATCAGCACAAATCGGATCATTTTTATAATCAAAATGATAAGGCCCCGCCAGACCAATAATCGCACGGATTAGACTGTGGTCAATGCTGGCAGATTGCGGATGATACAGTGCAGACATGACATTGAATGCCCCAGCCGAATGTCCCATCAAAACCAGGTTTTCAGCACAGATATCTAACCGGCCGGCAGACTGCTGCAAGTGGTTCAATAATAAATGCAGATCATGAATATAGGCTGGGAAAATATGTTGTGGTGCCAGATGATAATTCATCACCACCACATCATAGCCTTCTTTGGCAAAGGCCTCACCAATGAACTGATAATCCTTTTTATCCCCATGCAACCACGCGCCGCCATGTACAAAAACAATCAGGGGGCGATGGGGCAAAGGCTGCTGGCTACGGAACAGATCAAAGCGTTGCCGTGATTTTAGACCATAAGCCAGCTGAGTTTCGATCGTGTAACCCTGTTTAGGCGTTAAACGATTCAACGCATAACTGCCAAAATCATAGAGTCTAAATGCTTTATAGCGTTGCTGGACTTCCAGAATCTGATTCGACAATTGGTTTTTAAAATGACCGACCTTATGGAGCATCGGTTGGTTCAACCGTATCAGGATCTATCGCAACCGGCGTCTGTTCGATACCGGGCTGTGCATAAGCAGGTGCTGCAAAGTTCTGACTGCTCAGATTTGAAGACTGTTCAACATTATCAATCAGGGTCACAATTTTGGTGACATTGCCCACTTGCTGCAATACCTGATTCAGGTCAGCAATTTCTGCGCTGTTCAAACGTCCCATCACATACAGCACGCCATCTTCAGTATGCACATGTACTTTACTGTCCGCAACCACAGTGGCTTTCATGATCAGGCCACGGGTATTAGCTGTGACCGCAGTATCCTGCATGATGGTGCTATAGCTGATCTGGTTGCCTACAGTAATAAAATTATGTACCGCTTTGACATCGCTCATGGATTTGACATTGTCTTCTGCCAGCTGCTTGAGATGTGCATCGGGCACCTGACCGGTCAGCAAGACATTGCCATGAAAACTTTCAATATTGACCCGGGCCTGTTTGAAGCGCGAATCTAGTTTATAAAGATTAATTTTTGCAGTACGGACAATCGAGGAATCAATAAACACCTGCCCCAAGGTACGCGCCCCACTCTCAGTTCCTACAGGAGCCGTACCTGTGCCGCTAGAAATAAAACTGGCACAACCTGATAAACTTGCGACACACAGCATTGTTATTGCAATACGCTTAACCACTCAGCAAGACTCCTTCATTTTATTACGTCTTTTTCAATCTAATAATCTGTCTTTAAGCTCAGATCATGGCAACTCTGCTTGAACTTTACAATGATCTTGAGGCAAATATAAGCATCTTTAGACCTTATTTTATTCACAGATTAATAAACTCTTGATCAAAAGTAAAAGCATTTTCAATCCATTCCAGATCATAAGGGTATTGCGAAAAGTCATGCTGTAGGGTTTTTGCAAATTGCTGTTTAAAATCAAAACAAATCACGTCAAAACGATAGTAATAGTGTGCAAATTGTGGATTTTTCTGAATAAAGCACATTGCCGTCTTGAGCATCTTGCCCTGTTTTGCTTTCGACACCGACTCGATCGCTTGCGCATATCCGGTGTGTGCACGAGCTTTGACTTCAACAAAGATCAGCTCCTGTTCACGTACCAGAATCAGATCCAGTTCACCATAACGGCTGTGATAATTGGCTGTAAGCAATTGAAATCCCTGCTGCTGCATCAGTTGGGCGGCTTGCTGTTCTGCCCATGTACCTAATTGCTGTCGCATTATTCTCTTTCCCTGTTAGAGCAGCTTTACACCTGTGCCACTGTACTGAAAACATTGCGGAGTACGCTGGACACCGTGTTCAGTGATCTGAATCCGGCCGGTTCTGCCCTGAAATTCAATCGTTTGCAGCCGCGGCTGAGATAAATACTGCTGGGTGATGTGCCAGGCATCGCCGCCAAAAGCAATCAGGCGCTGATAAGACAGATTAACCGGTTCCTTGGCATAAGCTTGCAGCACATCCGGCCAATCCGCTAAGTAAAGCACTGGAACATCACAAAACTTGATCCCTTGTGGCAGCTTGTGCTGTTCGCTCATGGCATTGGCTACGGTATACATCCGTGAACGATTTAATTCAGGCATGACAGCCATCCATTCTGCATTGCCCAGAAACAATAATCCCTGCTTGGGCATTAAAAATCGTGGTGGTTTATCTACGATTTTAAATTTCAGATCACTCTGGCTCAGCAAGGACATCAACAACAGTTCATGCTCCGCTTCACTGCCCGGCTGGCGTAAAATCAGCAGTTGCCGAATCCCGTCTTTGAATAAAAGTGCTTTTAAGGCAGCGGCATCATCTTTCTTGGATAGACTGAACTGCCAGACATTGGGAGAGACATCAGCCACTTCATTCAGGCTGAGGGTACGTACTTTGGGTCTGCTGTTCAGCAGTTGTTCCACGTCGCTACGTGCCAATGGCCCCACCACCATTCTGGTCTTTTTATTGACATGCTGTTTAAGTAGCTGGGAGATATTTTTCTGATTGGCATTGACCCATTTCAGCGGAATCTTGTGTCCTGAAGCGGTATAGGCACTGAGAAAACCCTGTTTGATACTCGATGCAGCTCGCGCCAAAGGCCCGGATTCGGGTAGAATGATCAACACTTCTGCTTGAACGCTGCTGATGCAGCTGACTAAACACAAGCCTAATATTTTATTGTTAATCTTCCATTTTTTATTATTCAATTTATTCCACATGGAGAAACCTATGAGTGCTCAGTTATTTGTTGTTGCGACTCCAATCGGGCACTTAGATGATATTAGTTATCGTGCAATTCAGGTGTTGAAGTCGGTGAGTCTGATTGCTGCTGAGGATACACGAACTTCGGCACAGTTGCTTAAACACTTTAATATTCAAACACCTTTGACTGCATGTCATGAACATAATGAAAGCAACAAAATTGAGCAGCTGATCCAGCGTCTACTGAACGGCGAAGATATGGCCCTGATCAGTGATGCTGGCACGCCCCTGATTAGCGATCCTGGTTTTAAATTTGTTCGGGCTGCTCAAGCGCATAATATCCGTGTTATTCCTGTGCCCGGTGCTTGTGCTGCGATTGCGGCCTTAAGTGCGGTCGGCTTGCCAAGTGACCGTTTCAGTTTTGAAGGCTTTCTGCCATCCAGACAAAGTCAGCGCCTGCTGAATCTGGAAAAACTCAAAGATGAAACCCAGACCCTGATTTTCTATGAAGCACCGCACCGGATTCTGGAATGCGTTAAAGATATGGCGAGCATATTTGGAGCAGACCGTCCTGTTGGCTTCGCGCGTGAAATTACCAAGACTTTTGAAACCATCAAGAAAATGACTTTAGGTGAACTGGTCGAATTCATTGCTAATGATCATAATCAGCAAAAAGGCGAAATTGTTCTGGTGATTGGCGGAGCAACTGGAGAAAAAGATCTGGATCAGGAAAAGCTGGATAAATTATTGAATCGCTTATTACAGGATCTGTCAGTCAAAGCAGCTTCACAACTGGCAGCAGATTTAACCGGTATCAAAAAGAAAGTGGCTTATCAACGTGCTTTAGAACTGACATCAGCCAACGATTAATATTCTAGCTATCTATCACCTTTATTTTTGCAAAAAAAACACCACAACTGATGTGGTGTTTTTTTTATAAAGCCAAGTCAAGGAATGACTTATTCTTTAGCTACTGACTCATCTGCCGGTACTTCAACGATACGGCCGCCACTTGCGAGAAAAGCCGCAATTTCGTCTTCAAGTGCCTGACGCTTCTTTAACTTTGCAGTCACGGTCAAAGTTTCAGCTTCTGCAAGATCGGTATCATTGACGACCTCTGTACTCTCTGTTGCGCCTTTTTCAGCTGCTTTTGCTTCATCATCGTCAACGATTGAATCTTCAACGTCGTCGTCATAATCATTCATGTCTGTCATTTGCATCTCCCCCAAAATGAGCGCTCGCTTTGTATTTAAAGCTAGGTGTCGAATTAAGTGAAATTTAGCAATCTATGTGGCATTCGCCTAGTACCAAATATTAAAAAATCGTATTTTTTTTAAACAAAATCGTTACTCTTTATGGATGTTTGTTTAAAAAATTTACATTTCAACGCTAAGCTGCATAGCGTGTGTCTTTAAGTAAACTCAGACCATTGGCCTGTGCCATAAATGCATCTTTTAACATTGGCTGATTTTCCACCTGTTTCAGACCGAAATTACGTGCCCAAACCATCGGGAAAAATAAAGTCGTTTCCATCCAGCCAATCGCAGACATGCTGTGCATCATGGCATCGTTTTGTCCTTTACGATGATGCTCATAACGCTTCAGGCTTTGCTCGTGTGCCCAAACACCACGTGACTGATCATGCAGCAATACATCACAGAGCACGGCAGCATCCAGACAGCCAATATTCACCCCTTGACCTGCCAGCGGATGAATCACATGGGCAGCATCACCAATCAAAGCCAGACCATCTTGAACATAGTGTTGGGCTGCGCGGGCTTTTAATGGAAAAGTCGCACGTGGTGTAGCTTGTACGACCTCACCGAGCATATGATGACTTTCACGGGTCAATAGCTGTGTAAAGTCAGCATCTGACAATCCTGCATATTCTTCAGCATAATCATCCGGCAAAGTCCAGACGATGGATTGCCAATGTCCCTGCTCTTCTTTTTTTAAGCTGGCCATCGGTAAAAAAGCCAGAGGGCCGGTTTCCAGAAAAATCTGGCGCGCCATATGCTGATGGGGCTGTGCAGTTTGAATCGCACAGCTGATCCCGGCCTGTTGGTAATCCAGCACATCAATATCAATGAAAGCTTGCTCACGGACAAAGGAGTTGGCACCATCTGCACCAATCACCAGTTTGGTTTTAAGCTGTGTGCCATCGGCCAGATGAATGATCCAGACACCGACTCCGCGTTCTACCCGGCTGACTTTAACTTCGGTACGGTAATCCTGTACATCGTCAAGCATCTTTTGCTGAATAGCCAGATTCAGGATACTCGGCTCTACCATCGAGCCTAAGGCCTGTTCTACTGAGGGTGTTTTTTCTGAAGGCTGGCCGAAATTAATGTCACCATAGCCATTTTTATTCCAGACCTGCATACCGGTATAAGGCTGCTGACGTGCCAGTTTGTTCCATACGCCGACTATTTTTAATAGATGAATGGTTGCCTGACTCAGT
Organism: Acinetobacter sp. YH12105; assembly: GCF_013419095.1. NCBI lineage: Bacteria > Pseudomonadati > Pseudomonadota > Gammaproteobacteria > Moraxellales > Moraxellaceae > Acinetobacter > Acinetobacter sp. YH12105. The sequence goes on from NZ_VPAU01000014.1 coordinate 59,517, forward strand.
GCCAAAACACGTGGATTTGCCACATCTAATGTCTTATCTGCGTCTAAAATTGGGGCAGCGTCTAAAACTGTAGGCTGCACACCACCTTGCGCCAGCAGAAGTGCAGTCAGTCCACCAACCAGTCCACCGCCAATAATGACCACATCCAAGATTTCGTTATTTTGATTTAAGCTCATGCTTTTAATCCCATGGCATAATTCGCAACCAAAGGTTTAATGCCTGGAATATTTTCAAAGCAGATTAAGCCTGTGTTACGCATCAGTTTGAGGAATGGATTCTGGTTACTAAAACCGCGTACCACTGAATCACAGAATTTAATGACCCGCTGCTGATCTTTCAGGCGTGATTTTTCGTAGTCCTGTAGCATGGCTGCATTGCCTAAATCAGCACCCTGCTCAAGCTGCTCTGCCAAATAGCGATTAAGCACATAAGCATCGCGCATACACAGGTTAAAGCCCTGTCCGGCGACAGGATGGATGGTATGGGCAGCATTGCCCATCAATACCACACGGCCAACGGCCTGTTTTTCTGCCAGGACTTGAGAGAGTGGGAAGCTAAAACGGCGACCGGTTTTCTGGAATTTTCCGGCACGATCACCATAAGTGTCCTGCAAGGCATCAAGAAAATGCTGATCATTTTCATCGCCCAACCATTCACCTTCTGTGCCTTTTTTTACCGGCCAGACAACGGAACGGCGATATTCACCCGGCAATGGCAATAACGCCAAAGGGCCTAAATGACTGAAACGCTCAAAACCGACATGACCATGGGGCTTCGAGGTTTGTACTGTAGTCACGATCGCGACCTGATTATAATCGTGTTCTGAAGTACCAATGCCCAATGCTTTACGGCAGAAAGAATCACGACCGTCTGCGGCAATGACCAGTTTAGATTGTAAAGTCAGCTCAGATTCACCACGCTGCGCCTGAATATAAGCACAATCGGCATCTTGGGTCAGCGATGTGACTTGTACACCATCAATCAGTTCAATCAGCGGCTGTTGTTTCACTTGGGTCAGCAGCACACGGCCGAGCCAGGCATTTTCAATCACCTGACCGAAACTTTCGACTTTTTCCTGTTCTGCTTTTAGGCATGCCTTACCAAAGCTGCCTTGTTCGGTAATATTGACTTCCAGAATTGGTGTGGCATGTTGCTGTAGTGCATCCCAAAGGCCGAGTTCCTGATAGATCTGTACACTACGGCGCGACAAGGCACTGTTACGCGCATCAAAACTGGAATGATACGGGGCAAGATGTTCATCATCATAATCTGGATATTTGATGGCTTCCAAAAGTTTGACTGCAATATTGGTTTTCGCCAACATCAGTGCGAGGCTTAAGCCCACCATACCACCACCGACAATGATGACTTCTTGTTGCATGCTGTAATCCTTTCAATGTCGTATCTAAGTCAATAGATACTTATAATCATGATGGATTTTATATTAGCTCAAAAAAATTCTTTTTTATAATGAAATAGCGTGTCTCGCCTCTGATGTTTATTGTTTCCGGGTGGCCAACCAGCACAGAATTGCTCCAGCCGTAACCATTGCCACACCCTGCCAAAAACCAAAAGACAAAGACGTACTCAGCAATAATGCTGCAAATAAAGCAGATAACACCGGAGTAAAATAGGAAGCACCCGCCATTAATGTCATGTTTCCAGAAATAATTCCAATATTCCAGGCACCATATCCCAAACCTAAAGCTCCGGATGCCATAATCAAAGTGACGGTATTATCATAAGTAAAATTAAGCGCTGCTCCATTCATCAGGAAATATTTGATCCAGAGCACAACCGCAGCAAGGGCAAAGAATATCGTGACCAAGTTTTTACCTTGAGAAGTTTTTACGGTCACGGAACAATATGCAGCCCACAAAACCGCTGCAGCAAAAGCTAAACCATAACTAGGAGGATTAGCTTTCAAATTGCTCCATATTTGTAAGAGATCAAAGCCGGTATCTCCGCCTAAAACCCAACAAATTCCAACCAAGGCCAATAGGCAACCAGGAAGAATTAAGAGATTGGCTTTAACGTTGTTAAAAATGATTGCAAATAATAAGGTAAAAATCGGCCATAGATAATTAATCATCCCTACTTCAATGGCTTGCCGACTATTTTGAGCATAACCAATAGAAAGGGCAAAACATAATTCATAAGCAACAAATAAAAGACTTCCCCACCATAAATAAGGCTTTGGAATAGTAGAAAGCTTGGGTAGACCGATGGTAAAAAATAAAATAATGGATGCCACACTGTAAATCAGGGCAGCACCTGCGACCGCTCCAAAACTCTCACTGACACTACGAATTAAGCCAACATTCGTACTCCAGAAGATGACCGCAGAAAGACCAATTAAAGTCGCGACATTTCGATTAAATACCGGTAGAGCGTTTAAGAGCATGGGCTATTTACTCAGAATCAAAGATATTCAGATATATGCTTTTGTAGTTTTAAAGATTAATTTTTCGACTCATTCAGATCATGCAATGAATCAGAATGATAGTAAATAATGCAGACTTAAATTTTAGATAAGAACTGTAACTTTCAGCTAAATTTATAGTTTTGTATGACTAAAATTGGCACAACATTTATTTTTTTAAATCGTCGCTTAGCTTTTAAGGAGAACTAAGATCTACAGCTTGGAGGTAAAAAAATCATTTGTTTATGGACGTTTTTTCCTCATAACTCCGCTATTTTATGGCTATCCAAACACCCAAAATGCCGTCTCTGTCAGCCAGTCATCTAGCTCAAATCACCATAATAAAAACGGAGCCTCAGCTCCGTTTTATTGATAACTATTCCATCCACTCAAGCCGAATTTTAATTATTTAAAATCAACCTTGTAGGGATGTAAGTCATATAGATTAATCGTTGGCGTATTAACGCACCACTCGGCTATGCGGCTCAGTGTGATGCACTGTTTTTCCTAATTTCGTACCGGTATAGATCAGGTACAATGCCGACAAACCAACCAGTATATAAACAATTCGAGAAAGCGCAGTCATATCACCAAAGATTGCAGCAACCAAATTAAAGTCGAATGCACCAATTAAACCCCAATTGATGCCACCAATAATTGTTAAAGCGTAAGCAATCCAGTCAATCGTATTTAGTCTCATAAGTCTTCTCCTGCTGTTCTTTAAGTTTATTTAAGGATCAGAGAAAGTATGAGAAGCAAAGCGCATTTAATATGTAGCTTTGATGCTAAAAACCGATTTTCTGTGTTGAATTCCTGTCAATTTTTAAGCTGCAAATTTTAACTGGGTGAGTTTTATTTGACTTGTTCGTGATAAATGTAATTGAAATCTTTTTTACTATCGTTGCGCAATCTCTCAAAAGATCTGGCTTCAAATCTATTAGAGCAGTCATAAAAAAAGCCGATCTAAGGATCGGCTTTTCATGTCTCTAAAATTAAGCAGCCTGTGCTTTCGCCATTAATGCTTCAATGTCTTCTACCGTTTTCACGACTTTCGCGGTTAACACCAACGGGCCATTTGCAGTGGCCACGACATCATCTTCAATCCGGATGCCAATGCCACGCCATTTTGCATCCACAGTTTCATCATCAGGTGCAATATATACACCCGGCTCAACGGTGACCACCATGCCTTCTTCATACGGACGCCATTCACCATCGACCTTATACGCGCCAACATCATGCACATCCATACCAAGCCAGTGACCCGTGCCATGCATGTAGAACTGGCGGAAAGCTTCTTTTTCTATAATGTCGTCGATATCACCTTGCATCAAGCCAAGATCAAGCAGACCTTGCACCAGGATGCGCACAGCAACATTGTGCGGTTCTTTATAGGAGTTGCCAATTTGCACGGCATTGATCGCAGCGATTTGGGCATCCAGTACCACGTTATACAAGGCTTTCTGTTCCGGACTGAATTTACCATTCACTGGAAAGGTACGGGTAATATCTGAAGCATAAAGCTGATATTCAGCCGCGGCATCAATCAACACCAAATCACCATCTTTCAGCGCTTTATCATTTTCTACGTAGTGCAGGATGCAGGCATTTTCACCGCCACCGACAATACTGTTATAGGCCGGAACACCGCCATTCTTGCCGAAAATATAATTCAGCTCGGCTTCGAGTGCATATTCCATCATGCCCGGACGTACTGCTCGCATCGCTTGAGTATGTGCATCTGCCGAAATATCTGAAGCAATTTGCATCAGTTCAATTTCATTGTCATCTTTATGCAGACGCATTTCGTCAATAATACGATCCAGCTGAATCACTTGAGCAGGTGCAGACGTACCACGCCGGCTTTCACCACTTGCAGTCGCAATCCATTTCGCTACACGTGCATCAAAATCCGCGTTGTGGCCAATGCGATAAAATAATTGGTCTTTATTTTGTAATTTTTCCAGAATTCCTTCATCTAGCAGATCAATCGGATAGGCTTCATCTGCATCATAATCCTGCATCGCCCCATCAATCCCTGCACGATAGCCATTCCAGATTTCCATTTCCCGGTTACGTTCCCGGCAGAATAAACTATAGCTATAGCCTTCTTCTTCAGTGTCAAAGGTTTCAATCACAGCCACAGCTTCAGGTTCTGAAAATCCGGTTAAATAGAAGAAACTACTGTCTGCACGGTATTTATAATCTGCATCACGGTTACGCATCGCCACCGGACTGGTCGCGATAATCGCAATACTGCGTAAACCAATTTCCCCTGCGAGAATACTGCGACGTTCCTGAAAATCAGCTTGTGTTAATTTCTTCATTACACCTTACTTCTTGTCAATTCATGCTTTTATTGAAATATTCTCTTGAAAACAGAACATATATTCTAATGAAACAGCAAAATATATGCCTGATTTCAAGCAGTGTGATGACATAGCTAACTATTTAGTTAGCTTGGACGTTTAGGCGAGAAAATTTCGACCACGCTTTGCGCCTCTGTAGCAGAAACCTGAGGCTGCACTTTTTGTGTCAATTGCTGCAAGAGTGGCGTTTCCTCAACCTCCACTTTCTTACGTCCCAAAGACAGGCTCACTGGAATCAGGCGCACAAATTCATACAATTCCTGATAGCTTTCTTCACCTTCGGCATCATCGTCTGAGTCTTCAAACTCAACCGCGGCTACATCTTGTAAATGTTCAATCAGTTCTACTTCGTCCTGACGAATATGACCAGAAGCCAGACCAAAACCTAACACCACGCCTGCGCACCAGTCCGCCAATGCCTGCACACGTTCTGAGAGCACATGCTCATCATCTGGAAGCAAAGGTAAATAATCCAGTTCATCTTCAGACAATGCATGGAAAACATCTTCAGCTTCGCCAGTCAACAGTTCTAATGCTTCGGCATCCAGTTCAGGCACATCCAGTGTTTCTAAAATCTGTAACCATTCTTCACTGCTCGGTGCCTGGGTGACACAAACAATCCCGGTCAGCAAACCATGCAGTTCACTCGGGCTAGAAATTTCCTCAATTGAAGAAAAATTGCGGTGCCATTCGGTCCAACCTGAAATATCGTCTTGCATTCGTTTATCCAATCTCTATACTGCTTATATATTACCTCTGTTTGCAACACTGTGCGACCTCGATATGTTAGAAGAATTACAGCGTCTACAAGTGCAGATTGGCGTGTTAAAAACGCGACTCGCACGGCTTGAAAGTGAGAATTCCAGTTTGCGCGAAGAGCAAGACTCTTCCATGGTGCAACATCAACAGCAAATTGAACAAAAGAACAGCGTGATTGCGCAAAAACAACAAGAAAATGAACACCTGACCGAACAGCTGACAGATTCTCGTGCCCAGTTTCAACTGCTCAATAATGATGCAACTGCACTGGCAGACCGTTATGGCCGTCTGGAAAAAAGCTGTACCGATCTGAAAAACCGTTTTCAGGAAATTCTGGCTGAACGAAATGAACTGCGGGTTTTGAAGGAAAAGATGCTGATCGAGCAGCGTCATGCCCAACAGGAAATTCAGCGCCTCAATCAGGAATCTGAGCGTTTAACCCAGAAAAATGAAAATGCCAAAGCCAAAGTTGAGGCGATTATTCAACGTCTGGCAATTCTCGGTACTGCGCAGGATCATCATGCACAAGAAATCCAACAACTGGCCCATCCGACTGAAGTGACTGAGGAAGCCTCATCATGAGTGAACAAATTGCAATTGATCTCAGAGTATTGGGGCATAGTTTCCGTCTGGCCTCTACTCCTGACAAGCAGGAAGAATTAGAGTGCGCGGCACAGTTATTGAATGATAAATACGATGAATTTCGTCGTAAAGCACCACGCATGGAACCCAGCAAGCTGATTATCATGGTGGCACTTGAGCTGATGCAGGAAGTCTTGAACATGAACAGATCACTGCAACAATATGCGCATTGCGAGCGTTTGTTACAAACCATTTTAGAAGAAGTTGAGGAACTAACAGAATAATCTCATATTCTGTTTAAACTTCGGCCATTTGGCTGAACTGTTTACAGTTCATGAACAGCATAGAGTTGCCACACCGACATTATCGTTTATAATTAACTTATCTCTGAGGTGTTCGCCAGCGGGTCTATATCCCTGCCGATACTTATATCTCCGGATGCGTTCTGCATATTTAGAGTGTATGCCTGCCTTCGTGCAGGAAACCCAGCAAGTATGCGTCGCGTCCACCTTGAACTCATCGGGTTCAGGGTAACGACATGCAGCGGCATCTTCGGAGTACTTTAATTTTTTGCTTAAAATATACTTATAATTCTCTTAAAATCCTTTCTAAACTTTCTCTCAGTTTTATATTTCAGTATTTATCTCGGTCATTTCTCAAAGTTCATTTTATTCATACCATTATCTGGTAGGCCTATAAAATGCTTAACAAGAAAATCGCTTTAACTTTCTTTTAAATACACATTGAATTTTCAAGTTATTTGATCTCGATCTAAAATAAACATGGCCCAGATTGCGGCAGGAATCCAGCCTAAAATTGAAATCTGCAGCATGAGACATATTGTTGCTTCAACCGGTTTGTGAATGGTCATAAATAAGGACCAGGGGAAAATAAAGGCAATCATCAACTTCATTGTAAATACCCTCTTGTGTTCGTGTTTGCAATTTTAATATCCAGTTTTTACTGGACTCTGTGTTCGCTCTTTTTAGTGTTATCAAAAAAAATATGCATGCTGTATCATTCTAAAAAACATCTCAAAAGCCTAATTCAGTTAGCTTAAATGCAGCTTAAAAATTATTTTAAATCAGCTTGGCGAACTTATATTTTCAGTTATCGTCTTGACGTTTTTATGAAAAAGACCTTGCTTTCACTCGCGCTGCCCAGCAGCTTTTCACTCGACTGAAACCCCTCATCTTTGGGCTGTTTAGGTGAAAACTGATTGCTACTTGGCAGCCGTATTCAAGGGTGATACCCGCCAAATCACGTCACCGACATCATCAGCCACTAAAATAGCGCCTGCAGAATCTACGGTTACACCAACAGGGCGCCCAAATGCTTTGCCCTGCTCGCTTAAAAATCCGGTTAAGACATCTTGAGGCTGACCGAAAGGCTGGCCATTTTGAAAGGGAACAAAAATCACTTTATAGCCACTATGCGGTTTGCGGTTCCATGAGCCATGCTGGCCAATCAGTGCACCATTTCGATAATGAGGCATTAGATCTGCTGTATAAAAACTTAAGCCCAATGATGCTGTATGATTACCCAAAGCATAGTCTGGTGGAATTGCCCGTGCCACCCGTGCAGGGTTTTGCGGCTTGACCCGTGTATCTACATGTTGGCCATAATAACTATAGGGCCAGCCATAAAAAGCACCGTCTTTAACCGAGGTGAGATAATCTGGAACCAGATCATTGCCGAGCTCATCACGCTCATTGACTACCGTCCAGAGTTTGCCACTCTGTGGTTGCCAGTCCATACCATTCGGATTACGAAGTCCGGTTGCAAAAGGTCGTGCTTGAGTATTGGTCAGGTCAAATTCCATGATCAGTGCCCGACCTTCTTCTTGATCCAAGCCATTTTCAGCTACGTTACTGTTGGAACCTACCGTAATATAGAGTTTGCTGCCCGTAGGATTGGCAATGACATTTTTGGTCCAGTGATGGTTTAAACGACCCGCCGGTAAATCCAGTACTTTGGTGCCGGTTGCAGTAATTTGAGTAGCACCTGCTTGATAAGGAAAGCGCATCAGGGCATCAGTATTGGCCACATACAACATATTGCCGACCAGTACCATGCCAAATGGAGAGTTGAGATTCTGTAAAAATACAGTTTTTTGTTCAGCGACTCCATCACCATTATTGTCACGAAGCAGACTAATGCGGTTAGCACTCGGATGCGATGAGCCGGCTCGCTGCATTACCCATTTCATGATTTTGCCTTTAATTCCTTTGCTATCATCAGGCTTAGGTGGTGCATCGGTTTCGGCCACCAGCACATCACCATTTGGCAATACATAGAGCCAGCGCGGATGCTGCAACCCTTTGGCAAATGCCTGAACTTTTAAACCTGTAGCGGGAGTGGGCATTTTACCCTCAGGCCAACCTTTGGCAGGTGCAATATTGACTGTAGGCAGCAAGCTGGATTTTGGTTTGGGTGACTGTGGCTGGGAACCATAACTGTCAGCAATTGGCGACTTGGATGGCATAGTACAAGCCGTCATCGCCAGCAGAAGTGCCAAGCCTGCACCAGGCAAAAAAAAGTGAACCGGCTGAATAGGCATTTTTATCTCTTGTTATTTTTTATCGTCATCGAATTACTTTAAAAAACAATTGGAGATGCCACTAGTGGCTTGATGTTTTTTCTGGTTATGAATTGGTTATCAATTTTGAAGTAGATTTGTTTTTTTGTCGTAGCAGCATGATGCACAAGAGCTAAAAGAATTCTGATCAGCCATTCGATTCAGGGATTGTTGTAGTTCATCCAAGCAAAGCTCTGTTTTAAGGTTTCAGATACTGTTCAAAAGAAAAGCCCATCTTTTGATGAGCTTCTACGTGCAGATTAGACCTGAATGATCCTAAACCTAGAGAATCTATGAATAAGAGAGTCGGATATTCGTCTGAAATACTTCAAAAAACAATTAAGGGAAGTCCTCCAAACAGCTGGGTAAGATTGTGCTACACAGCCAGATCCACTGGAATGAAAGATAAGATCCGTGGCTCTCAACCACGAAATGCCGCTTCAATCGCGGAGATGTCAATTTTCTTCATGGTCATCATTGCATCAAAGGCGCGTTTGGCGGCGGCACGGTCAGAACTGGTCACTGCCTGAATAAGCACAATTGGTGTAATCTGCCAGGAAATGCCCCACTTGTCTTTACACCAGCCACACTCGCCTTCCTGACCGCCATTGCCAACAATTGCATTCCAGTATCGGTCGGTTTCTTCCTGATCTTCAGTTGCCACCTGAAATGAGAATGCTTCGTTATGCTGGAATGCCGGGCCACCATTTAGTCCAATGCAGCTAATACCCAGCACCCTAAAGTCAACGGTGATGACATCGCCTTCTTTTCCAGAAGGATAGTCTCCGGGTGCAAGGTTGATCGCGCCAATTGAGGAGTCAGGAAATGTCTCGGCATAAAATCGTGCAGCAGCTTCAGCGTCGTTATCATACCAGAGGCAGATGGTGTTCTTCGCAATATTCATCATGTTCAATCTCCATTGATTTAGGTCTTACGCGCTCTGCCTAGGCACAATGTGTTAGATCTATTGGATTAATCAGAGATCTGATCCCTTATCTATAATTCACTCAAAAACACAAAAAATCGATTTTAGATTTGTACCTTTATTAATCAAAATCTGTTTCATGATCATCAAAATGATGACTTAAAAACGCATGCTTCACAGAAAATAAAAAAATTATGACATTTTAAGCAGCCAATAATTCAATGCCTTTAATTGACCAATTTTAATCAAGTTTTTAGAGATGAGATTCATTATAAAATTTGCTGAACTTAACCAAGTTGCTACCTCGTCATATGAGAATCAAGATCACAATTATTTTTTACTTTTCCCGAATTCCCACTTAGACTAGAGCACACTTTTGTCAGATCTGCTTTTGCCCTATGACCATTCAAGAATTAAGAAGATACCTGCGTAAAACACGTCGTCATCTTTCTAAATTTGAGCAAAGGCAAGCTGCACAAAAAGTTTTAAATCGCCTTATACGTAGCCCGCAATTTATTCATGCCAAGCACATCGGCATTTATCTGCATGCTTTTGGTGAGATTCATACCCACACCATTATTGAACGCTGCTTTAAACTGGGCAAACAGGTCTATCTGCCTGCGATTTGCGACATGAATCAACAGCTGGTCTGGATCCGAATCAGCCAGCATCAATATCGCAACAAGCGCTTTGCCTATCATCGGCTGGGAATGCGGGAGCCCATGACGACACGTGGTACTCATGTTTCTAAGCTGGATTTATTGATCATGCCGCTGCTGGCCTGTGATCATTCAGGGACACGCATTGGGATGGGTGGCGGTTTTTATGATCGAACCCTGGCTTCTGCGCCCGGGCTTCCATTCCGTCTGGGACTGGCGCATGACTTTCAACTGCTTAGCCAGTCCTTAAAACGGGAAAAATGGGACCAACCCTTGGATGCTCTTATTACCCCGACAGTTTTTTTAGCTTTCAAACGCTAATTTCTCAATTTCCCTGTTGTGAACTACTTTAAAATCACATAATTAGTCATTTTTCATACAATTTAATCTTAACGCCCCTTGTATTTTTTAAATTACCCATCACTATTAAAACATGGCAACACCGTTGTCACTCATTAGGAGTGCTCATGTCTGAAATTATTATGAATCAAGAAACCTTAGAGCCTCAGGTTCCAAGTGTACTACCCCTTTTGGCGCTGCGTGATGTGGTGGTTTATCCGCATATGCAAATTGCGCTGTTTGTCGGTCGTGAAAAATCGATCAATGCAGTTGATGTGGCTCGTAACAGTGACAATCTAGTATTTGTAGTTGCGCAAAAAGATTCGCTTACAGAAGAAATTGATCACGACAATTTATATCAATACGGTACTGTCGCGAAGATTGTGCAAGTTGTGAATCACGAAAATGATGAAAACTGTATCAAAGTCCTGATTGAAGGACTGCACCGTGCCAAACTGAAAACCATCATTGACGAAAATGAGTATCTGACAGCAGAACATGAACTCAGCCCAATGACCGTTACGGTGGATGAAGACACTCAAGCCGTGCGCTTGCAAGAATTACGTGCGCTTTTTGCTCAATATGCAGAAGCGAAACTTCGTAATGCGCGTGAACTGATCACCGCAGCCAACAAAATTGAAGACCTGTTACAGTTATTATTCTTCGTGGCGACCCGTGTTCCATTGAATATTGATGTCAAACAAAAATTCCTGGAACATGATGAATTCGAAGCGCATTTAACTGAGCTGATGACTTATCTATTGCAACAATCTGAAGAACAGCAGATTGAGCAAACCCTGCATGACTCTGTTAAACGTCAGATGGAAAAGAACCAGCGCGAATACTTCCTGAATGAAAAAATGAAAGTCATTCAGCGCGAGCTTTCCGACATGAACGGCGGCGCGGAAGATGATGTCGCTGAAATTGAAAAACGTCTTGCTGAAGCAGATCTGCCTGAGCATGTACGCAAGAAAGCTGAAAACGAATTCCGTAAACTCAAAGCGATGCAGCCTGCCTCAAGTGAAGCAGCAGTTGTTCGCAACTATCTGGAAGTGATTCTGGATACACCGTGGAATAAAGCCAGCAAAGTCAGCATTAACCTGAACAAAGCACAGGAAATTCTGGATGCAGACCACTATGGTCTGGACGATGTCAAAGATCGTATTGTGGAATATCTTGCGGTTCAGTCGCGTGTGAAAAAATTGCGTGGCCCGATTCTGTGTTTAGTCGGCCCTCCGGGTGTTGGTAAAACCTCACTGGGTGAGTCGATTGCCAAAGCAACTGGTCGTGAATTTGTACGTATGGCGCTGGGTGGTGTACGTGACGAAGCCGAGATTCGTGGTCATCGTCGTACCTATATCGGTGCGATGCCAGGTAAAATCGTGCAGTCATTGACTAAAGTTGGGGTGAAAAACCCGTTGTTCTTGCTCGATGAAATCGACAAGATGGCGCAAGATTACCGTGGTGATCCGGCGTCTGCGATGCTCGAAGTCCTCGATCCATCACAGAACAACAAGTTCAGTGATCACTACCTGGATCTAGATCTGGATCTGTCTGAAGTAATGTTTATCTGTACCGCAAACAGCATGAACATTCCTGAAGCCTTGCTGGATCGTATGGAAGTGATTCGTCTTCCGGGTTATACCGAAGAAGAAAAAGTCAATATTGCAGATCGTTATCTGGTACCAAAAGCCATTAAAAATAATGGCCTGCGTGCTAAAGAGTTAACTGTGCATGAAGAAGCGATTCGTGACATCGTGCGCCGTTATACCCGTGAAGCCGGTGTACGTAGCCTTGAGCGTGAAGTATCCAAAATTGCACGTAAAGTGGTCAAAGAAGCGGTGAGCAAAAAAGCCAAAAACCTTCAGATTGAAGTGACAGCAGGCAATCTTCCAGATTACTTGGGCGCACATAAATTTGACTATGGTATGGCGGAAGAAGAAGCACAAATCGGCCGTGTCAATGGTCTGGCCTGGACTTCGGTGGGTGGCGAATTGCTGACCATTGAGGTTGCAGCCGTTCCAGGTAAAGGCAAGTTCATTACCACCGGTTCTCTTGGCGATGTCATGAAAGAATCAATTACCGCTGCCATGACTGTGGTACGTACCCGTGCAGATGAGCTTGGCATCGAAGCGTCCCGCTTTGAAGAAACCGATGTGCACGTGCATTTACCGGAAGGTGCGACACCGAAAGATGGTCCATCCGCAGGTTTGGCATTGACCACTGCATTGGTATCTGCATTTACCGGGATTCCGATTCGTCCGGATATCGCGATGACAGGTGAAACCAGTCTGGGTGGTCGTGCATTACGTATTGGCGGTTTGAAAGAGAAACTTCTTGCAGCCCATCGTGGTGGCATCAAGCTGGTCTTCATTCCACAGGAAAACGTACGTGATTTGGCGGAAATTCCTGAAAATGTAAAAGATGGTTTAGAGATTAAAGCCGTGAAATCGATTGATGAGATTTTACCGCTGGCCCTCATCTCTTTGCCAAAAGCCTTGGTGAAAGCCCCGATTGTAAAAACCAAAGAAGAAGCGAAAGCAGCCCGTCATTAAGATGAGCTGATTTGCCAAAACCCTGCTCCGGCAGGGTTTTTTATTGTGTAAAGAAATTGATTAAGGTTGCAAGGCCATCGCTACCAGCCCATCAATCACATAGGTCATCTTTTTCAGATCCAGTTTATCCAAGGTGTCCAGCTCAGTATTATAATAAGGGTTACGATAATGCGCCGTATCGGTAATTAACATGGTCGAATAATTGAATTTGGCATAATTCAGATAACCAGAAAAATTCATATCCTGAGCAAAAGTTGGACTGATAAAACGTTGACATTCCAGACGGTTAAGACTTTGCATGGCAGTACAATAATCTCCGGTCATGCCAGTCGAGGTCAAATGACCAATCGCGGCAATAAAGTTCCCATGATCTGGATAAATCCATTTCAACCCCACCGGATAAGTCTGCACCAGATTTTCATCAAAATAGCCAATTGAATCCAGAATCACCACACCTTTCAGTTTTTGCTTTTGTTTCTTGAGCGACTTGGCATGAATATAGCTGCCCATATGTTCTGTCTTGAAAAAAGGCGGCTCTTCCAAGGTATAAAAAGCAAATTCGATCTCATGTTTGAGCTTGGATTTTTGCAAGGCCAATAATCTTGCGGTTTCCAGTAAACCTGCCACTCCCGAAGCATTATTGTCAGCACCATATCGATCACTAAAGACATCATAATGCGTGCCCATGACCATTTTGGTTTTGGCCTGAGCATTTAAATGGCAAATGACATTTCGATAGCTTAGGCTATTAACTACATAGACCTGAAACTGACAGGGAATGCCAAAACGCTGCATCTGTCCTTTAATCCATGCAGACACTCGGTTCAGTTCTTTAACATTCTTGTAATTTCGAAATTCATCGACACTCATGATCTGGCTGAAAAACAATTCCAGATGAGAAATTTGAGCGCGTGTGTTGGTATTGGCGGTACTGAGACTTGAGCCGATTAGACCGGTGACCAACAGCAGCAAAGTACAACATCCTTTTATGATGACCTTAGTCCGCATTTATTATTATCCATTCCTTTATCAAGCGGAGACTTGAACTCAGGACATTAAAGCAGCACTAAATCCTTCATTTCAATTTCAATTTGTTTCCTGACTCAACTTCGTGTTGTTTGATCGTTATAATGAAGTATCCAATTATTGATCTGTCTGTATGAAAATCCGTATCCTGACCATTGGTCAAAAAATGCCAGCATGGGTGCTGACTGGTTTTGAAGATTATTTCAAACGTATTCAGCCCTTTGTACAGACCCAGATTATTGAACTGCCCATGGCCAAGCGCGGCAAAAACGATTCTGAAGCGGATATCCTGAAATATCGAAATATTGAGGGTGACAGCATTTTAAATGCACTCAAGCAGAACGAAATCCTGATTGCGCTAGAAGTGGGTGGACGTGAGTTCAGTACCGAAAAACTGGCTGAAACCATGAAAGGCTGGATGCTGGAAGGCAATGATGTGGTACTGGCGATTGGCGGGCCAGATGGTCATTCGGAAGCAGTACGTAAAGCTGCTGCATGGCATTGGTCCCTGTCTAAGCTCACACTTCCCCATCCCATGGTTCGGGTGATGCTGATTGAACAACTGTACCGTGCAATGACCATTAACCATAACCATCCCTACCATCGTGCAGGTTAATGACGTTGCTGAAGCGTTCTGTTTATGCAACGTTTTGTTGAATAATTCCTCCTGCTTTTTTCGCTATTTTTAATGCATTATTGAGACATCTTCTAGATGTGGTTTGACTTATGAACTTACAAACGTTGCCCGGCTTATTTATTTCTCATGGCTCTCCTATGCTGGCGCTGAATCCTGAGCAAGTGGGTCCTGCCTTGCATCGTTTAAGCGAAAACCTGCCACGCCCGGAAGCGATTATTATCATGTCAGCGCACTGGGAAAGTGAGGCACTGGAAGTCAGTAGCGGTATTCGACCAGAGACCTGGCATGATTTCCGTGGTTTTCCGCCAGAGCTGTATCAATTACGCTATCCTGCACCAGGAAATCCTGAACTGGCCGAGCAGATCTTGGGTTTGCTGGCCAATGCCGGTTTTGCTGCACATGCCAATAGTACTCGTCCACGTGATCATGGCGTATGGATGCCGCTGCTGCATATGTATCCGGATGCGGATATTCCAGTGGTTGAAATTTCCTTGCCCATGTCGATGAGTGCCGATGAAATCTATAAAATTGGTCAAAGTCTGGCACCGCTACGTGAGCAGCAAATCCTGCTGATTGGTTCAGGCAGTATCACGCATAACCTACGTGAACTGTCTTGGGATGGAACGGCGGCTGATGTACCGGTATGGGCATCAGATTTCCGCAATTTTGTCGTCCATAAACTGGCCCATAGCGATTATGATGCGATACTGGACTGGTCCAATATTCCACACATGGCGCGTAATCATCCAACACTGGAGCATTTTGCCCCGATCTTCTTTGCGATGGGGACCGGAAGCCGCTTTAGTCTGGTGCATAGCAGTTTTAGCATGGGTTCTCTCGGCATGGATGTCTACCGCTTCGATTAATCTTGATTGAAAACTCAAAATTTTAACTTTTAAATTTGGATACATTTTGCAACCAAAATCTGCGATATGTATCCATATCTTTTAGAAATGCATCCGTTATCATTTCAATTCTTTGTTCTTTATTATAAATCCATGAAATTAAAATTTATTGTACTGGCATTATTACCTTTAACTTTTGCAGCCTGTCAGTCGGGTGATATCCAGCAGGCTGGAGATCGTACAGTGGCTACCCTACAACAAAAAAGTGCAAATCAGCTTCTTTCTGCCTACCACTGGCAACTAGATCGCGGGCTGGAACGGCCAATCGTGCTCAGTTTCGATACTCAAGGCCGCCTGAGTGCCGTGACGGGCTGTAATGGACTCAGTACAAACTGGTCAGTGAAAGATAATATTATCAGCACCAGCGAAGTCATAGGAACCGAAATGGCCTGCGATACCGCACTGATGCAACAGGAACGCTTTGTCAGCCAGCTTTTACAAAAACGTGCAATTCCTTTTGCGCTCAATACCACGAACCTTGACCAGCCGACCCTAACGCTTTCCGCTGCCGATGGTCAAAAATATGAATTTACCGGGAAAATGACTCCGGAAACCAGATATCAGGGGCAAGCTGAAACAATTTTTCTGGAAATTTCCCCAGATACAAAATCATGTACCGGTGTGGCTCAGCAAAGCTGCTTGCAAGTTAAACAGGTTAAATATGATCAAAACGGTCTGAAGACCCAGGTCGATAAGGACTGGACATTATTCTATGACCAGATTGAAGGTTTTCAGCATTCACCGAATGAACGCCAGATTATTCGGCTAAAACGTTTTGAAATTAAGAACCCTGCGGCAGATCAATCTAAATATGCTTATATTTATGACATGGCAGTCGAGCGCGAAGCCGTGAAAGGTTCATTATAAAATATCTATCCATAAAAAAACCGAGGCTATGGCCTCGGTTTTTTTAAAGCGACACTCAATCAGACTTAGAATACGCCTTGAGCAAGCATTGCATCAG
The DNA here is from genome assembly GCF_013419095.1 of Acinetobacter sp. YH12105. NCBI lineage: Bacteria > Pseudomonadati > Pseudomonadota > Gammaproteobacteria > Moraxellales > Moraxellaceae > Acinetobacter > Acinetobacter sp. YH12105. Next base: position 76,237 of record NZ_VPAU01000014.1, read on the forward strand.
CCACTTTTACGAAGCCTGCAATGTTGGCACCGTCTACATAGTTCACAGTACCGTCTTCTTTGGTACCAAATTTTACGCAGTTACGGTGAATTTCTTTCATGATCGCATGTAAACGCTCATCAACTTCCTCAAAGGTCCAGCCTAAACGCAATGCATTTTGCGACATTTCCAGACCAGAAGTGGCAACACCACCTGCATTTGATGCTTTACCTGGCGCATAAAGCGTTTTCGCTTCAATGAATTTCTCTACAGCAGCCAAGGTTGAAGGCATGTTTGCACCTTCAGCGACACAGATCACGCCATTTGCGAGAAGCTTTTCAGCATCCTCCGCATCCAGTTCGTTTTGAGTCGCGCATGGCAGTGCGATATCACATGGAATACCCCAAGGACGTTGTCCTTCCAGATATTCAAAACCATGTTTAGAGGCAAATTCTGAAATACGACCCCGTTTTACGTTTTTAAGTTCCATCACTTCAGCAAGCAATGCTTCAGTGAAACCGTCTTTGACGTGAACCGTACCCGCAGAGTCAGAAAGTGAAACCACTTTCGCGCCCAGATACAACGCTTTGTCAGCAGCATATTGCGCAACGTTACCAGAACCTGAAATTGCGACAACTTTGTCTTTGAAGCTTTCGCCACGAGACTTGAGCATTTCCTCAGCGAAATACACAGTACCGTAACCCGTTGCTTCCGGACGCGCCAATGAACCACCGAAGGTTAAACCTTTACCGGTGAATACACATGCAGTGTCGTTACTTAATTTTTTCATCATGCCAGCCATATAGCCCACTTCACGACCGCCCACACCAATATCACCTGCAGGGATATCTGTGTTCGCACCCAGGTGACGATATAGCTCAATCATTAAAGCTTGGCAGAAACGCATGATTTCGCCTTCTGATTTGCCTTTAGGGTCAAAATCAGAACCGCCTTTACCACCACCCATAGGAAGTGTGGTTAAAGCATTTTTAAATGTTTGCTCAAAGCCTAAGAATTTTAGGATTGAAAGATTCACTGAAGGGTGGAAACGCATACCACCTTTAAATGGACCGATCGCTGAGTTGTATTGTACGCGGAACGCACGGTTTACCTGAGTTTGACCTTGGTCATCTACCCAAGAAACTCGGAACTGGATCGCACGTTCTGGCTCAACTAGACGTTCTAGCAAACCATGTGCTGCGTATTGTGGATTCTTTTGAATGAATGGCCACAAACTGGTCATCACTTCTTCGACAGCTTGAAGAAATTCTGGTTGGTGTGCATCACGTGATTTTACGTAATCTAGGAACTCATTAAGTGTGTTGTATTTCAACGCTTAATCCTCAGCAGAAAATGGATCAAAATTGGTCAAATTTACAATCAATGTTAAATTTTGGCGCAAAATATTAAATATCTTTTGTAACTAATCTACAATACTTTTTTTGAAAATACTTTAAAATTAATTTGATAACAAATATTTATATTGATTATGAATATTTTTTCTATGTCAGGAAATGCCAATTGAATCAAGGCTTAGATTCAGATTTATGCTTAATAATAAGGCATAACTTGACCCTTAATTGCGCACGACTTAGGAGTTTAAAAATATGTTAAAATGCATAACTCGACATATTTTGTTTCACTTACTGCAAAGCTCAGCATGAGCAGCTCTGGTTATTCATGAATTCGCCAACTTCTCTGGTCCAATCGATTGATGCTTTACTCCCTCAAACCCAATGTGGACTCTGTGGTCATCGTGACGGATGTTTACCTTATGCCCAGTCGATTGCTGAGGGTGAAAATGCCAATAAATGTGTACCAGGCGGACAGCCTGTTGCCGATGCTTTGGCTGCATTATTAAATCGTCCTGAACTTGTGGCAGAAGAAAGTGTCTGGCCCATTCAAGCCGACGGTCGCCCGCAGCGCATCAAAGCCGTAATTCGTGAAGATGAATGTATTGGCTGTACCAAATGTATTAGCGCCTGCCCGGTCGATGCGATTATTGGCGCCGGCAAACTGATGCATACCATTCTGACCGATTTGTGTACTGGTTGCGAACTGTGCATTCCACCGTGTCCGGTTGACTGTATCGATCTGGTCGAAGACCCACAGCCTTTGCCGACTGAAGCACAGCGTATTGCTGAACAGGACGATTTACGTCAGCGCTATTATGCGCATATCCAGCGTGAAGAAAAACGCCGTACTGACCGTAAGGGCCCAGTCGTCCGTGCAGAAATCAATACTGCCCTGTTTGCCCAGTTCTCTGCTTTAAATGAGCAGCTTCCTGTGATTGGAGTCGTGAATAAGCCGGCGAATACTCCAATTACGCTAGATTCTAAAACCACGATTGAACTGGCAAAACTACGCACCCAAATTAAAAAGCTGGAAAAACAGCTTTCGGTTCGTGAAGATGCCAGCAAACGCCTGCAACTGACAGAATTAGCTGAAAAATTACAGACCTTACAGGGATAAGTACATGACCACTGCGAGCACAAAACCTGTAAAAAACATGACCAAAAAACAGATTCAGACCTTTTTTGAACGCCTGCGTGAACAGCGCCCCAATCCGAAAACCGAACTGAATTATGCCAATCCCTTTGAATTACTGGTGGCAGTAACGCTCTCTGCCCAAGCCACCGATGTCAGCGTGAATAAGGCCACGGACAAACTGTTTCCAGTCGCCAATACACCGGAAGCGATTTATGCGCTCGGTGTGGATGGTTTAAAGGAATATATCAAGACCATTGGTTTATATAACTCAAAAGCAGTCAACGTAATTAAAGCCTGTGAGATGCTGATTCAGAAGCACAACAGCGTGGTACCGGATAATCGTGCGGATCTGGAAGCCTTGCCGGGTGTGGGACGGAAAACGGCCAATGTGGTGCTGAATACTGCCTTTGGTCAACCGACCATGGCGGTGGATACACATATTTTCCGGGTTGGTAACCGTACCGGATTGGCTACAGGTAAAAATGTGCTTGAAGTTGAGCATCGACTGGTCAAAGTGATTCCGAAAGAATTTATCATTGATTCTCATCACTGGCTGATTTTACATGGCCGTTATTGCTGTATTGCCCGTAAACCGAAATGTCATGAATGTGTGGTCGCCGATGTGTGTAACTGGCCTGATCGTTTTGAATTTGGTGCAGCGCGCGCAATTGCAGTGAAGAATATCGCTATTTCTGAATAGAATTGCAGAACTAAACTAAGACCGAAAAAAAGGTGATCAATACCTCACCTTTTCTACAATTTTCAACATACCGCTTTTATTTAAAACTGGACTCAGCTTCCACTAAAGCATGCCGAATTATTTATTCTGATCGTGTTCAGCCTGTTCCTGTTCTTTTTTGCGCTGTTCAAGCTCCGCCTGCAATTTCGGGTGCAACTGGCGTTGTGGATGCTTGGCTGCATTTTCTGCACGTTCTTCCTGACGTACTTTATTCAGTATTTTAAAACTCATATAGAACAGACCCACCAACACTGCCAGAAATATAATCATTAACACCAACACGCCAAATTTCATAGCCACAGCACCTGTTCAAATACGCAATAAAAAAGAGCCCTAATATGACTTAGGGCTCTTCGATTGTCAAAATCATCGTTAGCCGATTATTTTGCTTGATCCAGAATCGCGAAAAGCTCAGTCTGAACCTGATCGATTGGACGCAGACCGTTTAACTTGTTGTAAGTCGGTGCATTTTCACCTGATGCTGCACGGCCTTGGTAGAAGCCCACCAGTTGCTCAGTTTCAGTATGGTAAGAACCTAAACGTTTACGAATTGTCGCTTCCAGATCATCTGGACGCTGAACCAGATCTTCACCCGTTTCGTCATCTTTACCTTCCACTTTTGGCGGGTTGTAAACGATGTGATACACACGGCCAGATGCCGGGTGCTGACGACGGCCAGAAAGACGTTGTACGATCTCTTCATCTGGAACATCGATTTCAATCACGTGATCGATGTTGATACCTTCGTTTTCTAAAGCTTCTGCTTGAGGAATGGTACGCGGGAAACCATCAAAAATACAGCCATTTACACAATCAGGTTGCGCAATACGCTCTTTGACCAGACCAATGATCAACTCATCAGAAACCAAACCGCCATTGTCCATGACACTTTTAGCTTGTAGACCTAATTCAGTTCCTTCACGAATTGCAGCACGGAGCATATCACCGGTTGAAATTTGTGGGATATTGTAGCGCTTACAGATCAACTGAGCTTGTGTACCTTTACCTGCTCCAGGTGGTCCGAGTAAGATAATGCGCATATATAAACATCCTCATTTAAACAATATGTATGACGCCACGACCACAATCGCCCGATTGTGTCCCCCGGCATCTCATTATAAGAAAGCCACAAACAAATGGATTAAACCCGCGACAAAACCGGTTACCCCACCCAATAAAATCAGAATCCATTCATCTTCCTGAAATGCAGGACGTAAAAGATTCTGAAACTCCTTCGGAGTCAACTCGCGTATGCGGTCTCTAAACATTTGATAGATTTTCTGTGCACGGCTCGCATTAAATGCTGGGTCGCATACAGGCACCATCGTAATTTCAATCGAGCGATCGATCAAGTCCGTCTTGAGTTTTGCATACTCTTTTGGCCCTAAAGACAGCTGTAAAGAGGTCCGAACCAGGGGTGTTTCCATAATTTCATTAATATGACGTTTGACAATGCGGCGGGTTTTGTCTTTTTTCCCGCCATACATCATCTCGGTCATGATCGATTTTAACGTAATCAGATCTTCTGTGACTACACTTGCGAAAACATCAGAGACTTCATCCTGACGTTTCATAAATGCGCCTTGTATGTTATAGGTGCCAATACGCGGAATGACAGGTTTAATCCATGGAAACTTGCGACTTGTGGTACGGCTAAAGAATTGCGGGTACTTTACCGGATGCGGATAGAGCGGGTTGAATACCATCCAGATCGCAATCCAGTTAGTCAAAAAGCCCCAGATGGCAGCCCAGAACGGGACAGTCCAGTGCCACGGCACCACGAACCAGACAATCATCTGGAAAATACCAAAGAACATGCCGATGAGTGCACTGATATGCCAAATAAAATTGATTTCTTTTTGGCCCACTTTCAGAAACATGCGCACCATTAACCGACGGTCACCTTCCATCTGGCTGACCACCATTTCACGCATATCGACAAGTGACTCGACGTTCATGGTCAGCTCGGTCACCAATTCACGCAAAATTGCCGGCATTTGTTTTTGTGCCTGTGCATAAATTCTGCGTTTGATGGCAAAAGGCAGGTTTTCCCAAAGGACTGCATTACGATCCATCATCACTTCATCAATCAGATGTTCAAGTTCAAAACCAACCTGTTCACCAATGATCCGTGCCATATCATCTGGATCCATCGCCTCTAAAAACTCGCGAATAGAACCCAATTTAGACAAAGTGTTATCGGTAATAATGCCTGAAATACGGCCAGCTTTGCGTGGCACGATCCCCTGCCAGCCGACAGGTACAGGACCGAGATGGACACCCCAAAAATTGATCGGATAAAACACCATTTTCAGTGCCATCCAGACGTGAGCCCATGTTACAAATGCGGTCACCGGAATAATGCTGAGCACGGCCCAAAAATCCGGGCGATTCACAAAGGTTTGCCACAATTCGTTGACGTACTCAAGCATGCATAAGTTCCATATTTAATTTTTTGTTCACAGAATACACATATTTATAAGGTCAAATATTTTGTCTATAAACCGATACTTAAAGTATAGGAAAATTGTAGTCGCGGTTCAGTTTCGGCCACCACACGACCATTTCGATCTTCAAATTTCTCTCCGGCACCAATGCCGACACTAAAACTGCTGATTCGCTCTGAACTCAACAAAACATAGGCCAAATCAATTCCAGCACCTAAGCGGGCCTTGTATTCATTGTCGACGCGTTTGCTTTCAATATGACCCGCATAGCCTCCGACATAATACCCATTTTTATCCTTGCCGGTCAGATGTGCAGGATAACGAAAGCCTACTTGTCCCCCTATCGTTCGATCATCATCCAGAAAAACCCCACCTTTCACATAAGCAATCCCATAAGGATTAACCCATTCAGTATTTAAATGTACCAGCTTCCGGGTAAAACCAGCCCCAACATTAAAGGCTTTTGCCTGAGTAGCTTCTACTTTATCTGCAGTATTATTGATTTGATCATGTGCATAGGCCCCGTTCGCCCACAATGCAAACGCCAACAAAGGGTAAACCTTGTTCATTCCTTCACCATCTTCCTTAATTATAGTTTTTGGTATAGTCCTATTTTTATTCGATTTTACTGTATCAGAATTATCACAACTCTTATATACAGCACTTTACAATTTTCATGTCTGCAAAGTCAAAGCTTAAAGGAACTGATCGTAATGGCAGTTTTTCATTATCAAATCAAGTCCAGTTGCGTTAGAATATTCCACTTTGATTCTTTCCTCCTTTCCTCAGGTCTCAAGTCGATCGCGTATGAAGCAGCACTTTCCTTTAAAAAATGCACAACAAGAAAAGCGCATCTATCGTAGTCGAGTATGGATTTCTGTTGGAATCGTCATCTTTTTTATGCTGCTGCTGGTCAGCCGCTATGCTTATTTACAACTCTTTAATTTCGAGACCTTCAGTACCGCTTCTGACCAAAACCGGATTCGTCTGCAACCTCTGCCTCCAGCGCGCGGTTATATTTATGACCGTAACGGCGTATTGCTGGCCGATAACTACCCGGTATTTACCGCAACTTTAAGCCGCGCCGATGTGCAGGATATTGACCAGACTTTGGAACGTCTGAAGCCTATTCTGGAGCTGACCGAAGAAGATATTGAACGCTTCCAAAGCCGGATTAAAACAGCACGTAGAACCGAACGGGTTTCGATCAAGCTCAACCTAAATGAAAATGATATTGCCCGTTTTAGTGAAGTAAAGTACCAGTTTCCGGGCGTGAATATTGAAACCCAGATGACCCGCTACTATCCACATGGCGACCTGTTTGCCCATGTGATTGGTTATGTGGGCCGGATTAATGACAAAGAACTCAAAGCCATTGACAAGGATCTTTATGCCGGGACCAACCTGATCGGGAAAATCGGGGTAGAAAAATCCTATGAAGAACTTCTGCATGGGGTGCCAGGAAATGAATCGGTAGAAGCGGATGCTTTTGGTAATGTGCTACGGCATTTGGGCCGTAAGGATCCGGTGCGCGGTAATGATCTGTTCTTGTCACTGGATTATGGTTTGCAGGTGGTGGCTTCAGAGCAACTGGCTGGACGCCGTGGCGCGATTGTGGCGATGAATCCGAAAACTGGGGAAATTCTGGCGCTGGTTTCCAGTCCAAGTTTCAATCCAAATCTGTTTGTGACCGGTATCAGTCATAAAGATTATAGTGATCTGCGTGATAATCTGGATCAACCTTTATATAACCGCGCCGTACAAGGGGTTTATCCTCCTGGTTCGACCATTAAACCGATGTTTGCATTGGGCGGCCTGCATTATGGTCTGGTGGACTGGGATACCACTATTTCTGATCCGGGTTATTTCAGTCTGCCGGGCGATAGTCACCGCTTCCGTGACCATAAAAAATCCGGGCATGGCGCAGTCAACATGCACAAAGCTCAGGTCGTTTCTTGTGATACTTATTTCTATGTCATGTCCTACCGCATGGGCATTGAGAAAATGAACACCTGGATGCGTCAGTTTGGCTTTGGTGAAAAAACCGGCGTGGACTTACCAAGTGAAAGCTCAGGACTGTACCCGAACCCGGAATGGAAGATGCGTACCCGTAACGCCAAATGGTTACGTGGTGAAACTATTTCGGTGAGTATCGGTCAGGGGGCTTTCACTTCAACGCCGTTACAACTGGCCATGGCAACGGCCATTACCGCCAACCATGGCAATAAAGTCATTCCGCATGTGTTACGTGAAAGTCGCGGTGCCAAAGCGTTCAAGGTACATAATGGTACCCACGGCAAGATCGATTTTAATGGTCAGGAAGAAGACTGGATCAAGATGCGTGATGCCATGGTCGACGTGATTCAATCTGGTACAGGCCGAGGCATCAAAAGTGGCTTACAATATTCCATTGCAGGTAAAACCGGTACAGCTCAGGTGAAGAGCATTGCTCAAGGCAAGCGTTATAATGAATCCTTATTGACCGACCGTCAGCTGGATCATGGCCTGTTTGTCGGTTTTGCACCTGCTGAAAATCCTGAAATTGCGATTGCGGTCATTCTGGAAAATGGTCGTGGCGGTAGTGCAGCCACTGTGCTGGCTCGTCCGATTTTTGATTACTGGTTGCTGCATAAAGATAAGAAGCCGGTACGCCCGCAAGGTCATCAGCTCAGTGGTGGTCTGATGACAGCCGGAATCAAGCCTGCTGAATTGCCAAGTGGTGCAGGCATGTTGAGTCAAGATGCAGCAACTGTAGCTCCAGCCAATATTCAGCCACCAGATCCTGCCACCAATCCATCTGCAAATGCAGCTGCTCCAGCTGTAGCGCCTCCTGCTCCCACACCGGTAGAACGAGACTAAAATGAAAAACCAACTTCGAATTATTGGGGGTGACTGGAAACGTCGTCAACTACCTTTTGCCAGCATTGAGGGTTTACGCCCGACGCCTGATCGAGTACGCGAAACCCTGTTTAACTGGCTTATGTGGGACGTACAAAATGCACAGGTTTTGGACATTTGTGCAGGATCTGGTGCCTTGGCTTTTGAAGCCTTATCGCGTGGTGCGGCCTCAGTCGTCATGATTGAACCGGATCGTACTCAGGCACAATTCCTGACCCAGAATCTTGAACTATTACAAGTCACCAAAGCACGCGCCCAATTGAAAATAGCAACGGCGCAGCAAGCTTTAACCAGCCTGCAAACACAATTTGATCTGGTTTTTCTCGATCCACCGTATAGCCTGAACTTATGGGAAGAGCTGGCATTACAGGCGGATCATCTGGTGAAAAATAATGCTTATATTTATGTGGAAGCAGACCGTGATCTACAGTTGCTTAAATTACCAGCGTCATGGCGACTCATTAAAAATACCAAAGCCGGCACAGTGCGTGCAGGGCTTTATCAAAAAAGTGTTTCTTAAATAAAGTTACAATTAAGACCCATTAAAAAAGGATTCCGCGGTGGAATCCTTTTTTGTCAATACATAGTCAAACTGAAAGATGCGAGAATCATTTTAGTCACGATCACGGCGCCAATCACGGTTATCACCTCTGTCACGCTTCCAATCCCGATGATCTCTATGCTCCCGATTTTTCCAGTCACGATCCTTGTGGTCTCGATCATAATGTCCGTTGCGATCCCGGTGATCACGAGAACCATCATCCCATGGATCAACCACACAACCAGTTAATGACACTGCCAATACAGAAAGTAAAATCGCTTTTTTAATCATGTCCCTAATCTCTTTACTGCACCCTATCAGTATCAGGCGAGTTCATGGAGACTAAACGAACTCATTGTTGCTCTGTTGTAGTGATTTATGCATTTTTTATGCAGGAATAAAAAACTCATTCCTTATTTTCGTTTTAATATTTTACGCACATTTGAACTTTAATTTGCATAAATACAGCTAACTAAAAAGCTTGGCTTTTGCCCTGATCTTTAGAATACTGCTGCCTTTCCTTCTGACTTTACCTTTATGACCTGGCTGTTATTTATTCTTGGTGCAATGGTCGCTGGTTTCGTACAGGGGCTGACCGGTTTTGCCTTTGCCCTGATTGCCATGTCATTCTGGGTCTGGGTATTGGCTCCGCAACTGGCAGCGCCCTTGCTGGTATTTGCTTCCATCTGGAGTCATTTAATTTCACTGACGCAGGAACAGAAACCACCCATATTATCTAAACAGTGGCTACTGCCTTATTTAGTAGCGGGTCTGATTGGCGTACCGCTCGGCACTTACCTGCTGCACATCATCCAAGCTGATACATTTAAACTGGTTTTGGGCATTTTTCTGGTGCTCTGGTCTCCGCTGATGCTGCTCAATCCACACATCAAAACCATTCAGCGCTCGGGAAAGATAGCCGACAGTAGTATCGGATTGATGGGTGGAATATTAGGCGGACTTGGTGGTTTTTGTGGAGCCGTCCCTTCAGCATGGGTGATGTTGAAACAACTCCCGAAAGCCCAGCAACGCTATATCTTGAGGCATTTTAATTTTGCAGTTCAGGTCTTCGCACTCGGTACCTATCTATGGCAAGGTATGATCGATCAAAGTCATTTACCCTATATGGCAGTGTTAATAGTTTTTGTCAGTATTCCGGCCATTTTAGGGGCAAAACTCTTCTATAAAATTTCTGAACTGCTGTTTAAACGTATTATCCTAAGTTTGCTGTTCAGCGCCGGCTGTTTTCTTATAGCGTCCCAATTCATTTAAGCCCAATCTCATGCAGAGTTGGTTTACTTTGCCTCAGGCTTGAATCCGCTGACATAACTGCTATGTTAGGGCCAATATTTCGTAATATAGATCATCATTATGCAGATTCGTGATCAGATTGTTCTCGTTACCGGCGGAGCACGTGGCTTGGGCTTGGCGATTACTCAAGCCCTATTGGCAGAAGGTGCTCGCGTCGTCGTCAATTATCATAGCAGTCAGCAAACCGCCGAACAGCTTGTGCAGCAGTATCCCGAGCAGGTCTTTATTTATCAGGCCGATGTCACTCAGGCTGATCAGGTACGGACTTTATTTGCTGCGGCAAAAAACCATTTCGGGGAAGCGATTCATGCGGTCGTCAATAATGCGCTGATTCAGTTTGAATTTAATGGGGATGATCGTCCTAAGGTTGAAGATTTAACTTGGGAGACCATGTCACGTCAATTCAGTGGTGCAGTACAGGCTGCCCTCAATACCACGCAAGCCGCACTAGATGATATGAAGCACACGGGTTTTGGCCGGATCATCAATATCGGCACAAACTTAGTGCAAAATCCGGTGGTTCCTTATCATGACTATACCGCAGCAAAAGCGGCTTTATTGGCCTTTACCCGCACTACGGCGCAGGATTTGGGACAATATGGTATTAACGTCAATATGCTCTCTGGCGGCCTGTTACAAACCACAGATGCCAGTAAAGCCACACCAGACTTTGTTTTTGATCTAATTGCTCAATCAACTCCTTTACGCCGCGTGATTACACCAGAAGAGTTTGCTGCTGCAATCCTGATGTTTTTATCGCCTTATTCACGTGCCGTGACCGGACAAAACCTGATTGTGGATGGCGGCTTGGTTAAAGGTTAACTGACCAGAGAATAGACCGGGATTTTTAGATTCTATTGTTCTATTTTTTGACCATCTGGTAGATTAAAAAGGTTTTGTGACCGGATTTTACTTCTACAATATGGTGTTCCCATAAAACCTTTTGTCTATTTTCTATGAAATTTATCACGACATTGCTCAGTACCTTATTGCTGGCAGGTTGTATGTCTAGCGATCTGAAAAAATCGGAACAGCTGCTGCAAAATTTCCAGTGCTCCCAGATCGAGATGTCACAGATGTCGCATACCAGCATGACCGATTATTATCAGCATTCGCTCTATAGCACAAAATCTAAGGCCGAAGCGTATATCGAGCATTATCACCAAGGTGAAAAGTTATTTGATATTCCCTTATCGGAAGTTGTGCAACAGCAATATGAGCTGTATAAAAGTGCCTGTCAAAGCCTCGGTGGAATTTTACCCGCTTCTGAAAACTAAGTAGTATTTGTCTGATATTCTTAATTCTTAGACAATAAAAAAGCAGGGAAAATACCCTGCTCTTTTTACAACGCAATTTTAATTCTGATAATAACGCTGATCGACACTGAAACATTCAGGGAATTTTGGCTGAATATCTGCATAAAATGCCATGATTTCCGCCATATCTTTTTCATAATCCCCTGTCGGATAAACAATTTTACCTACGCCAGTTTTTTTCTTGGCATAGTCCATATAAGCCAAAGCAATCGGCACACCCGCATTGATCGCAACATGATAAAAACCGGTTTTCCACTGTTCCTGTTTGGCACGTGTTGCTTCTGGTGTGACCAGCATGACCAGTTTGGGATGGGTCTTAAATAAATCCGTCATCACCTGCACCATGCTCGGACGCGGCTCACCCGGCTGCTTAGGTCGACGGTCAATCCCGATTCCGCCCATCGCCCGTACAAAAGGCCCCAATGGAAATTTCATATAACTGTCTTTAATGGTTAAGCGAACATTCACACCTAACGCTTTCAAAGCCAGACGCGCATAGAGTGCATCCCAGTTACTGGTATGAGGAGCAGCAATCATGACACATTGCTCTAAATCTAGTGGCCAGTGATTATCAATTTCCCAACCCATCATGTTCAGACTTTGTTCTGCTAACTTCTCAAACACGTCACGCACCAATTCTATTCAAAATTGCGCGAATTTTAGCAACCTAGGCAAATATAGATAGTGCTCTATGAGCAATAAATAAACAATTAATCTATATTTGTATAATTGGAATTTTTAAATGAATAGTTGATTATTTTTTTCCACCTTGAACTTATCTCATACATCAATTTACGGATAGTTCAGATTGCTTCCCAATATCAATAGAAATTTCTTTCTAATTTAAAGGATCCATGCATTAAAAAGCTCTTGACCTCCTAATTTTGGGATATGGCAAAAACGAGGGTCTTTTTATACTGAATCCACATTATAAATTTCAGGAAGATTCTAGGGCGTGTCATCAATTAAGCCAAATGATTGTTGAAGCCAGGTAGATCGCTGATAAGAAGTTTTGAGCCAATTTATCATAGCGTGTGGCAATAGCACGATACTGCTTGAGCTTGGCAAAAAAGTT
>NZ_VPAU01000015.1:0-79822 GCF_013419095.1 Acinetobacter sp. YH12105
CCCGAACTCAGAAGTGAAACCTCTTTGCGCTGATGGTAGTGTGGGGTTACCCATGTGAGAGTAAGTCATCGCCAGCTCATTATTCGAAACACCCCCTGCTTATGCAGGGGGTGTTTTTTTGTGCGTGGGATAATATTATAAGTAGATGAAATTGGGGCAGGTATTTAAATCCTAGATCCAAAAGTAAAATCAAAGCCATTCAAATACTATAAAACGAGTCTCTGCTGTTGCTCAAACATATCTGTTTACTTTTCTATGCTGAATTTCTATGAAGACTTCTATATTGTAATATTAATTTAGAGAAGAAAGAAGCGTGGAGAAAATGATGGTAGCGCAATTTAAAATAAAAATTTTACTCAGTTGTTGTGCTTTGGCATTGACTGCTTGTCATGCCGATAACTCATCTTCTGGTAGTATTCAAGAGGCTTCCACCTCATCTTCTAAATCTGAAGCTACAGCCTCAAATGTACAAAAATATAAGATCGTACAGGTGGCACAATTTAATGAGCCGTGGGCAATTACATCGCTCAAAGATGGCCGTTTACTGATTACCGAACGTAAAGGAAAATTACAACTTTTTGATCCACGCACCAAGCAGAAAGTCGAAGTTAAAGGTATTCCTCAAGTTGCCTATGGTGGCCAAGGAGGCTTGGGTGAAGTCGCTTTACATCCGGATTTTGCAAACAATCAGTGGGTCTATCTCAGCTATGCTGAACAAGGTCAGGGTGGCTATGGCGCAGTGGTGATCCGTGGCAAACTGGATTTAAACCAGACTGCCCCTCAATTGACTCAAATTGAACGGATCTGGACTCAAGTCCCTAAATTTTCAGGGCAGGGACATTATGCACACCGGATTGTATTTGGACCGTATGGTAAGCTCTGGATCGGTTCAGGGGAACGGCAGCAATTTACTCCAGCACAGGATATGCAGTCCAATGCCGGTAAAATTATTCGTTTAAATGATGACGGTTCAATTCCTGCTGATAATCCTTTTATGAATCAGGGTAAAATTGCCCAGCAGATCTGGAGTCTTGGACACCGCAATCCTTTAGGCATGGCTTTTGATCCACAGGGGCAGTTCTGGGTGATTGAAATGGGCCCGAAGGGTGGGGATGAGCTGAATAAGATCATCAAAGCTAAAAATTATGGCTATCCAGTGGTGTCAAATGGTGATCATTATGATGGCAAGCCCATTCCCGACCATGCTACTCGCCCGGAATTTGAAGCGCCAGCACTGGATTGGACGCCGGTCATTTCTCCTTCAGATCTGTTGTTTTATACAGGAAATGTATTTCCACAATGGAAAAATAAAGCGATCACGACTGGTTTGTCTTCCAAGGCGCTTGTGATTGTGGATACGACACAGAATCCGGTCAAAGAAGTCCAGCGTGTGGATATGAAGGAGCGGATTCGTGGCGCGATTCAGGCCAGTGATGGTACGCTTTGGATAATTCAGGATGGCACGCAAGCCAAGTTATTAAAAATGACCGCACCTTAATCCTTTTTTTGAAAGGCTGCATTTGAACATGAAATATCGAGCGAGACAGAATGCTCATGATTTGCTGACGACCTGAGTAAATTTTTTAAGATGATCCTGATATGAAAGAACAAGGCCTCGACATCCTGTGAAGGCCTTTTCATATTCTGGCAAAGGTATAATGTCTGTTATACCGATCAGCATCCTGCTTGGTGAATATTTTTATTTTTCTGATAAGACTGCCTGTCTTGGTATGACTCGAATATAGCCCGAAGTAGTGTAGCCCAATAGGGCATTTAACTGCATCGATTGTAGGTCAAAGCTGACAGGTGAATTTCAAAAATAGCAGTGAAAGAATGATTATTCAACCAAAGCAGCAGTCCATCATTTTTATTAAATGAATCATTAAACCCAACCTGAATATTTTAGTTTGAGCACGATCTAAGCTTAAAAACAAAAAAGCCTCAACATCCTGTTGAGGCTTTTCTGGATTTGCTTCTCAGATCTGACTCCTGTCTAATCTGTCAACGTCCTGTTGATTTGCGCTTGTTATTGTTGTCGTATCGCTTTGCAGACGTCCTGTCTGTCTATGTAGTGACTATAGTCCTAACTAAGCGTAGTACATAGCCGCTAAATGCAGCGGTCGCTGTAGGCGAAAACCTACGATGCTGTCGGCTAAAGTCTCAAGCACTGACATACTGAATTAATTTATCCACCACTACTTTTAGATTTTTAGTATCAAATTCATTGCCCTGGAACGAATAATCCTTATTTCTTGCGAAGATGTCACGGATTTCAATCACGGCATTGGTATCGATCAGTCCAAGTTGAGTCCCGACCTGACGAATCTGGTCTATTGAACGTGAACCGTTGGTGACACCATAACCAATATAGGCTGCCGGTTTGCCTTGCCATTCCTTGGCAAGGTAATCCAGCGCATTTTTTAGCGCAGGGCTGTAGCCATGATTATATTCAGGTGTGATAAAAATAAAGGCATCGCCGCGCGCAATTTTGTCTGCCCAGTCTTGCTGTTTGGGCTGATCATAGATCCCGGTCAGTGGCGGATGAGCACCGCTAAAGAGTGGAAGAGCCCATTCTTTTAAATCGACAATTTCAATTTCAAGCGTACTAAAACCATAGCTTTTAATTTCCTGTAGTACCCAGTGCGCCACTTTAAGCGCGGTACGCCCCTCACGTACACTGCCGACCACAATATAAATTTTCATACCTATTCCTTTCTGGGTTTCTTATCATCCAATTAAATTAATCAGATTTCAGAGAGGTGACTAGAGATGATTTGTATCCTGAGTATAAAAAAGCTCCCGAAGGAGCTTTTAAAAATCATGCGATTAGCAGATGTTTTACATCAACTTTAGGCCTTGCTGACCGGCAGGGGTTACTTTAAAGATTTCCACTTCAAAGGTGATGTTCTTGCCTGCCAGTGGATGGTTAAAGTCCACTTCGGTGATGTCATCATTGACTGAACGTACCACACCATACAAGGTCGCCTTGGCTTTGTCTTCAAACTCGATCATGTGACCCTCGATCGGACGTTCTCCAAACTTCACCGTATCGAACTTCTGGATGTTTTCCGGATTCCACGGACCAAAAGCATCTTCCGGAGGCAGACTTACAGTACGACGGTCACCGGCACGTAAACCAAACAGTGCTTTTTCAAAGCCTGGCAATAAATTACCATCGCCAATCGTGAGGCTGACCGGGGCTTCACGGCTACGGGTATTGTCAATTTCTACGCCATTTTCGATCGCGACAGAAAAATGCAGCTCGACCTTAGAGCCGTCTGCAACCCGGGTTTCTTCATTAGGATGAATAAAATCAGTCATGTTGTGCTTGCGCCCGTTGAATTCGATATTTTTCTAAGAAAAAGGTATCAATTAGCATCAGAATAGTGCCAAGCGTGATGGCACTGTCTGCGATATTGAAAGCAGGGAAGTGGCTGTTCTGGTAATACACATGAATAAAATCGACCACATAGCCGAGACTGACCCGGTCGATTAAATTACCGATTGCACCACCCAAAATCAGGGCAATTGCTAGCGGTAAAACCTTCATGTTTTTTGGCATACGCATCAGCCAAAAAACAAAGATCACAGACACAATCCCTGCCAGTGAAGTAAAGAAATAACGTTGCCAACCACCCGCATCGGACAGAAAACTAAAGGCAGCGCCATAGTTATGCAATAGTGTCCAATTTAAAAAGGGCAGCACAGGGATAGGATCTGCATAGTTCAGATTCGTCACTGCAATCCATTTGGTCCATTGATCCAGAATGATCGCCACAATGGCCAGCCCAATCCACCATAAATTATGTGGATAGAACTGGAATAAGCCCTTTTTAGTCTGGGTATTAGGCATATTTTCTCTCTTCGCCTTGGCCTGTAGGAAGGTTAATAATACAACGGCCACAGAGTCCTGGATGTGAGCTATGTGTATTTACATCCGGAAGCACGTGCCAGCAGCGTACACATTTCTCGCCATCTGCCGCAGAGACTTTCACGTTAAGCCCTTCAAGATCTGAGGCTTCACCTTGTGTAGCCTCAAACTCGTTCACGATCACTTGCGAGGTAATCAGAACGAAGCGTAATTCATCATCGAGACGGTCAAGTACGGTTTTCAGTTCTGCTGTTGCCCACAGTTCAACTTTCGCCGACAGGTTCGAGCCGACTGTTTTGGCACCACGTGCAGTTTCAATAAACTTATTCACGGCCGACTTCACCGCAATCAGGGTTTGCCATTCTGCTTCTGAAATCACGTTGGCTGTAGACGCGACCGGAATGTCATACCATTCAGTGGTGAATACATATTTCTCTGATTGCTCAGGAATCAGTGGCCATGCTTCTTGTGCAGTAAAGCTCAGGATCGGTGCCATCCAGCGCACAAAGGCCTGTACCAAATGATACAACGCAGTTTGTGCAGAATGACGCGCTTTTGAGTCCGCTTTGGTGGTGTATTGACGGTCTTTGATGATGTCGAGGTAGAAACCACCGAGGTCGTTGATACAGAAGTTAGTTAATGCGCTGGTCACGATATGGAAGTTCATATCTTCATAAGCTTGCTGAACGGTTTTCTGAACTTCCGCTGCACGTTGCAGGATGTATTGATCCAGTGCAATCAACTGATCGACTGGTAATGCATCTGTTGAAGGTTTGAAGCCATTCAAGTTCGCTAACAAGAAACGCAAGGTGTTACGGATACGACGATAACCATCGGATGCACGGCTAAAGATTTCTTTACCCGCGGTCATTTCATAACGGTAATCCGCAGAGGCGATCCAGAAACGCAAGCCGTCTGCTCCCATATCTTTAATGATGTCTTGCGGTGTGATTACATTACCGATTGATTTCGACATCTTGCGGCCTTTTTCATCGACCACGAAACCGTGAGTCAGCAAGCCTTTATACGGTGCGCGTTCATTGATGGCAATCGAGGTCAATAACGATGACTGGAACCAGCCACGGTGCTGGTCTGAACCTTCAAGATACAAATCAGCAGGATCAGTTAAGTCTTCACGTTCACGCAGTACCGCATAATGGGTGGTACCAGAGTCGAACCAAACGTCTAGCGTATCGCGTACAGCATTGTATTGCTCCGCGTCCGCACCGATGAATTCAGATGCATCACGGTTGTACCAACCATCAATGCCTTCTTGTTCAATCAGTTTTGCTACGATTTCGATTAATTCAGGTGTACGTGGGTGCAATTCATTGGTGTCTTTATGTAC
The DNA here is from genome assembly GCF_013419095.1 of Acinetobacter sp. YH12105. Taxonomy (NCBI): domain Bacteria; kingdom Pseudomonadati; phylum Pseudomonadota; class Gammaproteobacteria; order Moraxellales; family Moraxellaceae; genus Acinetobacter; species Acinetobacter sp. YH12105. The sequence continues at coordinate 5,220 of NZ_VPAU01000015.1, forward strand.
GAAGAACGGAATTGGCACGCCCCAAGTACGTTGACGTGAAATACACCAGTCCGGACGACCTTCGATCATGGCCTGAATTCGGTTTTTACCCCAATCTGGAACGAATTGGATGTCATTTTCAATCGCATTCAACGCGCCCTGACGCAGGCCTTTGGCATCCATGCTGATAAACCATTGTGGTGTGGCACGGAAGATAATCGGGGTTTTATGACGCCAGCAATGTGGGTAGCTATGCTTGATTGGCTTATGTGCCCACAGCTTATTGGCTTCACCCAGCGCCGCAATAATTTGTGGATTGGCTTTATAAATGTGCTCACCCGCAAACAGTGGCGAAGTCGGTAAATACACCCCATTTCCGCCGACTGGATTGTCAACCTTCAAGTTGTACAATAAGCCCACTTTATAGTCGTCCACACCATGACCCGGAGCCGTATGTACTGCACCGGTACCACTGGTGGCAATCACGTGCTCGCCCAAAATGACCGGTACCTGACGATCGCTAATTAAAGGATGTTGCAGAACAAGGTGTTCAAGTTTGCTACCGCTAAAGCCTGCAATTACTTCGAATGAAGTAAAACCATAACGCTCAGTTGCAGATTCCACCAGATCTTTGGCCAGGATAAAGTTTTGTGCTGCTTTTTCGTCACCACGTGCTTTAACCAGTTGATACTCAATTTCGGCATGTACAGCAACGGCCTGGTTGGCAGGTAGTGTCCAAGGCGTGGTGGTCCAGATGACGATGTCTGTTGAATCACTAACAGTTACACCCAAACGTGCAGATAAATCCGCTAAATCAACCACCGTAAAACCGACATCAATGGCATCTGATTTTTTATCTTCATATTCAACTTCAGCTTCAGCCAAAGATGAACCACAGTCCAGACACCAGTTCACCGGTTTCAGACCCGGCTCGATATGACCTGCTTTCGCGATTGCACCCAATGAACGTACGATGTCCGCTTCCTGTTTGAAGTTCATGGTCAGGTAAGGGTTGTTCCAATCACCGAATACACCCATACGCACGAAGTCTTTCTTTTGCAGTTCAACTTGGGTGTAGGCATATTCACGGCAGGCTTTACGGAAGGTAGAGGCATCTACCTTGACGCCGACTTTACCGACTTTTTCTTCAACTTTGAGTTCGATTGGCAGACCGTGACAGTCCCAGCCCGGTACATAGGGTGCATCAAAACCATCCATCACGCGGCTTTTGATGATGATGTCTTTTAATACTTTATTGACCGCATGACCCAAATGGATTTGACCATTTGCATAGGGAGGGCCGTCATGAAGTACATATTTTTTCTTGCCAATACGCGACGCACGAATCTGCTGATAAATGTTGTCGGCATACCACTCTTCTAACCATTTCGCTTCACGTACTGCCAAATTTGCTTTCATTGCAAATTCAGTACCTGGGAGGTTTAGCGTGGCTTTATAGTCCACTGCATTTTCAGGAGTTTGCTTATCGCTCATGCAAGTCGTCTTCCAATCTAATCAGTTATGTTACTGACACGTTTTACAATAAAAATATGGGATATTAAAAGGGAAATGTAGGATGATTTCGACGAAACTCCAGCAGTTTCTCGACATCATCATCAATTCCGGCTTTTAGCGCTTCAAGCGAAGGATAGTCCTTTTCGCCATGTAAATAGTTTAAGAACGTCACCCGCATTAACAGGCCATACAGATTAGCAGAAACATCTGGAAAATGTACTTCTAATCGCCATTCTGGATGGGCTTGTTTGATGGCTGGGCGTGTTCCCACATGACCCGCACCAAACAGGGCAGTGGGGTCATAACCCGCAATGCCTGTTTTAGTAGCATGATCATGTTTTACTTTATCCCTGAGGGATTCAGTTTCACAGATGACTTCAACCCCATAAATGCCATTCAGACAGGGCTTATGCCGGTTTAGTCGTACATTAATGGTTGGGAAATCAATGGTTCGGCCAATCTGATCGCCGTATTGCACCCGTCCGGTAATGCTATAGGGTCGGCCGAGTAATCTGGCAGCAAGGGCTAAATCGCCTGCTTGTAAAGTTTGACGAATCCGGGTTGAACTGACCCGTTCACCCTCTAAAGCAATGGTGCTTAAATTGGTGACTTGGAAACCATAATTGCGCAGGAATTCGCTATTGCCCTGACGGTTTTTACCGAAGTGAAAGTCATCACCTAAAACCAGATGCTGTGCATTGAGTTTTTCTTTTAAAATGTCGGCAAAGGCTTCTGCAGTCAGGCTGCGAAAAGTATGATCGAATTTTGCCACCGCAATATAGTCCACACCGAGTTCAGTCAGATATTCGACTTTTTCACGTAAGGATGAAATCCGCGGTGGGGCTTCATAACCCTTAAAATATTCAAGCGGTTGCGGCTCAAAAATCATTACAACAGATTTTAAGCCCTGTGCTTCAGCCACTTGTTGCAGCTGACGGATCATCGCCTGATGACCTAAATGCACGCCGTCAAAATTGCCGATTGTCACGGCCGTTTTGGGTAGTTCAGAATGAGATGCTAAAGCATTTAGACGGAGCAGCTGCATGGGCAAATCAAGTGCTTGGAAATATCGAGAGGCTATATATTGCCATAATCTCGCCGTTTCGTCTTGTTGTTGTGTTTTTATGCAATATTTTTCTTGAAAATTCATTTTCCTGAATATCAAATCAGATTGTTTTTCGACGCTTTAAATGGATCCGATCAGCGCATTCCTGCTTTTCATTCAGCGAATTTTGCTTTCTAATGTCAGCGCTTTTCTTTGTATTTTTCTTTGTATCAGGTATTTCAAATGTCCAATCTGGCACTCATCATGGCGCTACCCAATGAATCAAAAGGCTTGTTTGAAGCTCAAGGCATAAATGTGCATTACAGCGGGATTGGTAAAGTGAACGCAGCCTTTAAAGCCTTCGAGGTGATTCAAAAAACGGGCTGCACAACCTTGCTGAATTTGGGTACAGCCGGCAGCTCGCATTTTAATGCTCATGACCTGATTGAAGTCAGTCAGTTTGTACAGCGTGATATGGATGTTTCACCACTCGGTTTTGAAGTCGGCGTAACACCCATGGATCAGGATTATCCTGCCGCGATTGAACTGGAGGCTTTCTTTGAACATTTACCCAAAGGAATTTGCGGGACAGGCGACAGTTTTGAAACCGGTAGTGCGAAAGTGCCATGTCATCTGGTCGATATGGAAGGTTATGCCTTGGCAAAAGTGTGTAAGAAGCTCGGTGTTCGCCTGATTTCAGTCAAGTATATTACGGATGGGGCCAATGAGACTGCGCATCTGGACTGGGAAGAAAACCTGTTACTGGGTGCGAAAAAGTTATTAGATTTATATCGAATGGTAAAATAAGAGAGAAGGGTAAGTTTGCTCGGCGACCATAGCAGCTATGGTCGTATGCCAATCAGAAGCGCTTGCTTATTTATCCGTACGTGGAATCACGCCGTATAACATCATATTGACCGTATGCTGGATAATGCGTTGCTGCATACTGCGGTTACGCAAGGTTTTCCCTGTCACCATTTCCATCTGGGTCGAAAAATCCGCATAGTTCTGGGTAAGGGCCCAAATATTCAGAATCAGCAATTCAGGATCGATATCTGCTGAAATCTTGCCCTGTTCCTGCCAGTTAGAAATGACTTTGGCCTTACGCTTCACCAGTTTCTTTAGCGGGCCTTTTAAAATTTCCAGTATATGCGGTGCGCCTTGGATCACCTCTAAAGCAAACAAACGAGATGCTTTAGGCTGGGTACGCGATACTTCAATTTTTTGCATTAAATAGTTGGTAATCGCTTCTTCAGGCTCAAGTTCGGCCTCAAGGGTTTGTAAAGGCGCCAGCCATTTTTGTAGAACGGTGGTCAATACCTCTACATAGAGGGCTTCTTTATTTTCATAATAATAGAAAATATTCGACTTATGCATTTCTGCAATCTGTGCAATTTCATCTAGACTTGCCCCATTAAAACCGTACAGGGAAAATACATCTAGTGCAGCATTCAGCAGCTGGTTGCGTTTTTGAGTACTCTTTTTTTGTTCCATTAGCAAATATAAAAAACAATGAAAAAATGGGAATCCTCAATTGTACGGCAAATCATCAGATTTGTGCACACAGTCCATGGCTAATTTTTTGAATAATGATGATTTATTCTCTAGATCAATATTTAAAATGGCTTAAATGCATCAAGCCAGAGCAAAAAATGCAAGTTTATGAAAATACTTAAATTATTGAAATATTTTTATTTTGAAATAGAGTCAAAAAATGAATGCTTTTATGACCCAGATTAGCCTGCAGTTTTAAATTCAGCTCAGGACTTGGCTTGAAGATGAAACCCAAAACTCCCCTATTCTGGGCTTCATCGGATATTTAGGTGGCCAAAACTGCCTGTAAGACTTGCTGTTCCAGTTCTGCAAATTTCAGACTTTTTTGCCGTGGACGTGGCAAGCCAACCCGAAACTCTTTGGCAATATGACCCTTATCCAGCAGGATAATCCGGTCTGCCAGTTGCACTGCCTCACTGACATCATGAGTCACCAGAATCGCGGTAAAGCCTTGCTCGGTCCATAAGCGTTCGATCAGGTTTTGCATCTCCAGACGTGTCAGGGCATCCAGGGCGCCGAGTGGTTCATCCAGCAGCAGAATACGGGGCTGATGCGATAATGCACGTGCTAGGGCCGTCCGTTGACGTTGACCGCCAGACAACTGTGATGGCCACAGCCCGGCTTTTTCTTTTAAGCCCACTTTTTCCAGCATGTGTGAAGCTTTGGCATGTTGCTCTTTGCCGAGGCCTAATTGTACATTCTGTTCGATGCTACGCCATGGCAGCAGGCGCGGGTCTTGAAACATCACCCGAATATCATCTGCAGTAATTCCTTCACGGATATGCCGTGCGGATTTAAACTTGATTTCGCCATAACTCTGTTTTTCCAGATCAGCAATCAGGCGCAAAAGGGTACTTTTACCACAACCACTACGACCGACAATCGCTAGAAATTCGCCCGGTTGAATATGCAGATCCAGATCTTCCAGAACTTTGACTGAACCATAAAATTTGTGCAATTGTTCAATAATGATTTCGGCACCAAGGGCTGCATTCGGATTGATATCTTTCGCAGGTTGCTCGGGTGGTGCAATCGGGTCATTGACATGACGCCCTAAACTCAGATCAGTCATTACATGCTCCTCATTTCAATTTATTTTTGATAGCCGGCATGCCAGCGCAGCAGGAATCGTTCTAAGGCGACTGCCAGCACATCGGCCAGTTTACCGAGCAGGGCATAGAGTAAAATACCGACCAGGACGATATCCGTTTGCAGGAATTCGCGTGCATTCATGGTCATATAGCCAATACCGGACTGGGCAGAAATCGTTTCGGCAACAATCAAAAGCACCCAGACCAGCCCTAGAGAAAAGCGTAGCCCGACTAAAATGGAAGGCATTGCTCCCGGGAGAATAATCTCTTTATACAGCTGCCAACGCGTGAGGCCGTAGCTTTTACCCATCTCGATCAATTGGGGATCGACTGAGCGAATTCCGTGATAGGTATTGATATAAATCGGGAAAAATACCCCGATCGCGACTAAAAACAGTTTGGCGGATTCATCAATGCCGAACCAGAGAATCACCAATGGAATCAGCGCAAGCGCCGGAATGTTGCGGATCATCTGCAAGGTGGTGTCGAGCAGGGTAGAAGCAATTTTGGATGAACCATTTAACAGACCCAATAACAGGCCCAAACCACCACCGACCAATAAGCCGCTGATGGCACGTCCTGCGCTGACTTGTACATGGGTCTGGAGCTCGCCGCTGAGCAATAAATTCCAGAAGGCCAAAATCACTGCACTGGGTGCAGGCAAAATCCGGCTTTCCAGTAGACTTGTGCTGGAAGCAATTTGCCAAATGGCAATCAATACAACTGGAACCAGCCAGGGCAGCAAATGCCGCCCCAGAATTGTTCCACGTGAAACCTGCTTTTCTAAGAGGGTTTCAACGGAAACGACTTTCGACATTAAGCAGACTCCTGAATTTTCTCAGCCTGCTTGTTCTCATCCGGTGTGTAGTTATTCGCTACGATTTCACCGAATGGACCCGTCAAGTTCGGTTGAGCCAATTTTTTCTGGGTTTCCAGTGGAAGGAATGGGAACACCAGTTCAGCAAAACGGATGGATTCTTCCAGATGCGGGTAACCAGAAAAAATGAAAGTATCAATTCCTAAATCCGCATATTCCTGAATACGTGCTGCGACAGTTTCCGGGTCACCAACCAGTGCCGTACCTGCGCCACCACGCACCAGTCCTACACCGGCCCAGAGGTTTGGCGATACTTCCAGCTTGCTACGGTCACCATTGTGCAGTTCAGCCATACGACGCTGACCGACCGAATCCATAGATTTGAACTTGGCTTGGGCCGCTGCAATGGTGGCATCATCGACATATTGAATCAGTTCTTCTGCTGCTGCCCAAGCCTGTTCATTGGTTTCACGCACAATCACATGCAGGCGGATACCGTAGCTCAGTTCACGACCCTTAGCGGCTGCCTTGGCACGGACATTTTCAATTTTTTCTTTGACTGCTGCTGGTGGTTCACCCCAGGTCAGGTAAGTGTCCACCTGATCGGTGGCCAGCTCAACCGCATCATCTGAAGAACCACCGAACCAGAGCGGCGGATGTGGCTGTTGTACAGGTGGATAGAGGAGTTTGGCATCATCGACACTTAAGCGTTCGCCGTGGAAAGTGAAGCTTTCACCAGTATGTGAACGCTTCAGAATTTCACGCCAGATGGTGGTGTATTCAGTGGCAGTTTTATAGCGGGTTTTGTGATCTTCATAGACGCCATCACCTTTTAGCTCCTGCTCATCACCACCAGTAACCAGATTTAGCAGCACCCGGCCATTGGATAAACGGTCAAAGGTTGCAGCCATACGTGCCGCCAGCGCAGGTGTGGTCACCCCGGGACGAAGTGCCACCAGGAATTTTAGTTTTTTCGTTGCATCAATCAGGCTGGCAGCTGTTAACCAAGGATCTTCACATGAACGACCTGTAGGAATCAGGACACCTTCATAACCTAAGTTATCGACCGCAACTGCAATCTGCTTCATATAGGCATGATCGACTTGGCGTGCACCTTTGCTGGTGCCCAAGTAGCGACTGTCACCATGTGTTGGGATAAACCAGAAAATTTTCATGCTCGATATCCTTAAAATTAAATTGCTCAGAAATTAATGTGGAGTAGTAGGCGACCAAATCTGTTGCTGGACGCTAATGTGATTAGGAATTAATTGAACCCGCTGGAACAGGTCAGCTTGTCATTGCGTGCTACCAGCAGATTCAAGGCTGATTTCTGAAAACTCATCGCAATGCTTTGAACCTGTTGCCGTGCTGTATGTTCTGCAGCAGTGCTTTGCTGTGGCTTCTGTTTCCGGCAAGCAGTCAGAGCCAAGCTGCATAAGGCTAAACTGAGGTAGGAAACCGTTTTTAAATGACTCATCTGTATTCCCGAATTATTCTGTTGTTATTTAATAATCGCTGCATCAATATTCAGCTTTTGTGGAATCAGCTGCTGCGCATAAAACGCATTTGCCACCTGTTGCTGTTTTTGAATCACGTCAGTCGTGAGAGGTTTAACGCCAAAGCCCATACGGGAAATCGAGGTTTTTAAGACATCAACGGCCAGACCGGTCGGTTGTTGCAGAAGTTTGGCTGCTGCATCCTGGTTTTTTGCAACCCAGTCCGTGGTCAGATTCAGTTCATTGACGACTGCCTGTACCACCTGAGGATGGCTTTCTGCGAACTTGCGATCTGCCAGATAAAATTGGTGATTGCTCACGATGTTCTCACCCGTGGCAATCACACGCGCGCCAATTTGATGTTCAGCAGCGGCAAAGAATGGATCCCAAATCACCCAAGCGTCCACTGCACCACGTTCAAAAGCTGCACGTGCATCAGAGGGTGGCAGGTAAATCACTTCAATATCGCTGAGTTTCAGATTGTTGGCTTCAAGAACTTTCAACAGTAAATAATGCACGTTGGAACCTTTGTTCAAGACCACACGTTTGCCTTTCAGATCCTGAATCGATTGAATCGGGGAGTCTTTCGGTACAATTAGGGCTTCGGCTTTAGGCGCTGGTGGCTGGTTTGCGACATAGACCAGATTTGAGTTGGCCGCCTGGGCAAAAATTGGGGGTGCTTCACCTGCTTCACCAAAAGACACGCTGCCGACATTCAGGCCTTCAAGTAACTGTGGGCCAGCCGGAAACTCCACCCATTTCACATTTACGCCTTGTTTTTTTAATGAGGTTTCTAGCGTGCCGCGTTCTTTTAAAATTGGCAGTACGCCGTATTTTTGAAAACCAATATTCAGGGTGGTGCTATCTTCCTGTTTTGAACAGCCAGAAAGCATCATGACGCCAGCCATTGCAGTACCGAGTACCGCAGTTTTTGCTAAAAACTGAATATTAGATTGGCGCATGAAGTAAAGCTCCCGAAAATAGAAAATAGCGAATGAAAAACCTAGACATACGCTAATCGTTTTTGTTTTTCTAAAAAAATAACTATTCAGGAATTTCTAATGAAGAAAAAAGATAAATAAAAAAGTGCAAAACTTATGCAAAAAAGTGATTTATATGACAATGAAGATTTACCAATAAAATCAATCAGGCTTATGAAATATATATTTATTTTTATAAATTCAATCTGCTGATATATTTAGCTAAAAAGCAGCAATGGCATTTTAAAATTTAAATTGGGATTGTCAGATATCTTTATCTGAAATTAAGCTAAGGCACTCAAAGAAAAAGTCACCTTAAAGTGACTTTTTACAAACGATTGAATTGCGTTGATAATTATAAAATGCCTGACGCGCATCCGGCAGGTCATCGACTGAAGCTGGTTCAAAGCCCTGTTCCAGAAACCAGTGCGCGGTACGCGTGGTTAAAATAAACAGCTGCTGAATCTGCATGCTTTTGGCTTTTTCTTCAAGATAATGCAAGATCTGGCTACCGCGATTGGACTGGCGATAACTTGGATGCACTGCGACACAGGCAATTTCTGCAGAACGTAATTCATCGCCCGTGGTCGGAATCGGGTAAAGGGCTGCACAGGCCAGAATCATGCCATCCCGTTCAATCACGGCAAACTGGTTAATTTCATTTTCCAGACGTTCACGGGAACGATAGACCAGAATCCCTTCTTCTTCTAATGGACGCAGCAAGCCGATCAGGCCACCGACATCCTGAATATCTGCCATTCGCACTTCTTCATAATGCGCGTCAGTGACCAAGGTGCCAGAACCATCACGGGTAAACAGCTCTTCAAGTAGCGCACCATCATAGGCATAGGAAATCAGGTGCACCCGATGTACGCCGTTCATGGAGGCCTCTTGTGCTGCCTTAAGTTGCAAGCCTCTTTCAAGCCCATCTTGTTCTGCCGGAATATAGTCATCCAGCTGTTTCGGGGTGACTTCGCGTTTGAGCTGGCCGTTACTGTCCATTAAACCATGCTGCTTGCCCAGAAAAATCAGCTTATCTGCCTTCAGTCGAATCGCAGTTTTGGTCGCAACTTCTTCAGCCAATAGATTAAAAACTTCGCCGGTGGTGGAATAACCAGTCGGGCCAAGCACCACAATATTATGGCTGTCCAGATGTCGCTGAATCGCATCGGTATCGACCGCGCGGACTTCACCAGTGAGCTGAAAATCTATGCCATCACGAATGCCATAAGGTTTGGCCGTCACAAAATTTCCTGAAACCGTATCAATACGGGCACCATACATCGGTGAGTTGGCCAGTCCCATAGACAGCAGGGCTTCAATTTGCAGACGAATCGAACCGACCGCATTCATCACACAGCTTAAGGATTCACGTGTGGTTACCCGGCGCTGCTGATGAAAGGGCGTACTGATCTGGCTCTGGGCCAGATTCTGGTTAATTTGTGGACGTGCACCATGTACCAGAATCAGCCGAATGCCCAAAGAGTGCAATAAGGCGATATCGTGAATGATATGTTGAAAATTGTCATTTAAGACCGCTTCACCATCAAACATGATCACAAAGGTTTTGTTGCGGTGCGCATTGATATAAGGCGCAGAATGGCGAAACCAGTGCACATATTGCAATGTTGTGCTGTGTGAGGTTTCTGCTGAAGTCATGCCTGTGCCTATTTCAATGATTGAAGATCCAGCTTTGATTCTAATGAAAAAAAACGCAAGTGGAAGTGCAGAAATAAAAAAACACCTGAAGGGGACTTCAGGTGTCTGCAAGACGAGCAGCAATGGAGAAAAATTAATTGATGATTCGTACAATTCTATTGCTACGTTCATTGACCAGAACGTAGTCATTGTTGACTTTGTACCATTGCTGGAAACGGCCGGTATTCGGTAAACGGCGAGCTTCGCGATCACTCACTTCAAAACGCTTGTTATCGTATTGACGCGGTAAGCTTTGTCCTACGCGCCAGTCACGGCTTGGATTAACCATACGGTTGTTATGGCGGCGGTCATCATTCCAGCGACGGTCGTCATTCCATTTTTTACTGTCTTTGGCATTCCAGTGCGGTGCCGGTTTATGCGGATTATGGTTATAACGCGGGTCATGCTGTGGTGCTGCCATTGCAGAAGTAGCCAACAAAGCACTTAGGGATAACGCAATTGTAGTTAGGACTTTTTTCATGGCTCTCACCTAAAATGTAGATCTGATTTCGATGAGATTAAATTAGCGAATAAGTACATAGAAAGCGTGAGGGCTATTTAGTTAAATTGTTAAATTCATGAAGAAATTTAGAAGATAAATCACTTGAACCAAAAGTGTGAAAATCAGCAGGAGTTTTAATTCAAAAAATTTCAATTGCTGAAAATAAAAAAGACCCAAACATGGTTGAGTCGATAAGAGGATCGGAGCTTGAACAGGATGGTGAATTAATCCCCCACAATCCGGATAATGCTGTTATTTTCAGAATTGACCAGAATATAGTCATTATTAATTTTATACCACTGCTGTTTGCGATCTGGTCGAGGCAGGTTATGCTCTTTATATTCGACTTTATAGCCATTGCCACGATAATGCTGCGGCATGACATAGCCAGGCTGCCATCTGAGCTGTTGCAGGCGTTTGACCCCGCGTTCTTCACGCATACGGCGTTTATCATGTTGCCCTTGATCATTTTCACGGAATTCACGGCCTTTCTTGCCATGCCCATGACGGCTATCCATTTGTGATTCAGCATTGAAATGAGGGGAGGCTATTGCAACATGACTCAGCATGAATGTACTGCAGGAGATCGCTAATGCCACCAAAACCTTTTTCATGTTGAACCCTCATTAAATTGTTCATGTTCTACTGTGTCTAATATACGGAAAGATTACAGAGAAACTGTGAAGAACAGGCACCAGTTTTATAACAAATGCAGAGATATTATGATTATGTCATGATTTTACATGAGCTTAGGCTGCGCATTTGTCCGATGACCCGACAGGCTGAGCCTAGTTCTTATCTCATCAAAGTGAGGGCAAACATGCAAGCTAAAATCGATGATTTAGCTCAAAAAAACAGCATTGAAGTCACACCGAAACGATTTATGATCGGCTTAAAACACAGAAAATTCTAAAAACTTTCTGGATATTAATTCCATTGCTCGGTCAAACCTTGCAAGGACTGAATCGCTGCAGCCACCGATTCAGCTTGAACTGCATCATCGAGTGCCACAATGAGAGCCTCGGATAACTGCAAATGTTCGATGCGGCGAATGGTGTCAATTTTACGTTTTTGGTCAGCCATGCTGTGTTCCTGATTTAAGCTATATGGGATCAGAAAAGCATAGCTCAGAACAATTTATTTGAAAAACCGAATAATTTTATAAATTTGATATAAAAAATCGATTGATTGTCAGGCTGATAAAACACAGGCTAAAAAAAGGCACTTTTTAAGAAGTGCCCTCATATATATAAATTGCGTGGCTTTTAATATGCGTAATTCAGATCGGTATAATCGTTAAGTGATTTCTGTACATGTGCCTGAATAAAGCTACGGACATCTTCGGCAGTCATGGCTTTCCCCTGATTGCTGATTACATGCTCGATTTCGGGTTGGCCTTCAATTTTAATGCGATAAACAAAATGCTTGGCCAGACGATAGCGATCGTCTAATTTTTCAATTCCGGTCACATAATAATAGGCATGTTCAAAATTCAGATCCGTATGTGAAAAAACGAACTGCTCGAATAATTTGAGTTTATGACCATTTTCGAGTGCCTTGAGGTCTTCCACAATGCTGGCTTCAAACTTGGTACCGTATTTTTCTGAAATCGGCTGCTGATCGATCAGCAGTGACACCATGCCATCGTCTAAGTTGGTCACCGTAATATTGTTTAATTCAGTCATGATGCACTCGAGTGAAATTTGTTGGGGCTTAGTATGCGGTAATTTGGGTGAAATTCAATGTGATCTGACCAGCATTACTCCAGATTGAGGCGCTGTTTAAGACGTACATGCATAGAAAAAGGGAGCTATCGCTCCCTTAGTTCAACCTGAATAAGCTTAATCCTGGGCATCGATACTCTGACCATTCATATGCAGGCTGTCATCGCCCATCAGATACAGATAGGCCGGCATAATCGAATCTGGTGTTGGCAGGGTCTTGGGATCTTCATTGGGATAGGCCCTGGCACGCATGGCAGTCCGTGTTGCCCCGGGATTGATGCAGTTATAGCGGATATTCGGATGCACCTGCTCTTTGGCAAATAACTGGTTCACCGCTTCAATGGCAATTTTAGACACCGAATAAGCGCCCCAGCGTTCGCGGGCTTCGCGGCCTACACCTGAACTGGCAAACACCACCGAAGCATGCTCGGATTTTTCTAATAAGGGCAACAGCGCCTGGGTCATGATAAAAGGTGCCCGCAGATTGACCGCCATGACATCATCCCAGACATTCACCGGATAATCCGCCAGCGGAACCCGTTCACCTAAAATCCCGGCATTATGCAGAATTCCGTCCAGACGGCCAAACTGACGATTCAGGGTATCCAGCAAAAGTTCATAATCACGTTCCGAGGCGCTAGAAAGCTGTAGCGGCAAGATGGCAGGTTGCGGCGCACCTAAACTTTCAATTTCATCATAGATGACTTCGAGTTTGTTTAAGGTACGTCCATGCAGCACCACAGTTGCGCCATGCAAGGCATAACTGATTGCTGCTGCACGTCCAATGCCATCGCCCGCACCTGTGATCAGGATAATACGATCTTTGAGCAGATCGGGGCGAGGTTGATATGCTGAATATTTCACTATCTACCTCCTCATTTTTTATTGTTCAGTTTTAAGCTTTTAAGATACCGCAGTCGGCTGTTTGAGTAGCAAGGTCTGAATCAGCTGATGTAATTCTGCAACAGTATCCACTATATAGTCGGCTTGCCAGGCTGTTAAGTCATCTTTGTATTGCAGTGGTAAATAACCATAAGCTGCCAGAACGGTTGGCATCTTGGCATGACGCCCCGCATCAATATCGCGCGGATGATCGCCGATATAAATACAGTCTTCAGTCGCAAGATTCAGTTGCTTGGCAGCCAGATACATCGGTTCAGGATCAGGCTTGGTTCGGGTGACATCTTCCGGACAGACCAGCACGGCACAGCGTTCACTTAAATTCAGTGCTTTCAGTAAAGCCTCACTGAGCCAGCGTGGTTTATTGGTGACGATACCCCAGGGAACATCCTGTGCTTCCAGCTGTTCCAGTAACGGATACATGCCCTTAAACAGATCGGTATCGACTGCAATGTCTGCGCCGTACATGTCCAGAAAGCGCTGACGATGTTGCAGAAATACCGGATCTTCCAGTTCCAGTTCCGGATAGACCAGTTTCACCATGGCGCGCGCGCCTTCGGAGACCTGCGTCCGGATCAGCTCGGGTTCGACCGGCATCCGGCCTTCTTCACGGCACATCTGCTGGATAATCCGGATAAAATCGGCCGCGGTATCAATCAGGGTACCATCGAGGTCAAACAGAACGGCCTTCATGCTGTGGTCTCTGCTGCGCTATCTTTCACGGTATAGACCATATAGTTGACATCGACATTCGGTGCCAGCCAGTAGCGTTTGGTCAGCGGATTGTAGTGCAGACCGGTCATGTCTTTGAGTTTCAAGCCGGCATTGCGAATATCGTGCGCCAGCTCGGAGGGCTTGATAAATTTGCTGTAATCATGCGTGCCTTTGGCCAGCATCCGCAGCACATATTCTGCACCAATAATGGCAAATAAATACGATTTTGGATTGCGGTTAATGGTCGAGAAGAACACATGGCCGCCTGGCTTGACCAGCTTGTGACAGGCCTGAATGATCGAGGCCGGATCGGGTACGTGCTCCAGCATTTCCATACAGGTCACGATGTCGTATTGGCCAGCCTGTTCATCGGCCAGTTGTTCAACCGGGATCTGACGATATTCGATATTGGTCACGCCTTCCTGTTCGGCATGAATCCGCGCCACATTCAGCGGCGCAGCACCCATATCAATCCCCAGTACATCGGCACCGCGACGCGCCATGCTTTCGGCCAGAATGCCACCGCCACAACCAACATCGAGGATTTTCTTGCCGCTCAGGCCACCCGCATGTTCATCAATCCAGTTTAAACGTAGTGGATTAATCATGTGCAAGGGGCGGAACTCGGAATGCTGATCCCACCATATAGCTGCAAATGCTTCAAACTTGGCAATTTCTTGTGGATCAACATTCAATTGCGACATCGTGGTCACCTCAATCAGTTGTGATTAGCTAAAAATATAGAGGCCAAATGGCCAGAGAAACTGATTTAACCTTGAAAATCAGTCCGATGCTTTAGTGTAGCGTTTCTGGCAGAAAAAGCGATAAAAGCAGCAAAAAAGTTCACAGAATGAAAACGAAATCGGCATAATTGATTTATAGTGAACCCATACACTAAACATAATGATTTAGAGGACGATAATCCCAATGAAAAAATTCCTTTTAGGCGCTGTTGCCGCATCTGTTTTGGCCTTTTCTGGCAGTGCGATGGCCAATTTTGTGGCAGGTCAGGACTATCAGGTGGTCGCAAAACCAGTCAAAGTCGAAAAACCGGGCAAAATTGAAGTACGTGAATTCTTCTGGTATGGCTGTGGCCACTGTTTCACGCTTGAGCCACATATGCAAAGCTGGTTGAAAAAATTACCAAAAGATGTGCGTTTTGTGCGTACGCCTGCTGCAATGAATCCACTCTGGGAACAGGCAGCGCGTGCTTATTATGTGTCTGAAGCCTTGGGTGTGCGTCAAAAAGCCCATTTGCAGTTATTCCATGATATTCATGACAAGCAGCGTCCAATTTTAGAACAGGCACAACTGGCCAAGTTCTATACCCGTTATGGTATTTCTGAAGCAAAATTTAACACGACTTATAAATCATTCCCGATTTCGTCAAAAATTGCGCAGGCCAAAAATCTGGCTGCTCAATATCAGTTAAGCGGCGTACCGGCGGTGACTGTCAATGGTAAATATATTGTGCAGGGCAATGATGCCAAAGTAATTCAGGTGGTGAATTACCTGATTGAAAAAGAGCGTAAAGCCAAATAAGAAATAACCGAGTATCCGTAAAAAACCTGCATCAATAATGCAGGTTTTTTTATTCAGATGGGGGGAGTACTTGTTTCTGTACTGATTGAGGGATCTGCTGTTTTTGTCGGAATTCGATGCCAGTGCAAAATCCCTCGCAATAAAAGCTGCATCTGTAGCACGCTTTGGGTTTTAAAGACATTGGATTGGGTGCGGCGTAGCTCTGGATCAGCCTGATGTTGCAGATGAATCCAGCCCATGGCCCAGTTCAGCGACAGATCAATCAGCATCTGTGCCAGTGCCTGCAAATCTTGCGAAGACTGGATATGCTGGGCGGCTTGCATTTTTTCCAGTTCATGCATGACATCTTCAGTCAAAAAACGAATTTCCCGTTCTATTCCTGCACGTAACACTGCCGAGCCCCCCCAGCGTTCTGCAACAAAAAAAATCCAGGGTTCAGGGTGATATTCGACTGCCTGAAAAAATAGCTCAATTCCGGTTTTAGTCCGGGTATTGGGCTGATACAGATAGGCCTGTCCCAGTTGATTCAGCACTCCCTTGAGATGAATCGCGACCTGATCCAGCAGCTCTAGTCCCAACTGCTCCATATCCTGAAAATGCCGATAAAATGCCGTGGGCACCAGTCCAACGGCATGCGCGACTTCACGCAGACTGATGGTGCTAAAAGCGCGACCCTGACTGCTCAAGGCCAGTGTGGCATCCAGTAGCGCCTGATGGCTTTGCTGCTTGCGATCTTCACGTAAGGACATAAATGGGTTTCCTCAAGGGGAGATTTAGTCTAGCAAAAATTAAGGCAAATCGTAGCGCCACAGGTCGGCAGAATTTCGATATTTAACCGCACTCTGATGCATCGATTTTGTAAATCAATCATCCGGCTGACCAATCTTGGCAAAGGCTTCTGTTATACTGAGCCGCAATTATTTTTAGCCTATACAGGACTTATCATGCGTATCGACCAACGAGCATTAGATCAATTACGTGAAGTGAAAATTACCCGTAACTATACACGTTATGCGGAAGGCTCGGTATTGGTTGAGTTTGGTCATACCAAAGTACTGTGCACTGCCAGTGTAGAGAGTTCTGTTCCACGTTTCCTGAAAGGTCAGGGCCAGGGCTGGGTGACGGCTGAATATGGCATGTTGCCACGTTCAACCCATACCCGTAGCGACCGCGAAGCGGCACGTGGCAAACAGAGTGGCCGTACCCAGGAAATCCAGCGTCTGATCGGTCGTAGCTTGCGCTCAATGGTTGACCTGAAAAAGCTGGGTGAAAATACCATTACCATTGACTGTGATGTGATTCAGGCTGATGGCGGTACCCGTACTGCAGCGATTACCGGTGCTGCGGTGGCGCTGGTCGATGCCATGAATGTTTTGCTGGAAAGAAAGAAAATCAAACATGATCCATTAAAAGGTCTGGTGGCTGCGGTTTCTGTTGGTATTTTCAAAGATGAAGTATTACTGGATCTTTGCTATGAAGAAGATTCGAACTGTCAAACCGATTTGAACGTGGTGATGACACAGGCCGGTGAATTTATTGAAATTCAGGGCACTGCGGAAGACAAACCATTTACCCGTGCCCAATCGGATGCCATGCTGGAAATGGCCGAGAAAGGCATTCAGGAGCTGGTAAAAAAACAGCAACAAGCTTTGGGCTGGTAATTCATTCCTGCCAAATATAAAACGCATCTCAGGATGCGTTTTTTTATGCCGGAAATTTCAGAATACAGCTCCATTGAAAATGCAGCACAAAACTTCCTGACAAAATTCCGACATGAATCGGCTAGATCCAGAGCTATTTTACCCCGATATTCAAACGATATCACCATGAGGAATGCGAGATGAAACAGTGGATTTGTGCAATGTCTTTGCTGGGAATGTTTGGACTAAGCGCCTGTGACTGGGGCAATAATCGTGAAGATGACGAGCGTTCAGTGTTAAATCAGGATCGTGATGAGGATAATGGGAGATATAACGACCGTGATGGTGACGATGATGACCGCGATCGTCGAGGTAATCGGGACGACGATGATGATTAAGGTCTAAAATAGAAAATTGAGCAAAATATATGCAAAAAAATTTCTAAAAATCAGAAAAGGGTGCTTCGCACCCTCAATGGTCATCTATCGAATTTAGGCTTCAGCATTAAATCGCATCGATAAATCCACAGCTTTGACATCTTTGGTCAAAACACCCATCGAAATATAATCGACACCGCTACTGGCAACTTCACGTAAATTATCAATGGTGATATTGCCAGATGCTTCCAGTTTGCAGCGGCCGGCCACATGCTGTACTGCCTCAATCATTTGCTGCTGGCTGAAATTATCCAGCATCACGATATCCGCATTGGCCTCTAAGGCCTGATTCAACTCATCCCAGGTTTCCACTTCCACTTCGACCGGTTTGCCCGGCGCAATCTGGTGTGCCTTGGCAATCGCCTGAACAATTCCGCCAGCGGCCATAATATGATTTTCTTTAATCAAAAAGGCATCGAATAAACCCAGACGATGATTCTGCCCACCACCAATGGCAACGGCATATTTTTGTGCAATACGCAGGCCAGGAAGGGTTTTACGGGTATCCAGCAGCTTGGTATTTAAGCCATCCAATTGTTTGACATAATGCGCTGTTTTGGTCGCAACGGCAGACAGTGTCTGGACAAAATTCAGCGCAGGACGTTCCACAGTCAATAAACTGCGTGCAGAACCGGCCAGTTTCAGGAAAGTTTCATTGGCTTGAACCTGATCCCCCTCATTTTTTAGCCAGATCACTTCAACACTTGGATCATAGGCCTGAATCAAGGCATTCACCCAAGGTTGCCCGGCCAGTACCATATCTTCACGGCTGATGATCGTGGCAGTGGCCTGTTCATCTTCAGGGGTCAGCAGGGCAGTAATATCACCGTCACCAATATCTTCTGAAAGTGCCTGTTGGATATTGATCTGAATCGACTGGTCTAGCAACGCTTGAGATATGCGCATGAGTATTTCCGTATCTTTTAAGCCGTGAAAATTGCGCATTATCTTAGCACTGTTACATAAAAAATGAGCGATTTTTCCTACAGTCTGCCGGGATGAATTGAGATTTATGCCTGAAAGTTTTAGCATGAAGCCGGCTGCAACCCTGATCGTGCAGATTTTATTTTTGGAGAGAATGGTTTTATGCAACAGGCAGCCGAGTTTCAGGTTAAGAATGGACAACTGATGGGCGCACGTCACATTCCCTCTCCCAATTTTAACCAGCGTCCGGACAATACCGAGATTCAGCTCATTGTAGTGCATAA
Organism: Acinetobacter sp. YH12105; assembly: GCF_013419095.1. Taxonomy (NCBI): domain Bacteria; kingdom Pseudomonadati; phylum Pseudomonadota; class Gammaproteobacteria; order Moraxellales; family Moraxellaceae; genus Acinetobacter; species Acinetobacter sp. YH12105. The sequence goes on from NZ_VPAU01000015.1 coordinate 24,062, forward strand.
CATCAGTCTGCCACCCTCACAGTTTGGCGGCGGTTATATTGAACAGTTTTTTCAAAATCAACTGGATTGGTCAGTCCATCCCTATTTTCAAAGCATTGAAGGGATGCAGGTTTCGACCCATCTGCTGATTTTACGTTCTGGTGAGGTACTGCAATTCGTCAATTTTAATGACCGTGCCTGGCATGCTGGACGTTCGACCTATTTGGGTAAAAAAGAATGTAATGATTATTCGATTGGCATCGAGCTGGAAGGCAGTGACGACTTGCCTTTTGAACCGGTACAGTATGCCGCCTTGATCAAAGTCACTGCCTGTTTGCAAGATTATTATCCTAAAATTCAGCAGCATATTGCCGGACATTCGGATATTGCCCCGGGCCGTAAGACCGATCCGGGACCGTATTTTAACTGGGCTGATTTTCGTTGCCAGTTACAGCATTATAAAAATACCTCAACTTCGCTTGAGGGATGCAATTAAGCAATGAACTTCTGACAGAGGTTTCATTACAATAGCCACAAATTTATACATTAGGTGAATAGGATGGCGCTTTGGCGTTCGACCGTCATTGTCAGTGCGATGACCATGTTGTCACGTGTACTGGGATTGGTTCGAGATATTGTTTTACTGAATGTCTTTGGTGCGGGTAAGGACTTCGATACCTTCGTGGTCGCATTTCGTATCCCAAACTTTTTCAGGCGATTATTTGCTGAAGGGGCATTTTCACAGGCCTTTATTCCGGTTTTGACCGAATACAAAACCAGTCGTACCCATGCCGAAGTGCAGATTCTGATTAGCCGGGTATTTGGCTGTCTGGCAACGGTAATGAGTCTGCTGACCATGTTCGCAGTGATTGCTGCACCGTTGATCATGTATATCTATGCGCCCGGTTTCCATAGCGATCCTGAAAAATTTGCCTTGGCGACTGACATGTTCCGCCTGACCATTCCTTATTTACTGTTCATGTCACTGACGGCTTTTGCCAGCAGTATTCTGAACAGTTATGGTTCTTTTAGTACACCGGCCTTTGCACCGGTCTTGCTCAATGTGGCCATGATTGCTGGCGCGCTCTGGCTGACTCCGCATATGGCAGAGCCGATTATGGCACTGGGCTGGGCAGTCATCATTGCCGGTATTTTACAGCTGGCGATTCAGATTCCTGAACTGTGGCGTAAAAATCTGCTGATTCCACCTAAAATTGACTTCAAGCATGAAGGCGTGGATCGCATCATGAAGTTGATGCTGCCGGCTTTATTTGGTGTATCCGTCACGCAAATTAACCTGCTGCTGAATACCATCTGGGCTTCATTTATGCAGGATGGTTCGGTGTCCTGGCTGTATAGTGCCGAGCGCATGACCGAGTTGCCGCTTGGCCTGATTGGTGTAGCGATTGGTACTGTCATTTTGCCATCTTTATCGGCACGACATACCGAGCAGAATCCAGAAAAATTCCGTGGCATGATGGACTGGGCCGCTAAAGTGATTGTAATGGCAGGTTTACCGGCCAGTATTGCCTTGTTTATGCTGTCGACCCCGATCATTCAGGCCCTGTTTGAACGTGGTCAGTTCAGCTTTGAAGATACCCAAATGACGGCTCTGGCGCTGCAATGTATGAGTGGTGGTGTGATTGCCTTTATGTTGATTAAAGTCTTTGCCCCGGGTTTCTATGCACAGCAGGATACCAAAACACCGGTGCGTGTCGGTCTGATGGCTGTGGCTGCCAATGCAATCCTGAACGTGATTTTTATCGGTATTTTCAAGCTGATTGATTGGGAAGCAGAACATATGGCACTGGCACTGGCATCGACCGGTTCAGCCATGGTGAATGCCGGCCTGCTTTATTACTATCTGCATAAGCGTCATATTTTCCGCTTCGGCCCGCACTGGAAAAAAATCTTCCTGCAATTCATGTTTGCCAATGTGGTGATGATCGCAGCTTTGGCTTATGCCTTAAGTTGGTACAATGCCGATGTGTCGCAATGGATGCGTGTCGCAGAAGTACTCATCTTGTGTGTCATTGGTGTGGTGGCCTATCTGGCGGCCTTGCTGGCGGCAGGTTTTAGACCGCGTCATTTAAAACCTTAAGTGAATATTGAACTTGATATTCGCTTAATAAAGCTATAAAAAAACAAGAGCCAGAAGGCTCTTGTTTTTTTCGAAGGATCATACTTGCTTCGACTCAATCTAAACTGAATCTAGACCTTACCGCGGGAAAGAAATCCAACGATCGCAAGAATCACCGCAATTACTAACAAGATAATTGCAAAATCCTTAGATAAGCCTGCTACTCCACCGAAACCAAGTAGACTCGCAATTAATGCAATAACAGCAAAAATAATAGCCCAGCGAAACATATATATTCTCCATGTGTTTTTATTTTCAAATTTAGTATAGAAATAAACGATTCCAGCGACTGTTAGTGTTTTGTTGACGAACTGTCTATGATTTAACAATAGTTTACGTGATGGTAATAAGAATTTGAGCGGTAGGTCTGCGCGGTTTGGGCTGCTATAATCAGCTGATTTTTGAGTGCGCCGACCTGATCATGACCGATACTTTACGTCCCGAATTTTGGAAAAACTATGGCCTTGCCGAACTCACGCAAGCCGAGTGGGAAGCCTTGTGTGATGGTTGCGGACTCTGTTGCCTGATTAAACTGGAAGATGAAGATACCCAGGAAGTCGCTTATACCAAAGTGGCCTGCAAACTGCTGGATTGTACGACTGCGCGTTGCTCCAATTATCCAGAGCGTTTGCACTATGTGCCAGACTGTATTCAGCTCACGCCAGAAAAATTGGAAACGATTCACTGGTTGCCTTCAAGCTGTGCTTATCGCCGGGTCGAGCAGGGCAAAAGCCTGCCATCCTGGCATTATCTGATCAGCGGTTCACGGGAAAGTGTGATTCAGGCACGCAAGTCGGCAGCAGGGCGCTGCCTGAGTGAAGCCGACATTCCTGAAGACGACATCGAAGACTATATCGTGCGTTGGGTGCGTTAATTTGCCGCGATAAGTAGCTATTGATTTGCCGGCTGCAGTAGGGCCTGAGCCGAAGCACCGGCCATCGGACGATAGAAATAAAAGCCTTGTCCAATCTGACAGTCACAATGGATCAGGGTATCGAGTTGTTCGGTATTTTCGATGCCTTCGACCAGAACATCCAAAGCAATACTGGAACCAATCTGGGTAATGGCTTTGACAATCGCCAAGGCGGACGGGTCACTGTTCATACGCTCGACGAAGTTGCGGTCAATTTTGATGCAATCCACCGGATAGTCTTGTAAACGGGTTAGTGAAGAATGTCCGGTGCCGAAATCATCCAGTGAGATCTGGATTCCGGCCTGTTTCAGCAGGTTCAGGGCCCGGATCACATAATTGGCACCATGCTCGGACAGACTCTGTTCAGTAATTTCCAGTTCCACCTTATGCGCAGGAATATCAAAATTGGACAGGCGGGCCAACATTTTTTCAGCATAGTCATCGCGCAAAAATTCAACCGGTGCAGCATTGATTGAAATCGGTAACAGATCCAGTCCTTGGGCCTGCCAGCGACTCATATCGGCAAAGACTTTCAGTTGCATGGTTTCACTGATACGTGAGGCCAGCTCATAGTCCTGAAAGGCACCAAAAATCTCGGAAGGCAGTTGCACCTGCTGATCCTGATCTTGCCAGCGTAACAGTGCTTCAAAACCAATCACCACACCATCAGACAGACGGACTTTGGGTTGATAGTAGGGAATGATCTGATCGGCCAGAATAATCTTGCGGGCCAAAGTCAGCTGCTTGGTCATATTTTCCAGCGAACCACACATGTCCTGATTAAACATGCGGATGCCGCCACGACCACTATTTTTCAGATCATTTAGAGCAATATCGGCACATTTCAACAGGTTCGAAGTATTTAATGCATCACGTGGATAGATAGCACAGCCAATACTCATGGCACTGCTGATACTGTCGCCAATATAATTGATCGGTTGATCCAGCTGGCTATAGGCCAGTTGTGCCGTGGCCAGCAGCTGTTCTTCACTTTCCAGATTTTTCACCAGAACTGCAAATTCATCTCCACCCAAACGGGCCACAATGGTATTCGGGCCGAAACAGGCCTGGAAACGCTGACCCAGAACATGGAGTAGATGATCGCCAGCAATATGACCTAGGGTGTCATTGATGTGCCGGAAATAATCCAGATCAATCAGCAGTAGACCCGCCTTGGTCTGCTGTTGTTGCGCTTTCAATAGCACCTGTTTAAAGGTTTTATAGAAGGTACTGCGATTATACAGACCAGTCAGTTCATCTCGTTTAATGGCTTCTTTTAAGCGGGTTTCTGCAATTTTTTGCTGACTGATATTGCGTGAGACACAGAGGATGCTTTGGGTAATATTGTGCTGATCCAGAATTGGGGTCAGCAGATGATCCCAATATTGGATCGGCTGGTCTTTGCTCTGAGTTTTACTAGAAAAACGGCTATTTAAGCCTAGGGCTGCCTGTTTCAGTGCGCGTTGTCCGGATTTTCGGGCTTCAGGTGCTAAACGGTTCAACCAGGACAATGAACTGTCCTGAGCCTGCGCGACGGTTTCGGTTTCCGCAATCAGGCCACAGCACTGGTTACTATGCCGAATTTGACCTTCAGGACTGATAATATGGATGCAGTCTGCGCTGGCATCCAGCATATTTTCCTGGGTTGAAACGATTTGGGACAGTTGTTGCTGGATTTCAAAATAATCATGTACATCGGTCAGTGAAACCGCCCACTGCAACAGATGTTCAGGTTCATGATGAAATTTTACCGCCAGCGTACACATGCGATAATGTGTATCGCTGCGTTTAATCCGGCATTGGGTTTCAAAATTCTGATGCTGATCCAGTGCCGCATGCCACAGCTTCGAAAACAGCTGTAAGTCCTCGGTATGAATGAAACTCTGCCACGATATATTGCCCGGTTCATTCAGGTTCACACCAAGATAATCGGTCATGGCGGCGTTAAAATAGTGCAGATGTGTTTTGCTACTGACCCAGAGAGGTTGGGGTAAGGCATCAATCAGTTTTTGAAGCTGAATTAATTCAGACAGATGAACAGGGGTTGAACTCAGTGATGTTGCCAGCAGAGGTTCCGACTGGCTCACAGCTCCCTGTTCAAATTTATCATGCTTCATGCATTCACCAATACAACCCAAAAAATACCCAAAGGGCGACATAAGTTTCTTTTAATTAGAATAAACAATATGAAAATTACACTGTAATTAATTCACAATTAATCATGTTCAAATTACTTGCTTTTATGAAGATTAATTCATTCAGAATTAAAAAAATAGAGGATTTCTACATAAATTAATTTTTTATGCTTTATGTTTGCAATCTTGGAATCAAAACTGCTGGTGTTAGAATGAGATCAGAATTTAGTTTGAGCCAATAATAACATGTCAGATAGTCATATCCCGCTTCCAGAACGCTTAAGACCACGTGACCTTGCAGAGATTATCGGGCAGGAACATTTGCTTGGGGAACAGGCGCCCTTACGCCAGATGATTGATCAGGGTCATCTACCGTCGATTATTTTCTGGGGACCACCCGGCGTTGGAAAAACTACCATTGCCTTACTGTTGGCACAAGCGGTAGATCGGCCTTTTATCAGTCTGTCTGCCCTGAATACCGGAGTGAAAGAGCTGCGTGAAGTGATTGCCGATGGTGGTGATCTGCTGACGCCAGTGGTGTTTATTGATGAAATTCACCGCTTTAATAAATCCCAGCAGGATGCACTGTTAAATGCGGTCGAAAAAGGGAAAATTACCTTAATTGGTGCCACTACCGAAAACCCGTCTTTTGAAGTGAATAGTGCCTTATTGTCACGTTGTCAGGTGTATAGCCTGAATGCGTTGAGTGCGGAATCGATTCAGACTCTGCTCACACAAGCCTTGCAAAATGACCGTTTTTTGCAGGAACGACATATCCTGATTGAAGAATTTGATGCCTTGGTGCAGTTCGCAGCAGGTGATGCCCGTAAAGCATTGAATTTACTTGATCTGATTGCCAGTACTTTTGAACCGGATATGGAAAATATCATCACCAATGCAGGGGTGGTGAAAGTGGCACAGCAAAATATTGCCCGTTATGACAAGTCCGGTGAACAGCATTATGATCTGGTCTCGGCTTTTATAAAATCAATTCGCGGCAGTGATCCCGATGCAGCGCTGTACTGGATGGCACGCATGCTCAAAGGCGGTGAAGATCCGGTATTTATTGCCCGCCGTATGCTGATTGCAGCTTCTGAAGATATCGGTAATTCCAATCCGAATGCCTTATTGCTGGCGGGTGAATGTTTCCGTTCGGTGCAGGCCGTCGGCATGCCGGAATGCCGGATTATTTTAGGACAATGTGCGGTGTATTTAGCCACCAGTGCCAAAAGTAACAGCACCTATCTGGCAATTAACAAGGCGATGGAGCTTGCAGATAAAACCTCGAATTTGCCGGTGCCTTTGCATTTGAGAAATGCACCGACCAAGCTGATGAAAGAACAGGGCTACGGGGTGGATTATCTGTATCCGCATCATTATCCTGAGCATTTTGTGCTGCAAGACTATATGCCGCCAGAACTGAAAGATACCAAACTGTATGAGTCGGCACGCAATAAACGTGAAGTTGAAGGAGAGCGCTTACAGCAACGCCGTTGGCAACAACAGCAACAGCAGCAATAATATCAGTACACAAACAGATTAAACTCAGGCAAAAAAAAGCCCAATTCAAGGCGAATTGGGCATAAATTAGGATGTTTTTTCAAGGGAGAGAACATCCTAGAGGGTAGGCGATCAATCTGGTCGGCAAACCTTGAGTTAAATCAATCAGCTCACTGATTTGCCTGGTATGTGATGATATTAAGCCATAGGCTTTCCAATGTAAAAACGATCATTTTCATCTGTAATATTTGTTTTTTCGATTAAAGCTTAAAAGGTCAATCTGGCCCAGCCACAAAAAATCAGGGATAAAAAAACCGAGCTGTTGAGCTCGGTTTTTTTGAAGCAATGGACTACGCCATTAAATGTTGTCGAGGTTAATACCTAAACGGCCCGCAACTTCTTCATAGGCTTCAACCACACCGCCTAAACCTTGACGGAAACGATCTTTGTCGAGTTTTTTCTTGGTGTCTTTGTCCCATAGACGGCAACCGTCTGGAGAGAATTCATCACCCAAAACGATACGGTCATGGAATACACCGAATTCAAGTTTGAAGTCGACCAGAATCATGTTGCCGGCATCAAACAATGCTTTTAGCACATCATTGACTTGATAAGTCAATTCTTTCATTTTTTCCAGTTGCTCAGCAGTCGCCCAACCTAAAGCAATCGCTTGCGATTCATTGACCATTGGATCGCCAAGCGCATCGTCTTTAAAGAACAATTCGAATGTAGATGGAGTCAGTTCTTTACCTTCTTCAACACCTAAACGGCGGCATAAAGAACCAGCTGCATAGTTACGAATCACACATTCAACCGGGATCATATCCAGTTTTTTCACCAGCACTTCATTTGGAGTCAGCAGTTTTTCAAAGTGAGTTTCAATACCCGCTTCTGCCAGCTTTTCCATGATGAAGGCGTTAAAACGGTTGTTCACCTTGCCTTTACGATCTAGTTGCTCGATTTTTTCGCCATTGAATGCAGAGGCATCATCTCGAAAGACTAAAATCAGATGGTCTGAACTGTCTGTGGTGTAGACAGATTTCGCTTTACCAGTATAGAGCAAGGTTTGTTTTAACATGAGGGAACCTTTTACAAAAAAAAATGCCTAGAAATGTCTAGGCTGGCCAATTTTGGTAAATCTGGTTGAGCAGTTCTGCGGCTTTTTCACGGTCGGCAAAACTGTTATCGGCATTGAACACAGCGAGGTTATTACTTGAACCGACAGAAGATAATCTTAATAGATAGGTTTGCTGGTCGACCCGAATCGTGACTTCGTAACGGTTTTTGTTCTGCGCAACGATGCTATGATTCAGGCTGCTGAGGGTGGCAAGCGTATATTGCCAAATTGTAGCAGAATTTCCGTCAATTTTAAGCAGCGGATTAAGATTTCCGTCTGTGACCAACTGTGGTTTACCAACAGCATTGCTTTCAGTCAGCTCAGCTTGAGCGGTGTTTTCAGTCTGGGCCTGAGGGCGTGGCAAGGCAAAACGGTTGCCACGCTGGTTTTCAAGCTTCGGTGCATTTTCAATTGCAAGCGGATCGACTGTTGGAGCAGGATACAATGGCGTTGCAGGACGTACCATGGCGCCTTCAGGATATTGTAAAGCGTCCAGAGTTGTAGTTTCTTTATAGTCTAAAGTGCCGTTATTAAAGGCCATTGAACTACAACCTGCCAAACTGAATACTGAAAGTGTAAGGCTAAGTCCTAAACGTAATTGCATAATCTTGTGCTCTTTTATTTAATAACGCCCGCTTCGACCAGTGCTTCATGAAGCGGAGCGCGATATTGTTCTGCAAGTGGTGTTAATGGAAGGCGAATGCCAGTACCAATTAAGCCCATGTCATGGAGTGCCCATTTCACAGGAATTGGGTTTGATTCGCAAAATAAAATATTGTGTAAATTTGCAACCTGAGCATTTAACTGTTCAGCGTCTGTAGCATTACCTGTAATGGCAGCGGCACACACTTCACTCATGGCTTTCGGAGCCACATTCGCTGTGACCGAGATATTGCCTTTGGCGCCATGACTCATCAGCTGATATGCCGTTGCATCATCACCTGAGTAGACCACCATGTCTTTGTCTTTCAGACCTTGCAAGAGTTCAGCACCACGCGGTACATCGCCAGTCGCATCTTTAATCCCGACGATTTGTGGAATATCGGCCAGACGAATCACGGTTTCATTCAGCATGTCGACACCGGTACGGCCAGGGACATTATACAGAATCTGCGGAAGATCGACCGCTTCAGCCACAGCTTTATAATGCTGGTACAGGCCTTCCTGGGTCGGTTTGTTATAATAAGGCGTCACCAGAAGAGCAGCATCGGCGCCGAGTTCTTTGGCTTCACGGGTAAGTTGGATGGCTTCACGGGTCGAGTTTGCGCCTGTGCCGGCAATAATAGGAATACGTTTGTTGGCCACACGAATGATTTCTTTGATCACCTGGGTGTGTTCACTCATGCTCAGGGTCGAGGCTTCGCCTGTCGTTCCAACGGCAACAATACTGTTGGTGCCCTCTGCAATATGCCATTCAACCAGCTTCTCGAGACCCTTCCAATCTACGTTGCCATCTTCAAACATAGGGGTGACGATTGCGACTATGGAACCTTGAATGGTCTGTGCTTGCTGAGTCATTTTAAAAAACTATCCTATTTGTCCATCCGAAAGGAATGAGAAAACATAAATTGGGATGGATTTGTATTTTGATTTATAGCAAATTCAATGGACTTGCGCTGAATTGAAGATTGCTTATGCAAATTATGACTGATCAAACGCATAAGAACAATATGCTTTAGTCAAAGCCACTCAATTCTTTATACAAAGCCTTTTGAAAACAATCAAGTAATAAATTAGATGATTTATCCGGCGAAATACCGCGGTCAAACTGCGACTTAAGTCCCGGCTCAGCGAGATATTGTTGAATTTTGTCTGCAAAATTAGCTCGATTTGAGTAAAAATCTCGGCCAAGTCGTGAATTTCGTTGTTTTTAGCTGCTAAATTAATATTTTTATTGAATGAACCTATATGTAAAACATCTTTGTCTGGGGGCTAAGCTGATGTAAACAGATTAAAAAATTGAATCGATTAATCTTTTTTTAATATCAATGAATTGCATGATATTTTTCTAATCGGTTGGTTTTTTAACTTGATGTATAAGTCTTAAAGTATAAATTTTGAATTTTAAAACTTTTTGATTAATTGCTTTTGCGACTTTATCGCAAGGTCTGTTAGATGGAGCTGCTTCAGCTGCTGTGGGGATATCCAAGTAAAACGTTCAACTTATTGATAGTTATTTCTGCGCTCAGGCTCATAGATGATGGTCTTTCTTTTGTAACGCTGATTGAACAAGGATAATCCAATGGAAAAATCAGACAATAAGCATGCTATCGTCACGGTCGCGATCTGTTTTCTGATAGCGGTGATTGAAGGCTTGGATATTCAGGCTGCTGGTATTGCTGCAGCCGGTGTGCGTGAGCACTTCGGTCTCGATAGTTCCCAGTTGGGTGTGTTTTTTAGTGCAGGGATTCTGGGTTTATTACCCGGTGCACTGATCGGCGGTCGATTTGCAGACCGTATCGGCCGTAAGAAAGTGTTGATCTGGTCGACAGCAACATTTGCCATATTCACTTTATGTACAGTCTGGGTCAATAGCTTTAACAGTCTGCTGGCAGTACGTTTTCTGGCCGGAGCAGGTCTGGGCGGTGCGATGCCGATTCTCATCACACTCGCTTCTGAAGCGGTATCGCCGCAAAATCGTGGTCGTGCAGTCGGCTTGATGTATTGCGGTATGCCTGTGGGTGCTGCGATTTTATCTTTAATTGCTGCGACTGAATTTGGTGCCAACTGGAAAAATGTTTTCTATCTGGGCGGCTTGTTACCGATTTTTGCAATTCCATTGATGATGCTATTTTTGCCTGAATCGAAGGAATATCTGAAAACACAGAACAAAACTGCAGCAGAACTTGCCGTTGCACCACAAGGTTCATTTAAGGACCTGTTTAATTCGGACAACCTGTTACGTACCATGTGCATCTGGATCAGCTACTTCTTTACGCTGATGGTGGTTTACATCATGTTGAGCTGGTTACCCTCATTGTTTATGGAACTTGGCTTTAGCCGTAAGGATGGTTCAACCGCACAGTTCTACTTCATGGTCACGGCGACGATTGGTACAATTATCCTGGGTATGCTGACCGATCGCTGGAAAAAAGCGTATGTGATCCTGTTGATGTACGGCGGTATTCTTGCAGGTCTATTGGCACTAAATGGTGCAAGCTCACTGAACCAGATGTATATGGCAGCAGCATTGGCAGGTGCCTTCGTAATTGGCTGTCAGGGTGTACTTTATGCCTTCGGTAGTATCGTGTATCCAACAGAAGTGCGCGGTACCGGTGTCGGTGTTGCTTCTGCAGTCGGTCGTATTGGTGCCATGCTAGGCCCAGTCATCGCAGGTCAGCTCCTGGTGGCAGGTTTTGGTGCCGCAGGGGTAATTACAGCCGCAATCCCATGTATCATCATTTCTGCACTGTGTATGCTATTCCTGGTGAACCGTACCAAAGTGTAATAGGCCAAGATTTGAAAAAGCCTGCTTTTGCAGGCTTTTTTGTGTTTAAAATTCAAGGAATCAGATCCGCAGTGCGGTTAAAAACAGGCAGAATCAGAATATGCAGTCACAGGGTTTTTAGCAGCCGCTCTAAAAATCCGATAACAATTTGCGCTATGCTTGGACATAAATCGAGATTTCAATGGATGAAAATACATGCAAAATAATATCGCATTGCTGGTCGTAGATGTACAAAGAGGATTTACCCCAGGGGGTAATCTGGCAGTGGCCAATGCTGACCAGATTATCCCCAATATCAATTTATTGGGGCAGTATTTTCAAAATATTATCCTGACGCAGGACTGGCATCCAGAAAACCATATTTCTTTTGCAGACAATCACCCCGCTAAAGCGGCTTATGACAGCATTCAGCTGGATTATGGCACTCAGGTTTTATGGCCAAAGCATTGTGTGCAGGGGACAGTAGATGCCGAGTTGCATCCGGATTTAAATTTACCGCAAGCGCAACTGATTATCCGCAAGGGTTTTGATTCCCGGATTGACAGTTATTCCGCCTTTATGGAAGCAGATCAGAAAACCACAACCGGTTTGGCCGGCTATCTGCGTGAACGTGGTATTGATACGGTATTTGTGGTTGGGATTGCTACCGATTTCTGTGTGGCTTGGACCGCCATCGATGCCTGCAAACTGGGCTTTAAGACCTATGTCATTGCCGATGCCAGCAAGGGCATTGATCTGAATGGTTCCTTGCAACATGCCTGGCAAGATATGCTGGCGCATGGGGTAAAACGCATCTATACCAAAGATATCGTTCAGCCGGTTTAAAATTTTATCATGATGCGCTTCGGATATTTATTTGATCTTCGGCGCATTTAAATCTTCAGATTTCTGGTATTGAGAGATGCCTGTTTTATCTTGTTATTATTCTCCCTTTGTACCCCTGGATGAACCCCATGTCAGCCTTGCTCCAGTTTAGCCAATTTGTCCAAAAAACCTTTGCTTTATGGGTGCTGCTGTTTTCCGGCATTGCCTTAATGCTGCCCGAGGGCTTTGTCTGGTTACGCGCTTATATTCCATGGATGCTGGGCATCATCATGTTTGGTATGGGCATGACCATGACCGTAGGCGATTTTAAAAGTGTGCTACAAAGTCCGAAAGCTGTCGGGATTGGGGTCGTGGCCCAGTTTGTAGTGATGCCGGGTCTGGCTTTTCTCTTGTGTCAATTGTTCCAGTTGCCGCCGGAAATTGCGATCGGGGTGATACTGGTCGGTTGCTGTCCGGGTGGTACTGCCTCCAATGTCATTACCTATATGGCCAAAGGCAATACTGCTCTGTCTGTGGCCTGTACTTCCGTCTCAACCTTATTGGCTCCGATTCTGACCCCTGCGATTTTTTATCTCTTGGCCAGCCAATGGATCGAGATCAATGCCTTATCCATGCTGGTGTCGATTCTACAAGTGGTGCTATTTCCAATTCTTCTGGGCTTGATTGTACGGAGTCTGCTCAAGCAAAAAGTAAATGCCTATATTCAGGTGATGCCGCTGATTTCTGTGATTGCCATTGTCGCGATTGTGGCAGCAATTATTGCCGGCAGCAAAGCTCAGATTTTGCAATCTGGACTACTGATCTTGGGGATTGTGGTCTTGCATAATGGTCTCGGTTATTTGCTGGGTTATTGGGCCAGTCGTATCTTTAAGCTGGCGGAAATAGACTGTCGTGCGGTATCGATTGAGGTGGGAATGCAGAATTCGGGTCTGGGTGTGGCTTTGGCTGCGACCCATTTTGCAGCTTCTCCACTTACGGCTTTGCCCAGTGCAATCTTTAGCTTATGGCACAATATTTCAGGGCCAGCTCTGGCCACCTATTGGGCAGCCAAAAGCAGGGTAACGACATTAGAGCCAAAGCAAAATCTGGATACAGACAGCTAGAGTTTTAAAATGCGGCAGTGATTTTAATTGCTGCAAGGCGCTGAATAATAGAACTTGACCAGTAACAGCTTAAAAATTCTACGCATAAAAAAGCCCGATTTAAAGTCGGGCTTTGTACTGTACAACCTTTATGAGGCTTTGGACTGTTTGGATTTTAAAATCTCGGTTCTAAAAGTCTGTGCCAGTTCAGCCGTTTCTGCATCCATGCCATTTACCACAAAGGCATGACGGGTCAGGACATTGGTTGGATTCGGCATACTGACCAGCTGGAAATGTTCGCTCACATCTTTCAGCAAGCTATTCGGGACATGTAAGGCACTTTCTTTTGCGACCAGGTGCTGGCTAAGACGCTCAGAGGCCTGCACCGAGCTGAGCTGCATCTCCTCGACTTTAGACGCAATTGCACTACGGGTTTGCAGTACAAAACGTTTTTCTTCACGATAGCGTTTATACAGTACCTCCGAGAGTAACTGGAATACCGCACTGATCATGGTCAGGCAGGCCAAGGCATTTGGCTTGTCTGCCGCAATGCTGATAGTGGCACCTTTTTCATCAAATTTATGCACAGTACTAATATCACTGCCATTCAGTTTGTAGCGCTGCACACAGAGTTCAGTGGCTTTATTCAGGAAAATCTGACACAGGTTGAAATAAGGCACCGATACGGTTTTATTCACGCTATCGAGTAACTGTTTTGGATCATAGAACTGGATATTCAAGCTCAGGCTATCGCTTTCCAGTACAGCTGGCTTATGTTCTTTTTCTTTGGCTTTATTTTTTACTGCCTGCTGGGCTTGGGCAATGGCCAGCGCAGCATTGTGCTTTTCCTGTTCCAGAGCTTGGGTCAGGGTCTGAATCTCGAATTTTAAACGGGATTCATTGTTAATGCGTGCCAGATATTCGGTTCGGCTAGGACGCGCGATCGCGCGGTACGCCACCCAAATCAAAGCATGAATAATGAAAGAGAACAGAATCGCCAGCCATTGCGTCCGCAGAATTTCACCCATACTTGGCTCAATCAGGGTGATTTCAATCAGACCGACTTTTTTCTCGTTTTGCAGTGCATCACGGACAAAAACTTCACCATCACGAGTTTTGGTCAGTCCACCGGTGGCTAAAACCTGACCTTTCGCATCCAGAATTCGAATCGAAGCCACACTCGGGTTGGTCGCATAACGATTTGCCAGCAAAGCCAGAGAAACACGATTGGCGGGTTCCAGCTCGGACAGGCTGTCTGTCACCAGTTGACTGGTGATCAGCTGCCCCTGACTGGTGCGGTTTTCATTCAGTTGGTGAGTGGTTGCCAATACCAGTAAAAAGGTATGCAGAGCAAAACTTACAATCAATAGGCTAGCAAATAGCCCTTGTCTAGGCGCATTCAACGTAAACTTCCAAGGCAATTCTGTTCAATTTCGATTATGATTCTAACAATAGTTGTAGCTCAGACCCGAGTCAATTCATGCGAGAAATCATTCTTATATCATTTTTAGGACCTGACCAGCCTAATCAATTTACACGATTAATGCAGGTTTTGTCCGCCCATTCCCTACAGATTTTAGATGTGGGGCAAGCGGTTATTCATAATCAGTTAACCTTAGGTATTGTTGTAGCGTCTGATGACCAAACGGCGACAGCATTAGCCATGAAGGAAATCCTGATTCTAGCACATGATATCGGGTTAACTGTGCGCTTTAAACCGATCTCTGCGACTGAATATGATCAGTGGGTCAAAGAGGGTGGGCGCACACGTTATATCGTAACGGCATTGGCCCCTGAATTAAATGCCTCTCATTTGCAGGCCGTGACCCAGATTGTCTCGGCTCAGGGTTTTAATATTGAAACCGTAACCCGTCTGTCTGGCCGTCCGGCCCTGGATGGCAGCAGTACCGGTCCGAAACGTGCCTGTATCGAATTTGGTTTAAAAGGACAAATGCTGGATGCCGCAGCCATGCGTGCTGCCTGTTTGCGTTTGTCCAGTGAACTGAATGTCGATGTTGCGGTTCAGGAAGACAATGCCTATCGCCGTAACCGCCGTCTGGTCTGTTTTGATATGGACTCGACCCTGATCGAACAGGAAGTGATTGATGAACTGGCGATTGAAGCAGGAGTCGGTGCGCAGGTTGCTGAAATCACCGAACGCGCCATGCAAGGTGAACTTGATTTTCAGGCCAGTTTCCGTGCCCGTGTGGCTTTATTGAGAGGCATGGATGCATCGGTACTGCCGAAAATTGCCGAGCGCCTGACCATTACCGAGGGTGCTGAACGCCTGATTTCGACTTTGAAAGCATTGGGTTACCGTACTGCAATTCTGTCGGGTGGTTTTCAGTACTTTGCCGAATATCTGCAAGGCAAACTGGATATTGATGAAGTGCATGCCAATGCGCTTGATGTTCAGGATGGTGTAGTCACGGGTGAAGTCAAAGGTCATATTGTCGATGGCGCGCGTAAAGCTTTATTGCTTGGCGAAATTGCCAAAGAGATGGGAATTTCCCTGGAACAGACCATTGCAGTCGGTGATGGTGCCAATGACTTGCCAATGTTATCGATTGCAGGACTCGGTGTGGCTTTCCGTGCCAAGCCACTGGTGCGTCAAAATGCCACGCAGGCGATTTCCAGTGTCGGTCTGGATGGGGTGCTGTATCTGCTCGGGGTACACGATAAAGACCTGAATCAGGCATAAACACTCGTTTGGATAGATATAAACGCGACCTCAGGGTCGCGTTTTTTGATTGCCTTTGGACCAAGGTGACCAAGCCAGCAGAGAAGATTGACTATAAAAACATCGATCATCTTAAACGGAAAAATAATTTTTTCAGTCAATAACAGCCCTGATAATTTTGTAATGACACGCCAACATTGACACAGTCATTGATCCACAAAAATGCCAAAAGCAAAAAATGTAATGACAATATAATATCGCGACAAAGTATGTCGTGAGACCAGATCACAGGACTTTTTTTATGCAAAAAACTCAGCATAATGCAGGCATAGAGATACAAATCAACAGATTCCATTTTATTGATTGAACGAAATTCAATAGATAGAACCGTTGCAATATCAAACAGGCAAACTATCTATTTGGATGGAGGGGTTTATATGGTAACAGCGAATTTAGCAACGATCGTGGGCTTCAGTTTAGTCGCTGCAGCTGTAGTTGCTGTGTTCTTCTCGCCTTATCGTCGCTGGTTGAGTTTTATGGCAGCCGGGATGTTGGTCTGGGGCTTGATTGAGATGATTCGTGTAGGCACACAAGCCTGGTTTGATCTGCCAATGACCTATAGTTATCTGAGTGCATTGACAGCAGTCATGATGGTGGTCACTTTCTTATTATTGCGTGAAGACCGTCGTGCAGAGCGTGCCTTGGCAAAACGCCGTTGTATCGAACATACGCCAGTCTATGAAGATGATCAGCAGCAGCTTTCGAGCCGTTAAGTCTAAAAATCGCAAAGAAAAAATGCACCCACGGGTGCATTTTTTAGCTTAGAAATATGATACAAACTGCTTAATCAACCTAGCCAAGAATTATGCTAGGATATTTGTCAATTTTCGTACAATTAGAATAGGCATCCTCCATGAAACTGTCGTCCATTCCTGTGTTAAAACTTCCTCTTATTGATATGAGTACAGATCCACTGGACTTGTTGGTCGCGGGTCTGGCTTTACGTATGAAGCAATTGGCACGTACCAGCCCAAAATTTATTGAACTGGTACATGAGCGTCAATTCCGGATCCAGATTGGCACAGATGAAGGTATGGCACGTCAGATCATTGTCAATAATGGCCAGATTGATACGGTTTCAGGTGATGCAGAGAAAGCAGATTTTGTATTGCAGTTTGCTGATAGTGAGCAGGGTGTAAAGACCTTGGTCAAAGGTGACCCGACAGCATTCATGACCGGTATGCAAAGTGGTACCATCAAAATGGAAGGTGACTTTGGCCTGCTGGTCTGGTTTAACCAGGTGGCGAAGATGATTCCACCCAAATTGCCCAAACCGGTCAAAGAAAAAATTAAATTTGCCCGGGCGTTTATTAAAGAAAAAACGGGTAAATAAAACTCTGCTCCTGACTTCCTCTCCTTTTTCAAGGAGGGCTGAGGGCAGGATTCAGCCAGTTTCAATCTGGGTAATGCCAGTCAGTTAGGGAGTTTAGATCTAAGCTCCTTAATTTTTTAAATCTTTTGCAGAAACAATTATTTTCTAATCTTGCGGTACAATACACCTGATGCCCCAGACCGTTGGGGATGAGGTTTCCAGTTACCCCATATCATTATGAATAACAATAATAAAAAACCAGACAGTTTCCTGCCTGATCTCGATTACTGAATCTGAGGGCTTTTTAATGTGGAAAATAATGTCGCTATTCAACTTCTAAATTAAAGGTCACCGGCCCATCATTGACCAAATGTACTTTCATATCCGCCGCAAAAATACCAGTTTGTACATGTTCAAATTGTGACTTTGCATAGTCAACCAGTTGCTCATACAGCTCTTTTGCAGCAGCAGGTGGCATGGCAGGGCCAAAATCTGGACGTAAACCTTTTTGGGTTTGCGCCATCAGGGTAAATTGTGAAACCAGCAGTAAACCGCCTCCAGCCTGGCTGATATTCCAGCCCATTTTGCCCTGTTCATCATCAAAGAATCGGTATTTCAATATCTTATCAATCAGCTTTTTACCTTTTTCCAGATTGTCGTCCTTGCCCAGACCCAGAAAAACCAGAATTCCCTTATTTATTTCGCCCGTAGTTTCACCCTCGACCACGACTTTAGCTTCTAAAACTCTTTGTAATAAGGCACGCATTTTACATATTGACTGATAACGATAGATGGGCGTGATTGTAACAAGAATAAAACCTGAAGCAGTATCAGAGACTGATTTTTATGAATTTTAAATATTTGAAAATCAATTGATTAATTTTTATAAATTCATTAAAACGATTGAAGTGATAAAAATAATCTGTTTTAACAATTTTTAGTTTTTATATATCTTAGCACCTGCAGGAAAGGTAATAAATTGAGAGATTTAGAAATGTTTAAGCGTTCATTACTGGTTGCAATGCTTGCAACTGTCACAGCCACACAAGCTGCTCCTCTAACTAAAGACAATGGCGCGCCAGTCGGTGATAACCAGAACTCAATCACAGCAGGCCCAAATGGTTCAGTCTTGCTTCAAGACGTTCAATTGGTACAAAAACTACAACGTTTTGGTCGTGAGCGTATTCCGGAGCGTGTGGTACATGCGCGTGGTACAGGGGCGTATGGTGAATTCGTTGCAACTAAAGACCTGTCTGACTTAACAATTGCTTCTCTATTCAAGACTGGTACTAAAACTCCAGTTTTTGTCCGTATGTCTACGGTAATTCATGGTAAAGGTTCACCGGAAACCCTGCGTGACCCGCACGGTTTCGCGATCAAGTTTTATACTCAAGAAGGGAATTGGGATCTGGTCGGTAACCAGACACCGGTATTCTTCATCCGTGATGCGATCAAATTCCCGGACTTCATTCATGCAATGAAGCCAAGCCCGGTGACAAACGTACAAGATGCCAACCGTGTATTTGACTTCCTGTCGAGCCAGCCATGGGCTACCAACATGCTGACTTATGTGTACGGCAAACAAGGTGTGCCCACCAGCTACCGCGAACAGGACGGTTTCGGTGTACATGCTTACAAGCTATATAACGACAAGGGCGAATACAAATATGTGAAATTCAACTTCCGCTCGCAACAAGGCGTGAAGGGTTTGAATGTGAAAGAAGCTGCCGTGCAACAGGGCAAAGACTTCAATCACTTGACCAATGATCTTTATAACAACATTTATGCCGGCAACTTCCCGAAATGGGATCTGTATATCCAGGTACTGGATCCAAAAGATCTCGGCAAGTTTGATTTTGATCCACTTGATCCCACCAAGATCTGGCCAACTGACTTAGTTCCAGAAGTGAAAGTGGGGACATTGACCCTGAACCGCATGCCAAAGAATTTCTTCAATGAGACTGAACAGTCGGCATTTGCACCAGGTAATCTGGTTCCGGGTATTGAGCCATCGGAAGACCGTCTGCTACAAGGCCGTATCTTCTCTTACTCAGATACGCAAATGTATCGTCTGGGTGTGAATCACCAGCAAATTCCGGTGAACCGTCCAGTGGTTGCTGTAAATAACAACAACCAGGAAGGTTATATGAACGTGTCTGAGCGTGATTCGGATGTGAACTATGAGCCAAGCCGCAAAGAGCCAAAAGCTGCAACTGCAAAAGCACGTGCGGTACAAACACCATTATCGGGTCATGTACAGCAAATCGGTGTGAAAGAGCAGAACTTCAAGCAGGCAGGTGAGCTGTACCGTTCGTATACTGCCAAAGAGAAAGATGACTTGATTATGAACCTGGCTGCGGACTTAGGTGCAGTAAAAGATTCAGAAACCAAGCACATCATGTTGTCTTATTTCTACAAGGCAGATACCGACTACGGTACACGTATGACCAAAGCGGTGAAGGGCAACATCGCAACGGTCAAAGCCAAAGCAGCACAACTCAAAGACTGATTTTGATTGGTCGATCAGGATTGGTGACTAGGGTTTAAGAATTCACCTCCGCAAAGTCCTGTAGAACTCCAAACCTTTCCTGCACCCTAGGGGGAGTTCTACAGGCACTACGTTTTACTCATCTTATCTAATCTGAATAGAATCATTTTCGATTCATGTCTCTATTTGATTTCTGTTGGAGTTCATCATGAAAGCTATGCAGCATGCAGTTTTAGCCAGTATTCTCGCGATAGGTTCCATGTTCGCAAACGTGGCCACCGCCAAGGAGATCTCCTCCCCCGCTAAAACTGTGGAAAATGTTCAGATGAGCTCACAACAGGAATTAGTTGCATTGTTTTTTGCCGCAGCCAAAACCGGCAATGACGAAGTGATTCATGAATTTCTAAAGTATGGTTTTCCGGTTGATGTACGCAATAGTGCCGGTTTTACCCCACTGATGATGGCGACCTATTATGGCCATCAAACTATTGTGACGACCTTGCTCAATCATGGGGCTGATCGCTGCGCCCGCGACAATAAAGGCAATACCGCATTGATGGGGGCACTGTTTAAAATGGAATTTGCGATTGCCAAACAGCTGCGTCAGGTCGACTGTGATGCCCAAGCCAAGCAGACCGGGCAAAAGACCACAGCCGAATTTGCCAAGGTGATTGGTCAGGAAAAACAGCTGCAGAAAATTATTCAAGAACAGGGGAAAACCCCAGGCCAGTTGCCGAAATAATACCCCTTATACTCTGATACTTTTGTCGCGAATTCAGCTAGCTGTACGTAAATCCTGCAATATTGCATAAAATTTTATGCTTTAATGTTGAGATAAGCACAGCGATATTTCCTTAGTTATGGCTCCAATTATCCGTTCCCTGTTAGATACTGACTTGTACAAATTCACCATGTTACAAGTGGTATTACACAAGTTTCCGCAAACGCATAGTGTCTACCATTTTCGTTGTCGTAATCTGGAAGATACAGTCTATCCACTGACGGATATTCTGGATGATCTCAATCATCAACTTGATCTGTTGTGTCAGCTCAACTTCAAAGAAGACGAGTTGCAATATTTAAGAAGTCTGCGTTTTATCAAGAGTGATTTCGTCGATTATCTGGAACTGTTTCAACTGAAACGCCGTTTTATTCAAGCCAGCATCGATAGCGAAAGTCGTTTAGACATTAAAGTTGAAGGCCCGATGGTTCAGGCGATGATGTTTGAAATCTTCGTACTGGCAATTGTCAATGAACTGTATTTTAGCCGGATCCGTAGTCCTGAAGTGCTGGCTGAAGGTGAGCGCCGTTTACAGGCGAAAATACAATTATTAAAAGAATACGATGCATCGCAACATCCACATGATCCGCCATTTTTAGTGTCGGATTTTGGGACACGTCGCCGTTATAGTTTCGAATGGCAAAAGCATGTGGTAGAAGAATTCAACAAGGCTGCACCACATGTCTTCCGTGGTACCAGTAATGTGTTATTGGCGAAAGAATTGGGAATTACCCCGATTGGCACCATGGCGCATGAATTCCTGCAAGCTTTCCAGGCGCTTGATGTACGTCTGCGTAATTTTCAGAAATCTGCACTGGAAACCTGGGTACAGGAATATCGTGGTGATTTAGGCATTGCCCTGACTGATGTGGTCGGTATGGATGCTTTCCTGCGTGATTTTGACCTGTATTTTGCCAAACTGTTTGACGGCCTGCGTCATGACAGTGGTGATCCCTATGTTTGGGGTGACAAGGCTTATGCGCATTATAAAAAGCTGAAAATTGACAGCAAAACCAAGATGCTGACTTTCAGTGACGGTTTAAGTCTGGAAAAAGCCTGGAAATTGCATCAGTACTTTAAAGACCGCTTTCAGGTCAGCTTCGGAATTGGCACCAACCTGACCAATGATATGGGACAAACCCCCTTAAATATCGTGCTGAAGTTGGTGGAATGTAACCGTCAGTCTGTGGCAAAAATCTCGGATAGTCCGGGTAAAACCATGACTGATAATGATACTTTTCTGGCCTATTTACGTCAGGTATTCGAGATCAACGAACCGGCCTAAGGCATGTTGAAAAACCGCTTCTATCCAGAGGCGGTTTTTTTAGATCTGCTGATTTTAAACAGTGGTTTATCTAAAATTCTGCTAACAGTCTTAAAAGAAAGCGCATAAGTGTAAAAACGAGCTGTGCTAAGATCAACAGGATTTGTCTAATAATAGCCATGATAACGATGACCGCTGCAGCTTTTAATTTTGGCCTGCTGATTGAGGCAGAAGATTTAGTTCCCTATTTGGGTCATGAAAAACTTCGTATTGTCGACCTGAGTCGTGCTTCTGTGTATGAACAGCTGCATATTCCGCATGCACTTCATTTAAAGCCAAAAATGCTGGTGCGTCAGGATGAATATAGCATGGGCTTATTACCGGACGCGGAAGGTTTGCAGGCCTTAATTAATTATCTGAATATTTCACCTGAATATCATGTCGTGGCCTATGATGATGAGGGCGGTGCATGGGCAGGGCGTCTGCTCTGGAATCTACATTGTCTGGGTTTCGAAAATACCAGCTTGCTAAATGGTGGTATTCATGCCTGGCTTGGTGCCGGTTTGCCGACCTCTTCCGATCAGGAAATATTTAACCCGGTGAGTCACTTGGTTCCTGTCAATCTTGAGAATAAAGCATCGTTTCAGATTGACTATGCTGAATTGCGCCAGCTTGTTGAAAATGAACGAGTTCAACTCTGGGATTGCCGGACTGAAGATGAATATACCGGTCTGCGTTTGGCAGCGCGACGCGGTGGTCATATTCCGGGAGCTCGTCATTTTGAATGGAGTACTGCCCTTAACCGTGAAAATCATTTAAAATTGCACCCCTTACCACGTACCCAGCAGCGTCTGGAACAACTCGGTTTCGATTTAAATCAGCCAGTTGTGGTGTACTGCCAGTCCCATCACCGTTCAGGTCTGGCCTATATTTTAGGTCGCCTGTTGGGCTGGAAAATTCGAGCCTATGATGGTGCGTGGAGTGAATGGGGCAACCGCCTCGATAGTCCAATCGCCACAGGGGAGTTGCCATCTTGAGCATCACATCACGTTTAAAACAGCAGTTTTTTATTAAAGCTCAACGATTAGTCCCGCAACATCGCTTGTCTCGTGTGGTGGGTAAAGTTGCAGCCAGCGAAAACCCGATTATCAAAACAGCGGTAATTAGCGCCTTTAAGGCACAGTACGACATTGATATGTCGATTGCTGAACAGGCTAATGCACTGAAATTCAAATCATTTAATGAATTCTTTACCCGTGCCCTGAAAGAGGGTGTCCGTGCAGTTGATCCAGATACTAGCAGTATTGTTTCGCCAGCAGATGGTGCAATTTCCCAGTTGGGTAAAATTGAAAATGGTGATGTATTCCAGGCCAAAGGCCAGAAATTTACTGTAGAAGCGCTGATTGCTGACCCGCAACTGGCTGAACCCTTCAAAAATGGTGAGTTCGCGACCGTGTATTTATCGCCGCGTGATTATCATCGGGTGCATATGCCATTTGCCGGCACCTTGACGGAAACATTGTATGTCCCAGGCGAGCTGTTCTCGGTGAATCAGGTGACTGCAGAAAATATTCCGGGCCTGTTTGCCCGCAATGAACGCATGGTCTGCCTGTTTGATACGGAAATTGGCCGTATGGCAGTAGTGTTGGTCGGCGCGATGATTGTGGCCGGTATTGAAACTGTTGCCACCGGCAAAGTGAAGCCATCTGGTCGTATTGAATTGAACCAGCATAATTTATATTTGGAAAAGGGTGCTGAACTGGGCCGGTTCTACCTTGGTTCAACTGCAGTGATTTTATTTGAAGAACATAAAATGCAGTGGGATGCCGCGTTCAAGGCCAATTCTTTGGTGAATATGGGTGAAGCATTGGGGCATACGGTTTAAAGATTTTAGCCTCTTGTATCCTCCCCCTTTTTCAAAGGGGGATCGAGGGGGATTAATCCTGAATGATATAAATCCTCCCTTGCGGAGCAATGCTCCTCACCCTTTTCCAAAGAGGGAAGGATACAAAAAAAGCGCCATCAGGCGCTTTTTCTCATTTAAATCTTTAGCGTTTCACCACAATCGAATCAATGCCACTGTGTTGCAAGGTCTGCTGGGCAATCAGTGCCGCATCAGCCGAGTCATAAGGGCCTGAGACCACGCGATACCAGACTTTGCCATTTTCTACGCTTCTGACCACATCAGCAGACAGGCCATTCAGAATAATTTCCGCACGGCGGGCATCGGCCTGATCCGGATCATCAAAGCTGCGTACTTGCAGAATATAGCTGACCGGAGCTGTAACCGGTGCTTCGCTGACTTCCAAGCCAGGTTCGGTGCTTGCTGCAGCTTCAGGAACTTCAGGTCGAGGTGCTTCTACAATCACCACAGTATCCTGTCTTTTAGCTTCAGGTACCGCCTGTTCAGGAATCGGAGTTACTTGTTGTTGTGGCAACAAATCGTAAAAACGGTAATCCTTATTGGTGTCTTCTTCCTGGACAGATGCTGTAGTCGTTTGAGTTTTAGGCTTAACCGGTTCCCATGGCTTCCACAACATCAGTGCCATTAAAAAACTCAACACGATTAAAATGATCACGAGTGTGCCGAGCCAGGTCGGAATCAGTGGCTTTTTAGGCTTATTCGGTCTTTCAGATACACCGCGTTGCGTTTTTCCAAACACTTGGGATTTCCTCTATATGGGGTTGCCTCATAGAAAAGGCATAACAGTGGTTATGCCTGACTATTATTTCATCCTATGTGATTAAGATCCAAATGTCATTATTTAGATCAAACTGCACACCAGATTTATACTTGAGCTATTTTTTCAAATAGCTGGCAGAATCTAGCCAGGTATTTTCTGAACAGCTAAAACAACAGTTTTCGTTGTGGCTTCGAGTAGAGCTTTTGTCTTGCGAGCATGCAAAACAATCTATACATGCTTACTCAAGCGAAGCTTTCGCCTTGCGAGCATGCAAAGCGGTGCTTTGCTTACATGCTCTCAGGCGCAGACACACCTAAAAGTTCTAAGCCATTACGCAATACCTGACGTACGTTCACTGATAACAGTAAGCGCGCCTGAGTCAGTTCAGCATCATCACCGAGTACCTTATTGTCGTTGTACCAGCCGTGGAACAAGGCTGCCAGCTCTTTCAGGTAGTTGCCGATTTGATGTGGCTCATGGCTGTTTGCAGCACGCACCAGAATTTCTGGATAGGCAGCCAGTTTAGCCAGAACTTCGGTTTCAGCATCCAGCTCAAGTCGGGCAGCCAAACTACGCGCTGCCGCAGCGTCAAAATTCACACCTGTAGAGGCCGCTTTTTCTAACATACGGCAGATTCGGGCATGCGCATACTGGATGTAATACACAGCATTGTCTTTGCTTTGCGACACCGCTAAGTCTAGATCGAAATCGATGTGTTGTTCAGATTTACGCATCACATAGTAGAAACGTGCAGCATCGTTGCCGACTTCTTTACGCAGATCACGCAAGGTCACGAACTGACCTGAACGAGATGACATTTGTACCATCTCGCCACCGCGCCACAGGCTGACAAACTGAACCAGAAGCACTGTTAATTTCTTCGAGTCATAGCCCATCGCATCAATCGCTGCTTTTACACGTGCGATATAACCGTGGTGGTCTGAACCCCAGATATCAATAATATTGGTATAGCCACGTTGTAATTTATTCAGGTGATAGGCAATGTCAGAGGCAAAGTAGGTGGTCTGGCCATTACGGCGTTTCACTACACGGTCTTTTTCATCACCAAATTCAGTCGACTTGAACCAGATATTGCCATCTTTTTCGTACAGGAAACCACGTTGATCTAAGGTCTGTAAGGCTTCTTCAATTTTGTCGGTTAATGATTCTTCGCTGAACCATTGGTTGAAAGTGACACCAAATTCGCCCAGGTCATCTTTAATATCGTCCAGAATCGCTTTGAGTGCTGCCTGTAGGAAGACACGGTAGCCTGTACCAATCAACGCCTGAGAATTAAAGATCAAACCATCAATGTGTTTTTCTTTATCGCCAGACACCACCACTTTGTTGCCATCTGCATCCAGTTCAGCAGCGAATTGCACATCTTCCGGTACATCTTTATACACATCCGCAACCGGGCGGACATAAGCATCGCCATCCTGGTCAATAATGCTTTGCGCGATTTCTTTGACATAGTCGCCTTGGTAAGCATTTTTCGGGAAGACCAGTTCCTGACCATTTAACTCTAAATAACGCAGGTAAGTTGAAGTGGCCAGAATGTCCATTTGACGGCCAGCATCATTGACATAGTATTCGCGATCTACTTTGGCACCAGTCGCCTCTAAAAGATTGGCAACGGTCATGCCATACGCGGCACCACGACCATGACCCACGTGCAGGCTAGAGGTCGGATTGGCAGAGACAAATTCAACCTGAATGCGTTTGTCCGCATTGACCTGGGTGCGACCATAAGCATCTTGCTGTGCTTGAATTTGATCGAGTACCACAAAGCGCTGGTCTGCATTGAGGAAGAAGTTAATAAAACCAGGACCTGCGATTTCCGCTTTGCTGATATCTGCCACTTCAGGAAGAACAGCAAGCATTTTTTCTGCTAAATCACGCGGCTTCATACCCGCAGCTTTAGAGGCAATCATCGCGATATTTGAGGCGAAATCACCGTGTGTTCGGTCTTTGGTACGCGTCAAACTACTGCTGTTTTTCCAGTCAGATGGGAGGACACCTTCAGCTTGAAGGGATTGCACTGCATGTTCTAGAGCTGCTTGGATTGCCGTGTTCATAATCAGTCGAAAATAAATGTCGCAGAAAAACAGCAAATATAGCAAATTTCATGCTCTTTAGGTAAACGCATTTCTAGGGAATCAAAAGGAGCGGGTCACTTAGTCGGAAATTTTGGGCTGAATAAATGCAGAATCACTGGATGAATCTCATGAAAATACAAGCAGTTTTAGCTTAAAAATGCCCATAAAAAAAACACTGCGCCACAGTGCGATATTTGGCTTATATTAGTCATCTGAGAATAGTAAGAAGAGCATGCCGTGGCTGCACCACAACGTCCGACCATTATCGGTGATATTCCTAAACTTCCTGCAAAATGGGCCTTGATTATTGTGCCTTTTATCCTGTCTTGCCTGATGAGTGGCATCATTTCCATGATCAATATGCTGCGTAATCTGGGCTGGATTGAAGGCTTTATGGCACTCTGGTTCCATAACTGGATGATTTCCTGGGCGATTGCCTTTCCGATTGTGGTGACCTTATTGCCCTTTGTACGCAAGTTTACCGGGCTACTGGTCGATATGTCCGGCCCTCAGGCACCAAAATAAATTTCCTTCAGAATCGCCAGATCGAAGCTGAAGGGCTTCACACGGGTTAAAGGATGATGGATTAAGGCAGGGCTTATTGTTTAAAGCAGATGTTCGACCGCTGCACGAATGATCCCCAACACCAGACCGATGCAGGCACCGACCACAACGCCATTGACCCGGATCATATGAAGGTCACCGCCGACTTCATTTTCAATCTTGTCGATCATCTCGCTGGAATCCCATTCGTGAATGCGTTCGCTGATAAAGCGAATCACTTTTTCACTGTACTGGTCACTCAGGTCAACCGCGATCGCGCTGAGGCGTTTATTCAACAGCTCACGGACTGAGGCATTCGAGATAATGTTTTCTCCCACTTGCTGAATGGCAATCCTGAGATTTTCAGCAATACCGGAATCGGCTTTCTGCAAGTCGGTTTTGATCGCATCACATAAAATCACCACCGCACCACTGATAAAATTCAGCACTTGTGGACTGTCCAGTAAGGCATCTTTGGTTTCATTCAGGCGACGACTTGCTTCACTGTCATTATCCGCCAGCTGCAACATCCAGTTTTGTCCCATCTCCTCAATTTTCAGCCGCCACGGATGATCCGGGTCGGCCAGCATGGCTTCCACCCGTTGAATGACAGAATCAATACTGCGTTGCTGTACATCAATGCCGATCCAGCTGGCACCTTTGGCCAGACGCCAGACGCCCATTTCTTTAAACAGGGTGCGGGTCAGTTCCCGGGTTTGTTCCGGATGTGAGCTCATCCAGGCATGTACCACATCGAGGCCACGCTGCAGCACATCCTGATGGAAATCATTATCCAGTACCGCACGCAACATTTCGCTGGCCAGGGTATTGATCTGGGTATTTTTGACCCATTGCACGCTGTTACTCTGAATAAAGCCGGCAATCTGTTGCTGTCCGACAAATTCAAAAATTTTAGGCACTGTTTGCTGAATGACCTGAGTCACTTGCGCATTATTTTGCGGATTGGCCAGCCAACGCCCCGCGGCCAGACTCAGGTCGGTACTGGCCAGACTGCGCTGTACAATTTGCGGAGAAAGAAAATTTTCCTGCACAAAACGGCCCATCGACTCTGCAATACGGGCCTTGTTGCGGGGAATAATTTCAGTATGGTCACGTAAAAATTTCGGGATCGGCAAGCGGCCAAAAGGATTACGGAACAGTACGGTAATCGCATACCAGTCAGCCAGACCACCGACCACACCGGCTTCTGCAGAGAGCATCAGGATATGAATCAGCCAGACATATTCGGGCAGCAGCTTGGCAGCAAGCATGAGTGCCAACCAGATCAGTACCGCGACCACCAGCGCGATGGTCGCAAAACGTTTACTGCGTTGTAAGCTCGGTGAGATACGCTCTGTCTGCATAGATCATCCTGTCAAGAGGGATTGGCCGGTTGCGGTTGCAGCACTGCGCCGGATGGACTTAGACCATATTTAGTCCCAAGTGACTGTAAAATCAAGCGCGCATCGAAAGCATCGCTAGGTGCCTGACCGGCTTTAAAGCATTCAATGGTATAGGCCACCTGAGCAGGATCCAGGGTGACAGTATAAGGACGGTCATAGAACGGGTCTGGCCAGAACCCCGGATAGCGACGGTAATAACCATATGGATAATAGCTCGGTGCCGGATAGACGATCGCCTGACGTGGCGGTTGCTGGGTACGATTACTTGGATCATTCAGCACTCTAAAGAACTGAAAGCCATTTTGCACAGTGGTCTGCGCGGCTTTGAGCAGGGTAATTTCCTCAGCCGTGCCAAAGCTCATATTGGGCCGGGCCTGAAACCCAATCCGATAGGTGTTGCTGTTGAGGGGCGTGGTACTGTAGCGGCCCAACTGATCAAAGCTTAAAGGCTTTGAGGGTGTCGTTGCACAGCCACTCAGACCCAGTACCGCAATGAGAGCCAGCCCGCAGAGGGTATATTTCATGTTCGATCTCCTGATGCAATGATCCAGTCCAGATAGCGGAGCTTAAAAACTCTTAAAAACTACTGTCTGGCTGGGTCAGGAAAGTTAATTCTTCCGCTGTCGATTCCCGGCCTAAAAGCTGGTTTCGATGCGGATAACGTCCGAAACGGTCAATAATCACTTTATGTCTTAGCTCATAGTCCAACACAGTTGGATTATCCAGCGCTTCAAACAGCTGCAATGCCACTTCATGGATACGTGTTGACTCACTGTGCATAAAGGGCATGTATAAAAAACGGCGGTAGACTGGATCAAGCGCTTGATCGAGTTTTAACTGGATCATTTCCTGCGCCAGGACCAAAGCCATACCATCTTGAGCAAAAGCACGTGGATCGTTGCGATATAAATTACGGGATAACTGATCCAGGATAATGATTTCGGCCACCCGGCCTGCTGGCGTTTCTCGCCAGGTCCATAATTCGCCTTGTGCGGCCTGCCGATGCAAGACACTAAACTTTTCAGCCAGTAAGGCATCAAAGGCGGCGCTTTTAACAAACCAGTTCGGTTCTGCGGCCGGGGAAAACCAGAAGTCTAAAAAATCTTGATAATTCATATGCTTTATTGTTTGCCTCTGCTCATTTAATTATAAAATCACAAATTTCACATGTCTTATAGAGGAAGTTTGTGTTAAAAAATTGCCAAATTAAAAATCAATAGTTTGCCTGAAAAGTAGGCGGCCTGTCATGTGCCGGCATGAAATCACGGTATACTGATTAAACTGATGATTTTAATTTAATAGTTTAGCCCCTTTAAGCGAGATTGTAATGAGTCAACCTGAACCGACTTCCCAAAATGTGTTACCGACCTGGGTAGAGTCGTCACTCATCAAAGGCATGCTGCGTGGTATTGAGCGTGAAAGCTTACGTATGCAGAGTGATGGTTTCCTGTCACAGGCAGGGCATCCGCGTGCCTTGGGTTCAGCCTTGACTCATCCACATATCACCACAGACTATTCTGAAGCCTTAATGGAGTTTATTACGCCGCCGCAGGACACGATCAAAAAAGCCTTGGACTATCTCACTGATATTCACGCGATTGTGCATCGTCATCTGGAAAATGAGGAAAAACTCTGGCCGATGTCAATGCCCTGCATGCTGGATAGCCGCGATGAAAGTATTCCGTTGGCGCAGTATGGCAGCTCGAATATCGGCTTATTTAAAACCTTGTATCGTCATGGCTTGGGGGTGCGTTATGGTCGCCGTATGCAGACCATTTCAGGGGTGCATTATAACCTGTCTTTCCCGGATCATCTGTTCGAAGCCTTACAGCAGCAGGAGCAGGATGAAGCACTCAAGGACTTAAGCCTGCAGGATTATCGCAGCCACCGCTATATGGGACTGATCCGTAACTTTATTCGTCTGACCCCACTGGTGATGTTCCTGGTCGGTGCCAGTCCGGCAGTCTGCCAGTGCTTTATGACCGGTCGTGATCATCATCTATTGCCCTTGGTAAAAGGCACCCTGTATACCCCTTATGCGACAGCATTGCGTATGGGACGATTTGGCTACCAGAACTCAGCCCAGAAACAGCTCGGCATTCACTATAATAACTTGCAAGACTATCTAGAAGGACTGCAAAAAGCAGTCAAAACGCCGTATAAACCCTTTAGTCGTCTTGGACTAAATGCAGCAGATGGCCAGCCGACTCAGATCAATGATCATGTGCTGCAAATCGAAAATGAATATTACAGTCTGGTACGTCCGAAGCAGGTGCCACAAGAGGGTGAAACCCCATCTCAAGCGCTGGAAAATCGCGGGATTGCCTATGTCGAGCTGCGGGCAGTCGATGTCAATCCATATAGCCCGATTGGCATCAATGAAGACACCGCCGGCTTCCTGGAAGTGGTGGCCTTGTATTGTTTATTGCAGGACAGTCCAGCACTTTTCGGTGAGGAGCAGGAGATCATTGAGCAGAATCAGACCGAAGTGGTAAATCGTGGCCGTGCGCCGAATGCTGCAATTCTGGCAGATGGTCAATGCTATCCGATTGAAGACTGGTGTGCCATACATCTGCAACGCATGCAGCCTCTGGCCGAGCTGCTCAATCAGACCTATGCAACCGACCTGTATAGCAATGCCATGAAGATGATGCAGATCCGGGTCGATGAAGTTGATGCAACTTTATCTGCCCTGGTGGTGGGCGATACACGCACTCAAGGCAGTATGTGGCACTTTGGCCAGCATCTGGCTCAGCAACATAGCAGTGTTTATGAAGCACACCAGCTTAGCCCGGAAACACTGGCTTATTTTGAAGAAATGTCACAAAAGTCATTGCAGCAACAACAGCAACTCGAGCAAGATAGCAGCGTCAGTTTTGCTGATTATTTAGCCCAATATCGATAAAAAATAAGAGGATTCACCATGCAATGGGGTTATCGCTTCGTGAGTGGTATGTTATTTTTGGCTGCTGTCATTGGAATGGCATTTGCCTTATATCTTGAGCATGTACAGGGCCTGGCGCCTTGTCCACTCTGTGTGTTTCAGCGTGTGGGATTAATTGGACTGGGGATCATTTCACTCATCGCATGTCTGCATAACCCTAAATCCAATATCATGAAGCGGCTCTATGCCTTGCTAGGTTCGCTGAGTATTTTATGGTCTGTGGGCGTCGCTGCCCGGCATGTCTGGTTACAGAATCTGCCACCGGATCAGGTGCCGAGCTGTGGTCCTGGCCTGGAATACTGGCTGGAAACCTTGCCAATGCAGTCGGTATTGCAACAGGTACTCAATGGTTCTGGCGAGTGTGCCACCATTGACTGGATTTTCTTGGGGCAATCTTTGCCGGTCTGGTCTCTGATCTTCTTTAGTATTTTATTGCTGGTCAGTCTATGGCAACTGCTGCGCAAATATAAAACTGCACCGGTTAAACGGCTCAGAGATAAATATTAATAAGTTCGCATTAACAAGTTCTCAATTGAGGGCTTGTTAATGCGCTGAAAGTTAAGTCAGGGCAATACCTTCCAGACTTTCCAGATCAATTGTATATTCACGAATTTGATCAAAGGCTTCATCTTCTACACTTGGATAGAACCAGCGTGCCACCTGTTCGGCGACCAGCGGATGATATTGAATCTCGAAATGGTTCAAGCCATAGAAAATAGCCTTGTGGGCATCCGGAACTTTGAGCTGGAAACGCGGATTGGGATGCTCGCCCAAAGCGCTTTTGATACTGACCAGATAGTCGCCAATCACGTGCAGGGTCTTGTTTTTGCGGTTTTCAAATTCGATCGTACCTGCAACCAGATAGGTGTCGATATGCGACGGGATCGGGGCAGGTTTACGGTTGTCATCCATAAAGCCGATCCGAAGCGCATTATGCTCCCAGTCATCATCACGGACGCTGCCATGGCGTAAATCCAGAATTCCGTTACTGCGAATATTGACCAGATGACCAATCAGCCGGATCAGCGGGAAATGTCCAAGTTTGTCCTGCAAGCTAAACCCAAAACGTTCCAGAACAGCACCATGATGTGGTGAGCCGAGACAGACCAGATTCTCCACCATATTGATCCAGCCATACATATTCTGCTTGCCATAAAACAGCGCACTACGAGAGACCAGACCTCCCATGCTATGCCCGATCAGGTCAATACTGGTAATTCTCGGATTGCGAGCGACCAGATCCTGCAAGGTATTGGCCAGACTGCGGCCATTGGCTGAAATTCGCCGACCAGTATTGTAATTCAGATACAGCATGGTATTGCGGTCGCGCTGGGCCAGTAATTTTTCTCCAATCCCTTCATATTTTCGATTTGACCAGTCTAAATGGTTCATGCATAAGCCATGTACAAACAGGGTAATCCGTCCGCTCAGCTCACCATTTTGCAATGAGCCATAATGATCATAGATCACCATGGGCAAGGCCAAAGGGTTTTGATATTTCAGCAGATAATCCCCAATAATGCCATTTAAGGCACTGACCAGAAAATGCAAGGAGGGCGTCAGCGGCTTATTATGCAGTTTGGGAAAACGTTCAATAATCTGGCGTAGACCGGGTGCAATCAGGGTATTGCCATAATGAAACAGCATGTCATAGGACATTTGATAGAGCCGGGCAATCGATGGAATATTCTGAATTTTTTGTGAATTATTTTCACTTAAACCAAAAATACTCATTAAAATTTCACGTTGAATACTCTTGATCAGTTCCTGAATCACGTCGTTAAAGCGCGTCGTCACCAGCTGCGCCAGACCTTCCAGTACATCGGCCTGACTCGGTGGGGTTCGGTCCCAGCGACAATAGGTTTCATGTAACGGTGTCAAACTTGGCATCTGATGCTGTCCTTTCAATGAGCCGCATGATTTGTCATCTTTCTTTTTAAAGAACTTCGCGGTATAAATTCTTTTTCTTGTCGAGTTTCCAGATATTGAGGCCTTCATTCTAAAATAGCGAGAATTACAGAATACTTCTGGCTTTTTTGTCAGACAATTTAAGTAATTAACGGGTCTGATATTGTAGTGTACTTCACATTTTTTAAATTAAATTTTGATGATGAATGGGTTTTTTGTTGGTAGTTCATGAATATTATTTATTTGCATGGCTTTAAAAGTAATGCCCACTCGATCAAGGGGACATTGCTGCAACACTACTGTGCAAAATACTCCGGGGTTCAGGTGCATTTGCCTGATTTAAATATGTCGCCACTGGCTGCGATTCAGCAGCTTTCCGAGCGGATTCAGTCAATGCAAGATGTGGCGCTGGTGGGCAGCAGTCTCGGCGGATTCTATGCGACATATCTGGTCGCACAGCATGCTGTGCCTGCTGTACTGATTAATCCGGCAATGCGACCATGGCAACTGTTTCGTGAACTGTTTGACGAGCAACTGCCTTTGCAGGTGCATCCGAACTGGTGTCTGGATGATGTGGATCTTCGACAACTGCAACAATTGGCCCTGCCAGTTGCACAAGATGCAGACAAAATGCTGGTTCTGCTGCAACAAGGCGATGAAGTTTTGGATTATCGTGAAGCACATCGTTATTATAGTGCTGCGCGTCCCCCTGCAATGCTGATGACCGAAGCAAATGGCAGTCACGGGATGGATGATTTTGCGGAGAAAATTCCGCTGCTTTTACAGTTTTTGTTGGACTGCATAAAAAAGGAAACCGAATAACGTGTCTCAATATACGGCTCAATCTCTTGAAGTTTTATCTGGTCTGGATCCGGTACGTCGTCGTCCGGGCATGTATACCGATACCTCTCGTCCGAACCATCTGGCGCAGGAAGTGATTGATAATGCTGTCGATGAGGCCTTGGCCGGACATGCCAACAAGATTACCGTCACGGTCTGTAAAGATGGTTCATTATCTGTCGAAGATAACGGTCGTGGTATGCCAGTCGATATTCATCCCGAATATGGTCAAAGTGGTATTGAAATCATCATGACCAAACTGCATGCCGGTGGTAAGTTCAGCACCGATAACTACCAGTTTTCCGGTGGTTTGCATGGCGTGGGGATTTCAGTCGTTAATGCACTTTCGACCCGTGTAGAAGTTGAAGTTCAGCGTCAGGGCAACCTGTATAAAATGGCCTTTGAAAATGGTGAGCCGGTTGCACCTCTTGAAGTGCTGGCAGGCAAGGCGCCTAAACGTGCCTCGGGAACTACGGTACATTTCTGGCCTGAAACCAAATACTTCGATTCACCCAAATTTGCCTTAAAAGCTTTAAAGCATAATCTCAAAGCCAAAGCGGTTTTGGCTGCGGGCTTACAGATCAATTATGTTGACCAGATCAATGACGAAAAGATCAGCTGGCAGTTTGAAAATGGTCTGGTCGACTATTTGATGGATGAGCTTGAGGATCGTGAAATCATTCCTGCACCGGCTTTTGTTGCAACAGGTGACGCTGAGCGTGCCAGTGCCGAGTTTGCGATTTGCTGGAATGTAGAAGGCGGCGATAGCATTCAGGAGTCCTATGTCAACCTGATTCCGACCGCGCAGGGCGGTACCCATGTCAATGGTTTACGTTCAGGCGTGACCGATGCCATGCGTGAATTCTGTGAGCTGCGTAATCTGTTGCCGCGTAATATGAAACTCTCTGCGGAAGATGTCTGGGATGGTGTCAACTATATTCTGTCGCTGAAATTCCAGGAGCCGCAGTTCTCGGGACAAACCAAAGAGCGTCTGTCGAGTCGTGAAGCCTCAGGTACGGTGCAGAATATTGCCAAAGATGCATTTGCACTTTGGCTAAACCAGAATTCTGATATCGCGATGCAACTGGCTGAAATGGCCATTTCCAAAGCGGGTCGCCGTTTAAAAGCCGCGAAAAAAGTAGAACGTAAAAAAATTGTGGCCGGTCCAACCTTGCCGGGTAAATTATCCGACTGTGTTGGACATGATCTGGATCAGTCGGAACTGTTTATTGTGGAAGGCGATTCTGCGGGTGGTTCTGCCAAACAGGCGCGTGATAAAAACTTCCAGGCGATTATGCCCATTCGCGGTAAAATTCTAAACACTTGGGAAGTCTCTTCGGATGAAGTTTTGGCATCGCAAGAAGTGCATAACATCGCGATTGCGATCGGGGTCGATCCGGGTTCAGATGACCTGTCAGAACTACGTTATGGCAAAATCTGTATTCTGGCCGATGCCGATTCCGACGGTCTGCATATTGCAACTTTGCTCTGTGCCCTGTTCGTCAAGCATTTCCCGACCTTGGTGGAAGAAGGGCATTTATTCGTTGCCATGCCGCCCTTGTATCGGATTGATGACAACAAAGACGTGCACTATGCCCTGGATGATGACGAGCTCAATGGTATTTTGAAAAAATGCAAAAGCAAAAATCCGCAAATTACCCGATTCAAAGGTCTGGGCGAGATGAATGCCAGCCAGTTACGTGAAACGACCTTAGATCCAAATACACGCCGTTTGGTGCAGCTAGATTTGGATGATAGTCATTTTACCGCAGGTTTACTGGATAAGTTACTTGCGAAAAAACGTGCCAGTGACCGTAAGGAATGGTTAGAGCAAAAAGGCAATCTGGCAGATATTATTGTGTAATAGCACTCTTTTTTAGATCAAGAGCCCGCAACTGCGGGCTTTTTACTGGCTTGAATCTAAGCCCTATTTTTTCGATCTGAGTGCTGATATTTTTATATCTGAAACCGATTAATTCTCTACTTTTAAGAAAACTCCTGCCGCTGAAACATTATGCCCAAAGCCACAACCTGAATCACCACTATTTTGCTTAAGCACTGCACGACTTCCGAGTTTGGCATCAAAGCCGAAAGAGATATCGATTTTGCAGTCTTCAGAGCGATATTGTACCTGTGTTTTATTCAGTGGCATCGTGGTATTAAATCCACCTAGATTTGGTCCATAAATCAAACTGCGTAAGCCCATATAGAGACCTTCATATTCGATCGCATAATGTTGCTGCTGTTTGACAATTTTCAGCGTACTCCAGGCACCAAAACCGGCATGCTGTACATAAGTACCTGCAAGTTGAGTGTCCTTTTTAGGTGGAGGAAGCTGTTTTAAATTAAACTGACTACTTTTAGCATCGGGGTAAACGGAGAACCAGGCACGTGCCCATTGAGGCTTGCCAAGTTTGCTATAGCTTAAACCCACATTATTAAATGCTGTTGTAATGGCTTGTTCAGAGAAAGAGGTTTTAGCTTCATCCCGGTTCATTTCACAAAAAGATGACCAGGCAGCTTGTTGCTTAAATTGTGCTATGGCCTGTTGATAGTGTTTTTGATCATAGAATTTTTTGCCATTATTGGCGTAGCTCTTCACTTTGCTGCAGCCTGTACGAAGTTCTTTTTCAAAATCTGAATCGGCAAAAGTTAGTGTACTTAAAGTTAAAATACCAATACAACATAGAGATTTATACATTGTTTTACTCTGGACGGCTTTGATCTGAATAAAACATAGCCAGCTTTGGAAGTAAATAGAGTGTCTGTTTCGATACCAGTTTAATAAAAGAGAAGCCGGTCTAAATAACAGGAGATTTAAAGAGCCGTTACTTCGGCCTGCTCCAAATTCAGTTGTAATAGCACCAGATCGCGCCATTGACCAAACTTTTGTCCAACTTGCGGCATATAAGCACTTTGCACAAAGCCCAGTTTTTCATGCAGGCGAATCGATGAGATATTTTCTGAATCAATCGCTGCGACCATGATATGCAATTGCTGTGCTTGAGCCTCTTCAATTAAATGCTTTAATAAGCTAGAACCTAGACCTTGTCCTGCATAATCCGGGTTTAAAAAGATGGAATGTTCCACCGTCTGTTGAAAGCCCTGAATACTACGAAACTGATCATAACAGGCATAGCCAGCAACGACCTGATTTTGAGTATCTTCAACCACAAAAACCGGAAAATTCTGATTTTTAAGCTGCTTAAACCAGATTTTGAAATAGTTCAAATCAAAGGCTGTTCTGTTCCAGGTCGCAGTACCATAGAGTACTTCCTGATTATAAATCTCGAGGATGGTTTCAAGATCATGTTCGGTCGCAGGTCGAATATCAAAATCAGGCATATTCTTGTTCTAGTAGAGGTGAGCTGAAATCACAGTTTAAAAAAAAGCAGAACCGGAGTTCTGCTTTCGATCATACATCAATTAGAAATGATATTTCACAAGTGCGCTGACATTGTTTTCGTCTTGATTTTTAAGACCAAACTTATTGTTCCACACTGAATGTTCAACACCGAGGTATAAACGGGTATCTGGAGAAATGTGTTTGCCCGCATTCCATTTCCACTGTGTAGTCCAGTTTAACTCGCTTGCTTGAGCGTCTTTTTCAGCAGTTGACCAATCAAGGAAGCCATCTACAAGAAAATCTTCAGCACCCAGTTTAAATGGCACACCATAGGTAAGCGTCATTTGATAATCGTCTTTATTGCCAAACACTTTTTCATTGTTTGCACGATAAAGATTTAAGCTTGCATATTGAAAGTATGGGATATCAAGGTCAAAGCCCACGCCATATAGGAAGTTATCAGCATTATCTGAACCTTCCCATGTTGTTGAAATAAGCACATCTTTCACTAAACCAAAGGCAAGTTTTTGGCCTGTAACTTCGCTTAAGCTTAAACGTGGTGATAACTCAAAGTACGTACTTTTAACATCATCGCCACCGCGCAGACGATCCATAAAGAAGAATACATCTGCATATTTAACTTTTGCAGCATATTCAACAGTTAAAGTAGTTTGCTGATCGTCTACAACTTCATAGTTTTCACCATAAAGACCTGTAACGCTAAAGTCCTGCCAAACTGGTTTTGCTTGAGCAAATACAGCAGTTGAAGCCAATGCACAAAGTGCCGCAAGTTGTGTAAATTTCATTTAAATCTATCCCCCCGAGAAAGCAGAATAAGCATACAGATTAATAAGTAAAAATAAAGTTAAAAGTGATCGCTGACTTAAATATATTTCAGCCCTCATAAGAGTTGAATAAAGACGATCACCTTCCTAATTTTTCATTGTCTTTCGCTGATGATTTTCTAAAGCATTATTTTTTAAATAAAGTTGAATATGTAGCGCCTTAAAAGACTGAATGTATAACTAAAAATATAAAATCACTTCAATCCAGGATGATGAGTTTAGAAAACCAATAAAAATAGGGGGAATATGCGGATTTTTAGCAATTAATTTGAGCCTGAGACTGAATAGCTTTGTTCTGTTTGTGTAATAAAGCTACTTTTAAAATCTCAAATGACGGTCGTTTTATAAGCCTGTTCTCAGTCTCTTCAAGTGAGATTGAGCGGTCTTATATTTCAATTGAAAATCATTTTTTCAAGTTGTTATTTTCGAATGAAGAAAGAGTATTTTTCCTGGTTCTGCACAAGCAACTAAACAATGATAAAGCATATGATCTCTTCAGGACTGTAAGGCTGACTAGGAGCTGATCTTATAAGATAAATTATTAGGTAAAAGTGAGCTAATTTCCATAAAAAAATACTTTTAATTCCTCCTTTTTTAGGTTTCCTGGTCGAGTGTTATTTAAGCGATTTATCGGTCTGGCCAAAAAAAATTTCAAATTAAATCGTGTGAAGAGTTGCGCAATTGCCGTTTGAAAAATCCTGCATTTTTGAGCTGAGTAAACAGTTGTCACAATCCATTATTCTTTTGCTAAAAAGCCAAAATAGGACTTGCATATTTTCAAGATAGGGCTGATATTCGAGATATAAGGACACGGTTCTGCAGACTCAAAAATGTGTTCATCATTCAAAGTGGAGGGTGTAATTCCAATCATTTGAAGAAGTGAAATGCGATGCGAAACAGCAAGCTACAAACGTGCCAAGATAAAAATTTTTGCACTCAAAAAGTTACAAAGATTGAGGATGGTAATTTATGAATATTGAACTTCGTACAGATAAACACATTCAGAATAGCGAGCGTTTAATTGATTATGTACGTGAAGAATTAAATCAAGAATTCCAGCGCCATAGCGAGCGTATTACTCATTTTTCAGTCCATCTCAGTGATGAAAATGGCGCCAAAGGCGGTGATGATGATATTCGCTGCATGATAGAAGCGCGTCCTGCAGGGTTAAAACCCGTGGTCGTCAATCATCGCGCTCACAATGTGGATACTGCCATTCGTGGTGCGATTGACCGGCTAAAACGCAGTCTGGAACATGTGATTGAGAAAAAAGACAATGTTCGTCCTGGTGCCTTAGCACTGGCAGATACAGATACTGCAGCAGAGATTGACGAGTAATGCTGACCGATTTTAAAAAGCCCTGCGGGGCTTTTTTTGTATGAAATAAAAATATAATAGTGAGAAGCGCAACAAAGCCGCACGTTATTCGGCATAATAGTCGAAAACGAATGAAAGTGAGCTCCATCATGTTAACTGCGCAACAACAGCTTTTTGTGCAAGCACTCGAAGAATTAAATCTGGATCAGGTAAAGCAGCTTTTGGCAGATGGACTCAATCCAAATTTTATTGATCATGACAAAGGCCCGGTAATTTCGGTCTGGTCAGATGGTTTATTTAAATGGTGGGAAGAGGTATGCGAGTTATATGAAGCCGGCACCCCACTTTCAGCTGAAGAAAAACAGGCAAGATTGGCTGTACATTTACAAATTCTGGAAGAATTGATCCAGGCCAAAGTGAATTTGCATCTCTGGGATGCAGAAGAAATTTATGGCCCATTATGGGATGCTGCAAGTGCCGCATGTGCACCTGCCGTGCAGCGTTTACTCGATGAAAAAGTTGATCCAAATAGCAAAGATGAAGATGGCATGACCATTTTATCTTCGATCAGTGACCTGTTCTTCGATTGTGATTTTGATGAAATTAACTGGTCAGAAGCCTTGGATGAAGAAAAACAGACGCTAGAACTCCTGCGTAGTCATGGCGCAAAAATGAGCAAAGAACTGGGTTAAATTTTAATAAAGAGCACCAAGATGACAATATTAAAAACTTTGGGTTTAATTGCACTGACTGGTTGCAGTGCATCACTTTTCGCAGCAGATTTTGAATTTGATCGACCAGGTGAAGGTCTGAGTACAGGCATTACCCCGGTCGGAAATGTTGCCTGGGAGCAAGGTTTGCCCACAGCCCGCTACAGCAAGTCGGGCGAGAAAACGGTAACGACACTGAATGCAGATATGTTGTTACGTACCGGACTTAGTGATGGTCTGGAGTTGCGTCTGGGCTGGGAAGGCCCTGTCTGGTCACAAGTCAAATCCAACGGTCAGACGAATGAAAATGATGGTCTGGGCGATGTCAGTATTGGTCTGAAAAAAGCCATTGATCTGGATGATGACAAACTGAGTCTGGCCTTGCTGGCCGAAGCAGTTATTGCGACAGGCAATGCCGGTTTCAGTAATGAAGAAGATATTTACAGCCTGGGTTCTGTCGTATCGTACCAATATAATGACTTGGTCAGTACCGCATTGACTATGCGTTATGAATGGCAGGACAGCAATTGGGCCATAGCTGCGATTCCATCGATCGGCTACCAGATCACCGATCGCTGGTCAGGCTATTCGGAACTGATTTACCGTAAAGCTGAAAGCATCGATAATGAATACGCGCTTGGCACTGGGGTAATGTATGCACTTAATGACCGGGTTCAGCTGGATGCCAGTGTGGGAGTTGATCTGGACGGTGCAGAGCGAAGCTACTTTTCAGGTTTAGGCGTATCCTTCTTATTCTAGGACACTCCAGTTTCGTGATGATCAGAAACTCGCAATTTCAGAGCTGGGGCAAAATACTTGCCCCGGTCATCTTGGGAAGCTTCGTGTTTAGCAGTCCAGCTCAGGCCGAAACAGCGCTCTTGTCTGCCGAGCAGGCTTTTCCTGTTCATGTGATTTCTACCAGTCAGCAACAGGCTGAACTGAGCTGGCAGATTCCGGATAACTATTATCTGTATCAGCATAAAATTGAAGTGCGGCAGGGCAATCAGCCTGTATTGCTTGAATTACCGCCTGCTAAAGATCTGTATGATGACAACTATGGGCATACCCAGGTGTATTATCAGCAGTTAAAGTTTCAGATTCCGACGCAGGCCAACCAGTCCTATCAGGTGAGCTGGCAGGGCTGTGCCAAAGACCGAATCTGTTATCCGCCGCAAAGTATTCAGTTCAAGACAGATCTGTCTGGTCTGGTGCAATTTGAAGCTGCCGGCCCAGGAAGCAAGCGCTTACTTGATCTAAACGGGTCATCACTGCAACACAATACCCTGTTTAATACAGCGGATTCCTCAGAATCTACAGCAGATGCATTTTCTGCAACCTCTAGCGGGCAACCCGCAGTCGGTGCGGCACAAGACCAAAAATGGTCAGCTCAATTGCTTGAACGCTCTTTGGGTTATGGACTGTTACTGTTCTTTGGCTTAGGAATCTTGCTGGCTTTTACCCCATGTTCCTTGCCGATGCTGCCGATCCTGACCTCGCTGATTGTACGGGATAGCAAAGGTGTCAAAGCCTGGATGATCGCCCTGACTTTTGTCAGCAGTATGGCCGCGGTCTATGCGGTGCTGGGTTTAATTGCGTCTTCGGCCGGCCTGAATTTCCAGCGTTGGTTGCAGCAACCCGGTACCCTGATTGCGTTTAGTGTATTGTTTGTCCTGTTTGCCCTGAATCTGTTTGGACTGTTTGAAATCAAACTGCCACAACGTCTGGTTCAGCGTCTGGATCGGGCTCAGGCCATGCAGCAGGGCGGTAGTTTGGTCAGTGCTGGAGTCATGGGCATGATCTCGGCGCTGCTGGTCGGGCCATGCATGACCGCACCGTTGGCGGGTGCACTCTTGTTTATTTCCCAGACCCAAAGCCAGTGGCAGGGTGCCTTGCTGCTATTTACCCTCGGTTTTGGCATGGGCACACCTTTACTGTTGGCCAGTATTTTGGGTGCACGAGTACTACCTAAAGCCGGGCACTGGATGAATCAGATCAAAGTGCTCTTTGCCTTTATCATGCTGGCGCTGGCACTGTATTTTATTCGCCCACTGATTTCAGAAGCGACTTTACAGTGGTTATCCTTAGGCTTGGGCATGGCCTTTGTGGCTTATGTACTGTTCCGGATTTTCTGGCATCGTACCGGCTTGAGGTGGTTATATATCCTGTGTCTGGTGATAGCGCTGCCTTATATCAGTTATAGCCAATATCAGCATAGTCAGCGGTTTTTTGTTGAGCAGTCCAGTACAGAAGCCCAGTGGCATGTGGCACGCAGCGCAGCAGAATTTCAACAGATTTTGAATACAGCACCGCAAGGACAAAAGATCGTGATTGATGTCTATGCTGACTGGTGTGTTGCTTGTCAGCCGATTGAACATCGTATTTTAAAATCTGCACAGGTACAGCAGGCTCTGGCACCTTATTTCCTGATCAAGCTGGATTTAAGCCAATACAATGCCTCGCATCAAATGCTGTTAAATCAATGGGAAATTCTGGGACCACCAACCTATTTATTTCTGAATGAGCAGCAGCAGGAAATTCGCGGTTTACGTTTGACCGGTGCTTTTAGCGAAGCAGAATTGCTGGCCCAGCTGCAACGTCTGGCTCAAAGCTCAACCCTATAATATTCATAATCATCGAAAAAGCTGAACCCGTTTAAGAAACCTGCATCTGTGCAGTCACCGGTTCAGCATAGGCTTTGACCCGATTACGTCCACCGGCTTTGGCCTGATAAAGCGCCTGATCGGCCTGACTGAGTAGCTGTTGTGGGCGTAACTCGGCTTTGGAAATAGCAATTCCGAAACTGGCAGTCACCGGAATCGGCTCACCTTCATCACTCATCATCTGTAATTGCTGAATCGCGCTG
This sequence comes from Acinetobacter sp. YH12105, assembly GCF_013419095.1. Taxonomy (NCBI): domain Bacteria; kingdom Pseudomonadati; phylum Pseudomonadota; class Gammaproteobacteria; order Moraxellales; family Moraxellaceae; genus Acinetobacter; species Acinetobacter sp. YH12105. Next base: position 67,288 of record NZ_VPAU01000015.1, read on the forward strand.
CGGCAGCGTTCTGCTACTTGTTTGGCTTTTTCCAGACTGGTATTTTTCAGCACCAAAATGAACTCTTCACCGCCAAAGCGGCCCACCACATCACTTTCGCGTAACTGTTGGCTCAATACAGCACTGACTTCAACCAAGGTTTCATCGCCCTTATGATGACCATACAGATCATTAATTTTCTTAAAGTGATCCAGGTCTAAGAGAACCAGGGCGTAATGGGGTACAGCCGTAGCATTGAGCTGATCCAGACATTGATTGATACTGCGCCGGTTAAACAGGTTGGTGAGCGGATCAATCTGACTGAGCTGCTTGATGAGTTCTTCACGATGACGCCATTGGCTGAGTAAAATTTCAAATAACACCATGCATACAGCTAAAATTGGGACAATGAAATACAGCATTGAAAACAGCCAGAAAGCATTATAAAAATGCTTGTCCTGAATGTTGAATAAAGGAGAATAAGGCAATTGCTGACTGAAGCTCAAATAAGCGCAACCGCCTAAAAAGAGCGAGGCTGGAATCAGCATGCTATAAACCAGCCTGCGATGAAACAGCACCAGTCCCACCATAATTAAACAGACATAGGATGTGGTGGCCACAGGACTGATCACCCCCACGACATAGGCATCACGGCACAGCGAAATCACAAAAGTACCGACTGCCAGATAGGGCAAATAACGTTCCACCAGAGGATTGCCCTGAAATTTATAACAGGGATAAATCAGTGCCAATAAAATCACTAAAAAGCTGCTGTTCAGGATAACTTGGGTATGAACCCGTTCTAACTGAACATATTGCCAATACTCTGGATTGAATAAAACAAAGATATCCCAACCGAGCCAGGTCAGATGTACGCCGCAGCCCAAAGTTAGCATCAGGATGCACTTTTTGAGAATACTCCAGTTCATCACGACTTCATCTTCGACCAGATATTTCGTGATTCTGTGTTTGATTATTTTTTGTAATACAGGCGATATTCGCTTCATGTTGTCGGTCTGACTTAAATTATTATGGCAACTTTTTAAGATTTATTGACTGTTTATAGCTTTATTTACATAAGATAACATAAGTTTTAACGCTTGATAAACCACAATATTTAAGGCGTCTGCAAAATAGGAATTTCTAATATTAAAGCTGGTTTTGTTCTAAATTCAGAATGATGTGTTTTATCTGTGCTAATTATTTCATGCAACCTAAGCCTTAAAATGGCTGCATTAGTTAGATAGCCCCATAGATGAGAGCGAAGCCATGAAAGTTTTACAGATTGATTCCAGTATTTTAGGCGATGCCTCTATTTCGCGTCAGCTGACTCAGGCGTTGGTGAGTCAGTTACAACAAAAACATGCTCAGGCCATCGAGCTTGAATATCTCGATCTTGCTGCACAGCCGATTCCACATCTCACGGCTGAAATTTTAATGGGTCAGAATGCAGAACAGACTGCATTAGGCGAAGACATCCTGCAGCAGTATTTACAGGCAGATATCGTGGTGATTGGCGCGGCCATGTATAACTTCGGTTTGCCATCGACCTTAAAAGCCTGGATTGACCGGATCTGTGTGGCGGGACGTACGTTTAAATATACCGAACAGGGCCCTGTCGGTCTGGCTGGCAATAAAAAAGTATATATTGCCAGCAGCCGTGGCGGAGTTTATGGGGAGCAAAGTCCTGCCGATTTTCAGGAAGCTTTTTTGAAAACCGTGTTTAACTTTACCGGCGTAACCGATATTGAAGTGATTCGTGCGGAAGGCGTGAACATGGGCGAAACGATCAAGGCACAAGCCTTAGAGACGGCATTGCAGCAGGTTCAAGCCATCTAAATATCCAAAAACAACTCAAAAGGTCAGCCTATGCTGGCCTTTTTTATATGGGTGAACAGTGATTAATCTCGATCCAGACGGTGCGCGAAGGCTGCCAGATCGCTCAGCGCCTGTTGGGCTTCCTCAAACCAGGCACTGAACATCTGAAAGTTATGCCACATGCCGGTATACAGTTTAAATTCCACATCGACACCCGCCTGTTCGGCTTTTTCCTTAAAACGACTGGCATCATCCAGTAGAATTTCCTTGGAACCGACCTGAATATGAGTTGGGGGCAAGCCGCTTAAATCGGCGAAAAAGGGCGAAACTTCCGGATCACCCCGATCGATGGCACGCGGGACATAATATTCAATGCCAGTTTCAACTGTTTCCAGAGACAGCAGGGCATCATGTTTCTGGTTATAGCGCAACGATTCACTGGTCAGGGTCAAATCCAGCAAAGGAGACAACAGAATCAAACCACTCACTTGTGGGAGGTTTTCTTTTTGTAATTTGAGCGCCAAGGCCAGCGCCAGATTGGCCCCACAAGAATCACCGGACAGGATGATATCTTTGGCCTGAACGCCTTGATCGAGCAATAAGTTATACACATCAAACAAGGCTTCCAAGGCCTCTGGATAGGCAGATTCCGGTGACAGCGGATAATCTACATGCAGTACCTGCATCTGGGTTCGAGCCGCAATTTGAGTCATAAAGGCACGATGGGTATTTAAAGAGCCTAAATAAAATGCCCCGCCATGAATATGAAAAATCAGCTGAGTCGACTCTTGCTGCGGCTTAATTTCCTCTGCGCGCAGACCCGCCAGACGTAGCGAACGAATTTGTACGGTTTTGTCTTGTGGAAAGAGTTTGCACATCTGCTCCAGTGCAATGCGCATTGAACTCGGTGGAAGATTGAATCTGCTCGGGGCACGAATGACTGTCTTTAAGATGCTTTCTGTAATTAATTGTTTTGTTAACGGGCTTATCTTCATTTTCCTTCCATCTTTTTGTGCTTTTATTGATCATGTAGATTATTTACCAACCATATTTACAAGGTTACACTAAATAGTCACAGCTAAAAATTGAAAAATTGTTGTGACTTTTTAATACTACAGAGGTCTATTTTCAGACTAAGGAAATGAAGAAAAATGAAAAAAATAGCGCTTATGTTAGGACTACTAGGCTTATCTGTACTGGCAAATGCCGCAGATCCTTTAAATGGCACGGTTTGGAAAACCATTGATGATAAAACCAAGCAGCCTAAGGCCATGGTTAAATTTACTGAACAAAAGAACGGTACGTTGTCAGCAAGTATTCAATCTGTGTTAACACCAGGTGAAGAAAATGCCTGTACCAAGTGTGAAGGTCCGTACAAGAACAAGTCACTCAAAGGCTTGACCATTGTGAAAGGTCTTAAGAATTCAGGTGGTACCAGCTATGACAGTGGTTCAATTCTGGATCCGCAATCTGGTAAAACTTACAAACTGAAAGGCCAACTGGCAGATGGTGGCAAGAAACTTGAGCTTCGTGGCTTTATTGGTGTGGCAGCATTAGGCCGTAACCAGACTTGGGTTCGTGCAAACTAATCCAGTTCGATAGAAAGATAAAAGCCTGACTGCTGTCAGGCTTTTTTGTATGAATTATTTAGGATAATAATTAATTACTTAGGGTGCGATAAGCCGCGTCATCAAAACCGGCAATAAAACCTGTGGGCGTGGCCAAGATCGGACGTTTAATTAAACTGGTATGAGTGCTTAATGCGGCAATTAAAGCATCTTCACTGGACAGCGCCGTTTGCTGCTGTTCTTCAGTCAGTTTGCGCCATGTGGTTCCTTTTTTATTTAATACCACATCCTGACCCAGCGCATTCAGCCAGACTTTAATGGTATCAGCATCGATGCCCTGTTTCTTATAGTCATGAAATTCATAGCTCAACCCCAGCTCAGTCAGTAGGTCAAAAGCTTTTTTCATCGAATTGCAGTTTTTAATCCCGTAAATTTTTAACATATTCGCCATCTAACACATCTTAAATCATGGCCTAGCTTAACCAAATTCGCAGCAGTCGACCATGCAAAATAGAATGATTAGAAAACAATTTAAAATAGGGAGGCAGAATCGTCATCAAAATGACATCAATGCGCTTTAAAATGATCAGCAAGAAAAACAACAATAAAAAAAATAATAATTTTAGGCAGTGGAAATAGAAAACCCGCATTTAATCATCCTGATCATGCGGGTCTCAATTCAACGTCCATTGTCACATCCATGAAAAACAAGCTAAATGTTCTAGTTTGTTTTATTTTCTTCCTACGGCGTCCTGTCCTTATATTGTCATCCTGACATGTCCCTGTGCCGTGAGGCTATAATGCTCTGTTATGACATCGAGATAAACCCAAAAAATACGTCATGTCATGTAAGCAATAAGCCTTAATTGAGTGAACAGGTGTGCACTCAATTGATAGGTATTTTTTTATAGTTTGTAGTCGATGATCACTGGGGCATGATCGCTAAACCATTGTTCCTTATACACCCAGGCATTGACGGTACGCTCTTTCCAGTCTGGTGAGCAGGCCTGATAATCAATGCGCCAACCGACGTTCTTGGCTCGGGCTTGTCCGCGGTTTGACCACCAGGAATACAGTTCTGCTTCTTTGCGTACTTCGCGAAACGTATCGACATAACCGAGTTCATCATAGATATGATCTAGCCAGGCGCGCTCATGTGGTAAACAGCCGGAAGCTTTCTGGTTGCCGGACCAGTTTTTAATATCAATCCGTTTATGCACGATGTTGTAATCACCGCAGACAATCACCGATTTGTTTTCATCGCGCCATTGTTTCAGGATTTTGGCATATTCTTCCAGAAAGTGATCTTTACGCGCTTGTGCTTCATCGCCTGATGAGCCGGAAGGTAGATACAATGAACAGATATGGGCCGTTTGCTCCAAACCTAAATCAAATTCGGCTGCAATAAAACGGCCTTGCGAATCTGCCAGTTCAAAGCCCAGACCATCGGTTAAAGAGACGAAGGGCAGGCGGCTATAAATTGCGGTACCGGCATAACCTGGACGTTCGGCAGGGAATAGATGGGTATACCAGCCTTCCGGTTTAAATTTATCGGTCCACTGCACATGGGTGATCCGGCTTTCCTGCATACAGATCACATCGGCATCCGACTGTTCCATCCATTCCAATAGGCCTTTGCTCACCGATGAGCGTAAACCGTTGACATTAATTGAAACGACACGAAGAATTTTTTGATCACCTGGATAGCTACTCTTTGGTATCATGCGCAAGTCTTACCTTAATTAATGGATTTAGGAGCACCTCATGCCAACGCCAGCTCAGTTTAACCCGCAAGCTTTTATCGAACTCGCATTATCACGCGGTGTGCTTAAATTTGGTGAGTTTACTTTAAAATCGGGACGTGTGAGTCCCTATTTTTTTAATGCGGGTCTGCTGAATGATGGTGAAGCCTTGACATTGCTGGCTTCTGGCTATGCAGCAAAATTAACGGCATGTGACCATGTGGAAGTGGTTTTTGGTCCTGCATATAAAGGTATTCCTTTTGTGGCAGCGACCGCTGTGGCGCTATCACAAAATCATGGGTTGAGTGTGCCTTGGGGTTTTAACCGCAAAGAAGCCAAAGATCATGGCGAGGGTGGCGTGCTAGTCGGTGCTTCTGTAGCAGGTAAAAAAGTCTGGATCATTGATGACGTGATCACGGCAGGAACAGCGATTCGTGAAGTCGTGACAATCTTGAAAAATGCCGGTGCACAAATCGCAGGTGTTTTGGTTGCACTTGACCGTCAGGAAAAAGGTCAGGGCGATTTATCAGCCATTCAGGAAGTGCAGCAAGAGCTCGAGATTCCTGTACATGCCTTAATTACCATGAAAGATTTGATGGACTATCTGGAAACCAAGGGCGATCAAGAAGCTTTAGCTAAAATGGAAGATTATCGAGTTAAATACGGGATCTAAGCGGTGATCCTTATCGTAAAGGAAGCTACAGCTTCCTTTTTTGTTTTAAAGTTCAATTGATGTAGAAATTAAGCATGCAAATACAGGGTGAATACTTAAAAAACTAAGTCAAAGTGCTGTAATTCAAAGATTTTTAATATTAAAGACTTTCAGTCTTGATGTAGATGAATACAGTTTAAAATACTGGAAATTGACAATAATATTCAGTGATTCTGTACGCATTTGCTTACATGAGTTCAAGCCGTTTGCGTCTATACGCAGCTTTGCTGCATTGCCTATAATGAATTCATCAGGAACAGGATGTTCCATAAAAGAATAACAAGAGATAAATACAAGGAAAGTAAGGTAAGACAGGAGTCATACCCAGCGAACCAACACGAAAAACCCCCGGCAGGATGCTGGGGGTTTTTCATTTTTAGCGATTCATGCAGGCCCAGATGTAACAGGCTTAGACGCGGGGAGAATAAATAAGATGATTTACTGGTTTAAATGACTGGAATAGGTTTAGAGAGTATCACCAACCGATCACTTTTGAAGATTGTTAATCTTTAGAGCCAAAAAAAGCACCTTAAGGTGCTTTTTTTATTGCTGGGCTAAATTATAGCGCAACGATATTGATCGCGTTCGGGCCTTTTTGACCTTCAACTACGCTGAAAGAAACGCGTTGGCCTTCAAACAATGTTTTGAAGCCAGAACTGCTAATTTCTTTAAAATGAGCAAAAACGTCAGGACCTGATTCTTGTTGAATAAAACCAAAACCTTTAGTTTCGTTAAACCATTTCACTGTACCGGTAACTGTAGTAGACATAATATAACCTATCAAATTTTTAATAATTTTAGCCATTGAAATGACTATGGATAACTTTGAAAAACAACAAGAATTGAAATAAAGATCTGAAAAAACTGAGGATTATAAAATAACACTGCGGTACTTAAAGAAGTTTAACTAAACAACACTTTTTTCTAGTTGAGTACAGCATAACCTAAATCAGCAAATATTCAAGTTTTTTATATTTATTATTTATTTTTCTTATAAATATACGTGGATCTTTCTTTTTAAATATGTGCTGGTCAATTTTTTTAGTATGACTGACTGTATAAAAGATTTACTCAAGCAAAACAACAAACATACATTTTACTTACGTTACTTTATGTTAATCAAACTGAACCAGTACGCGGCAATATTTTTCTAAGTGAATGTATTTTATAACATTGGGTAAATTTGTAGCTGGCTTGTTTAAGATAGTTCTGGTCATTGTTCAGCTATTCAAAGGCCCCTATATTAAAAACACATGGAAAAATTAACTATAAGAATTTCTTAATTTTAATTTAAAACCAGAATAAGAGTGAGTCTCATGGATTACTGGAATTGTGTTTTATTAATCTCCATTATTGCAGTTGTAGGCCTAACGATTATTATCCTGCTAGTCGGCTGTAAAATCTGGAAAAACCTGATCGTCACTTTACTGATTTCGACCATAATGAGTTTTTTGATTATCTATGCCATCAACTTTATCTTTGGAAAGAGTCTGCATTTCCTTTGGGGTCACCGGGAAGTCGGGAATCTTGACTTTATGCTTGAAATTGGGCTGATGAGTCTGGTGATTGGTGGGGTAATCACCTTTATGATTATGTTAGGCACCTTGATTGCCAAAAGTAATGATAAACAGAGTGAGGAATAGAAACAGAGAGCAGGCAGTAGCAATGCTTTCTCTGGACAATACACAGCCTCCTTCTCTTGAGTCAATTTAATAACAGCCGACGAAGTATGAATGGGTTTTTCATACTTCGTCGTGGTCTTACCTTTTATCTTAAAAATGATAATCCGTCCTTAAAACATCATTTTAAGTCCTAAAGCATAGATCCAGACCCGGTCAGAGCCGGATGCCTGCTGCCAGACAGCCTGTTTGTTTCCTTTGCTATATTCATAGCCAACCTGCAGATAAGGCATGACTTTTTTACTGATCTCATAACGGGTTTCCAATCCTAATGTCGCATGACTCAGACCAGATTTTTTCGCACTCGCAGCTTGATCATTGAAAATGATATCCAGTTCAATAAAGGGCTGCATAATCAGTTTCTGAGTCAGCAACAGGTCACGTTCTGTTTCCAGTTTGAATCCGACAAAATCATCTTCACCGACATAGAGATAGGCATTGGTTTCAAAAAAATAAGGGGCCAGGCCATGCAGTCCAAGCACTGCATCGAAACGTTCATTTTGTAGGGAAGCTGTATGCTGGCTTATATTTTCCTGACGGTAGCGCAAACCGGTTTGTACATCCCAGAAATCGGAAATATTACGGCTATACAGGATTTCGGCCGCATAGTCAGCCTGACTCGATTCAGATTTATCTGCCTGCAGCTTGAGAAAAACCTTGTTTTCATCAGTACCAATTCTGGCTTCATTCTCTGATTTAAAAGCGCCATTTCCAGCTGAATTGATTTGCCATTTCTGGTCCAGAATGACTTGGCTATAAATCTGTGCACCATGTTCTTTCCGATGGTCATGCTCCGCAGTAGCGCCAACAGGTTTTTCGTGCCCTACAGATTCTTGATCAGATAAAGATCGAGCTTGTTGGGTATGTGAGCGTAGATCCGGCACTGCAATAGGAGCGCTGTGATGTACTGCGGTTTTGCTAGGATGATGATCCTGATGATCCTGATGATCCTGATGATCCTGATGATCCTGATGATCCGCTGCCAATATACCGAAACTCGCCACGAGCAGTGCACTGCTTAATACCGATTTTAAAAAGAGCTTAGTGATGTGCATGGCTTTCTCCTTGATCCGCTGCTGGCTTTGACGGCATTTGTTGCGGCGAAGCATGAGAAGCTTGATCGTCATTCACATGTGCCACAATCAGCTTATTCATCATGCCGGCACTCATGTGATAGAGCAGATGGCAGTGAATCGCCCATTCTCCCAGTTCATCTGCCGTTAATAAGGTTGTGAGCGTTTTTCCAGGTGGCACAATCACGGTGTGTTTATTTGGCATCTGTGCAGCAGATTGACCATTTTCCAACTGCATAAACATGCCATGTAAATGCATCGGATGCGCCATCATGCTGTCATTGATAAATTTCAAACGGATCCGTTCGCCATATTGCACCTGCAATGGTTCGGCATCACTGAATTTTTTACCATTGATGGTCCAGATATAACGTTCCATGGTTCCACCCAGACGAATCACCAGTTCACGTTCTGCGGCTCGGGTATCGGTTTGTGGCGTCAGGGCTTTGAGGTCTTGATATTGCAATGCTTTATGCCCTGCAGGCGTAGACATATTGACCCAACCCTCAACCGGTGGATGAGACGGATTTGTCTTGGGTATAGCACTGTGACCTGCGTGCATGTCGTGCTGGGCATGCTCATCATGTTTAGGCGTATCTGTTGCAGATTGCGTGGTCTGACTGCTGTGTGCGGTATGAGACATGTCATGCGGTTCGCCATGTCCCATATCTTCCATGGTCAATAAGGCACGTGGACGTGGCGTCGGTAATTGAATCGGATGTGTCGCTGGATCAGCCTCATTGTGCAAGCTGCCAATGGCAAAGCCTGAACGGTCGATCGATTCGGCTTCAATCTGGTAATGAGGTGCAGTTGGTTCCACAATCACATCATACGTTTCAGCAGTTCCGATACGGAATTCATCTACAGCGACCGGCTGTACAGCTTGTCCATCGGCGCTAACCACGGTCATTTTAAGCTGGGGAATACGTACATCGAAAAACGACATGGCCGAGGCATTAATGAATCGCAGACGAACCTTTTCATTCGGTTTAAATTGGCCGCTCCAGTTCTGTTGCGGGGTTTTGCCATTGATTAAAAAGGTATAACCGCTGACATCAGACAGGTCGGTTTTCAACATGCGCATCTGGTTCCACATTTTGCGATCTGACCAGGTGGCCTTGAGACCGTCACGTTTTACCTGCTGGAGTACATCGCCCACGGTTTCACGCTGATTCTGATAATATTCAGCCGATTTTTTTAAATTATTCTGAATCTGCTGGCTGTCCTGTTCATGAAAATCCGACAGCATCACCACATAATCCCGCTCGGTTTTTTCATGCTCAGGCATCGGTGTTTGTGCTTTAGGATAAATCACCAAGGCACCATATAAGCCGTCCTGTTCCTGGCCTTTGGAATGCGCATGATACCAATAGGTACCGTTTTGACGAACCTTGAAACGATAAGTAAAAGACTGCTTCGGTTTGATACCCTGAAAACCATTAAATCCAGGGACACCATCCATTAGGCCGGGCAGGAGCAGGCCATGCCAGTGCAGCGAGGTATCTTGATTCTTCAGGTTATTTTGCACATGAATCACCGCATCATCACCTTCTTCGAATTCCAGCAAGGGGGCAGGGAATTTTCCGTTTACGGTAATCCGTTTGACCGTCTTTCCGGTGAGATTGAGCGGACTTTCATCAATAACCAGATGATATTCTTTAACAGCTGCAAAAACTGCAGACGATGACATCAGGCAAATGCCCAGACATAGGCATTGGGGAATTTTAATTAACATCACTTAATCCTTAATTAATAAAAAATTGAATATTCAGGATTAAGTTTTGGGTGGGCGCAGGATTTCCTGCCAATAACCGGCAAGGTGTTTGGCATGATAAGTTGGGAGGAGGGTTCTTTCTAGAGAATGATGGTCGAATACTGTCAGTTCAGGGGCCGAAATTTGCAAGCCGCTCATCTGGCTTTGACAGGCCATCGTACTGCAATCCAGACAGTCTTGTGAGTGCTGTGGCATATCCGGAAAACAGTCAGCCTGTGTCAGGTCTTGATCTGAGTTATGCGCAGATTCATGCATAGCATGAGAGGCGGAGGCTTTTACCATGTCCAGACAATGGCTGCTCATCTGTTCAGACGACATGACCAAATGCATGGTTGTTGCAGAAGCAACAGACACACTGCTCCAGCCTATGGCAAAAACCATAAGCATCACCAACCAGATTTGTTTGACGAGCCGTGTGAGCAAAGTCCACCCTGAAAAAAACGCTGCATGTTTGAGCAATAAAAGCATAAACGCAGTGACTGCAATTAGCAAATCCTGTGCGAGATTATTTTTAGTCAGCTACATCACACTTTTATAGGTTCAGGTTTCAGTTTCGCACTTTTCACATTTTTTACAGTCCAGCAGCATGCCAAACTTTTCTTTGCGACCTTGCTCGGTCATCACCCAGGGCCGATTTTGCCACGGCGGGGTATGCCGTACATGCTGGCCATGTCCGCAGGCCAGCTCTGCAACCCAATGCTGTTCTTCATCCAAATGAAAACCGATAATTGCCTGTTGCATGGCAAACCTCCTTTTGAGCTCAATCTGCCTCAGTACTTATCTAAAAATCTATACAGAACAAGTCATGCAAAATCACCATAAACAAAAGAATCCACACAAGCTATACTCCTTGCTAAGTCATTTTTTGAAAAAGAGCAGAGACACATGCGCGTACTTGTTGTGATGGATCCCATCGAAAATGTAAACCTGAAGAAAGACTCGACCATGGCCATGCTTTGGGCAGCAGCACGCCGTGGGCATGAGCTTGGTTATGCATTACAACAAGATTTATATATTGAGCAGGGCAAAGCTTTTGGTTTGATAGCGCCGCTACAGGTGTTTGAAGACTATGATCACTATTATGAACTCGGTGAAAAAAAGAAAGAATCCATCGCTGCTTATGATGTGGTGTTGATGCGTAAAGATCCACCTTTTGATATGAATTTTGTCTACACCACTTATATTCTGGAGCAGGCAGAACGCGAAGGTGCATGGATTATTAACAAGCCACAAAGCCTGCGTGACTGTAATGAAAAACTGTTTGCGACCCAGTTCCCGCATCTGCAAGTTCCGACACTGGTGACTTCGCAGCAAAGCCTGATTCGTGAGTTTCTCAAAGAACAGGTCGATGTGATTGTGAAACCGCTGGATGGCATGGGGGGTACTGGAATTTTCCGCCTGTATCAGGATGGCATCAATATTGGTTCAACCATTGAAATGCTGACCAATAACGGTACCCAGCCGATTATGGCACAGCGTTATATTCCTGAAATTGTCGAAGGTGATAAACGTATCCTGATGATTAATGGCGAGCCAGTACCATATTGCTTGGCCCGTATTCCACAAAATGGTGAAGTGCGCGGCAATCTGGCGGCAGGCGGTCTGGGAGAAGCACGTCCACTGACTGAAAATGACCGCGCCATTGCGGCAAAAGTAGGCCCTTATCTTAGAGAAAAAGGTCTGGTTTTTGTAGGACTGGATGTGATTGGTAATTATGTCACTGAAATTAATGTAACCAGCCCAACCTGTATTCGTGAAATTGATGACCAGTTTGGAACCTCAATTGCCGATGATCTGTTTGCTGTATTAGAGGCAGGCCGTTCGCAGCAGGTTTAAACCAGACAGAAAAAGAGCCTCATCTGAGGTAATGCTGATCAGTTAAGGAGTTTAGAAGTAGACTCTTTAACTTTTTAGTCGTTCACGACGGAGTCTTAACTTTATAAATCAAATGCTTGAAAATAATTTGTTACTTTGGTTTCGCCCAAATGAGAAGCGAAGCTTCGCAAGGAAGGCATCTTGCGGAGCAACACTCCTCACCGCAAAACTCGGCAGCCACCATCGACTAGGGCGTGTCCTCATTTGAAAAATTGGTTTTAAATACTTAAAATCCTCCTTTAAGCTCTTTTGATTTCTATATTTTTTCAATGGCACGTACTCTTCTCACCGATGATATCTGGCAGCAAATTCAAG
>NZ_VPAU01000016.1:0-78765 GCF_013419095.1 Acinetobacter sp. YH12105
AACCAAATGGAAATATTACCTCGGTTGATTAAAGCTCGGTTATAGGATGACCAATTGGTTGTACGGTAGATTTTAGAAGCAGGCTTATTCATTTGGAAATTATATTGCTGAATAAGCCTTCCATGCTGGCTTTATGCAACAAAGCCATTCCTTTCTGTTTGCAAGCTTTTGAGAGCAGCCAGCAAACCGTCAGCTACTTTGAATATAAAGAAATGGCCAATCAGGCCTGTGTATAGATAGAGTACTGAGAAAGAAAAACCTCCAGAATCTTGTAGTGTCCTGCATGATCGAAATAATTCAAAAATGACTCACGCAGATAAAAATAAATATATTTACAGCTGAAATACAATGTTTGAGCGTTAATTCAACTAGAATCAGGAAGGTAGGAAATGCTCCTGACCTCAGGATTCAGCATGTATATATGCTGTTGCAGCATATTATGAAGAGCTGCTGATCTAGAGAAAATTGCATCTCCTCCATAAACTTAAAACAAGTGAATACCAATCCTTGATGGAAAAACCTATGCAATGTCCTAAATGTGGTTCCACTGACATCGAACAGCGTGATCACGAACAGAATTTAAAGAAAATTGGTGGCATTCTCATGAGCTCGGCAGGTGCTACTGCGGGTACAGTCGGTGGTGCTGCTTCTGGCGCATCCGTTGGCGCAGCGATTGGTACTGTTGCTGGCCCCTTAGGTGTAATTTTAGGTGGGACAGTGGGTACTTTTGTCGGGGCAATCAGTGTTGGCATTACCGGTGGCGTAATAGGGAATTTCCTCGGCAAAAAAGCCGGGATTTCCGTCGACCGTAATTTATTCTTGGATTATCAATGTTTAAAATGCAAACATAGATTTATTCAAAAAGATCAAAAAGATCAAAAAGATCAAAAAGATCAAAAAGATCAAAAAGATCAAAAAGATCAAAAAGATCAAAAAGATCAAAAAGAAGATTAATATCATGAAGGAAATGAAGTGAGTGAGTTCTTCATTTCCTTGTGAGTTAATGCTTAAGACTGATTGAGTTTTAAAGCCACTTCAGCCAGTCGTTTGCCCTGTACTTCGCACAAAACTTTTTCATCTGGGCTTAAACCCTGATCATGCCGTGGGCCACTGACATGACTGGCACCGTACGGCGTACCGCCAGTCTTGGTATTGGACAAGGCAGCTGTAGCATTACTGAGCCCCATAATCATCATACCGTGGTGGAATAATGGTGGCAGCATAGTCAACAAGGTACTTTCCTGTCCGCCATGCATGGAGCCCGATGCGGTAAAGACACAAGCCGGCTTACCATGCAACGCGCCATTCAGCCATAGACTGGTGGTCTGATCCCAAAAGTATTTCATTTCTGAGGCCATATTGCCAAAACGGGTCGGTGAACCTAAGGCCAAGCCAGAACACTGGGCCAAATCCTCTAAACTGCAATAAATATCCCCTTCTGCCGGGATACTCGGCTCGGCTATGGTTACGACGCTAGAAATATTCGGGACAGTCCGAATTTTTACCGCCATTCCTGCCGATTCAACGCCATTGGCTATCAGATGTGCCATTTCTTTCGTTGAGCCATATTTGCTGTAATATAAAACAAGAACATAAGGTTGCATGAGGCTTCTTATTCATTACTTAAAAAAATAAAACTATACGATATTCTGTAACTTTTTTGGTTAAGCTAATGGATGAAAATTCATGATGATTAAAAAAATTGAGATTGGATGCACATGATTGTTGAGTATTTAAAAAAGTTACCCTTTTATGAGAAACACTGGTTTCAGTTTATTTTATTCGTACTTCGACGCTTTGAAGCAGACCGTTGTCGTGAGCAAGCCGGTTCCCTGACCTATACTACGCTTTTCGCAGTCGTGCCGATGTTGACGGTTTTCTTGGTCATTATTTCATCGATTAAAGCCTTAGAGCCTGCACGACAACAATTGCAACAGCTGATCTACAGTAACTTTCTACCCAAAACCACGATTGCCTTTGATAAAGCGCTGAATGCCTTTACCGATAAATCCAGTAATTTAACCGTGATTGGTATCCTGTTTTTATTCATTACGACCGTATTGATGCTCACCAGTATCGAAACGGCCTTTAACCGAATTTGGCGAGTGACTCAGACCCGAGGTGGAATTATCGGGTTTATGCGCTACTGGACTATCATTTCGCTGGGACCGATTTTACTGGGTAGTGCCTTCGTCATTTCATCAACCGTGGCTTCCATGAGTGTCCTCAGCAATAACTTTGCCGGGTATGAACTTAATGGTGCTTTTGTCCTCTGGGCCATTTCCTTTTCTCTGACCGTACTCGGATTTTTCATTCTCAACTGGACCATCCCCAATCGCAGTGTGCCACTCAAGTCTGCATTTATTGCCGGCCTGTTTAGTGCAGTGGTGTTTGAGCTGCTTAAAAACCTGTTCGGTTTTGTGATGTCAAACTTTACCAGTTATGAGATTGTCTATGGTGCATTCGCCGCTGTGCCGATCTTTCTACTGTGGATTTATTTATCCTGGAATATTGTCTTACTCGGCGTTGAGATCAGTTATGCCCTGACGGCCTTTGAATCTGGTCAGGATCATAAACGTCACCCAATCATCATGCTGCTGGATCTATTAGAGCTGTTTCATAAAAAGCAAAAAACTGGTGAGAGCATTAGTGAAGCAGAAGCATTAGATGCTTTGGGTCGTGATGAAATTGGTCGCTGGCCAAACTATGTGAGCATGTTTGAAAAACAAAATCTGATCAAACGTACCGATGACAATGAATATGTCTTGGTACGTGATCTAGATCAGGTGAGTTTTTGGGACTTTTATCTGCAACTTCCTTATCCATTGCCACGTAAGCATCACTTCACCGAGGCACATACCGAGGAAATCTGGATGCAGAAATTCTCGCCTAAGCTACAGGAAACCGATCAATATCTGGAAGAAAAGCTGAGTTTTCCACTTTCCGAATTGTTCCGGAATAAATAATCCTAAATCCTCTCGCTTGAGAGGATTTTTTTAAGTTGTTTGCGTAGACTTCCAGCAGACGATCGCACCTGCGGTCACCAAAGCAGTACCAATCCAAAAACTCAGCTCGGGTCGAATATCCAGAATCAGCATCGACATAACTGAAGACAGAATTGGCATAAAATAGGTGGCCAAAATCAGTACCTTGATATTGCCGTACTGCATGCTCTGATTCCAGTTACTATAAGCAATCCCGATCAGACTGCCTACTATGGAAATTCCCAGCCAGAGCTTCAATGAAGGCATCCTGAAAGGCTCATCCAAGCCCAGATGTAAGCCCCATAACGCAATGACGGCGACCACAAAAAAAATCGGTACGCCGTTTTGTCCACGACCATATTTTCTGGTCAGAATGCAATAACATGGCCATAACAAGGCACCGATAAAAGCAAAGCCATAAGCCCAAGGATTTTCAGCTAAAACCTGCATAAGTTTCGATAGATTAGTAATTTCAGGATTGACCACCAACATCAGACCGACTACAGCAAGCAAAAATCCTGGAATGACCCAAAGACGCGCCTGCAATTGCCGGGCAAATATCGAAAAGACAATCATCAAGGGTGGCCAGAGATAATTGATCATCGCAATCAGCATCACCTGTTCACGGTGATCCGACCAGGCAACTGCAACAAGAAATAGAATTTCATAAGCAACGAACAAAGCCCCACACCCCAATAGATAGCGCTTCGACATTTGCATGATTTTAGGAAATCCAATCAATGCCAGAATCGCCAGACTACTAAAACTGTAAATCAGGGCAATCCCCTGCACCGGACTGGTAGATTCGGTAATCAATTTGACCACAGCCACCAGACTGGCCCAGATCAGAATGGAAGACAGGCCAATCCAGGTGGCCAGTTTCATCGACCAGACGTTCATGTTTGCTCTTGAGGATTGTTCGTTGTATTCGGTTTTTTCAGCCATCCCTGCAAGCTCACCAGAATCACGCCCAGCATGACCATACAGGTTCCAACAATAAAATTCAGTTCGATCTGTTCATCCAGAATCAGCACCCCAAACAGCATGCCAAATACAGGCGTTAAAAAAGAAAATACGCCCAAACGTGAAGCCAGATAATGTTTCAGCATCCAGAACCAGATCAAATAACTGGCAAAGGAAATCAGCACGGTATGAAAGATCAGACTGGAAATAGACAGGGTCGTCCATTGAATGGTCGCTTGTCCACTAAAAAAGGCCAAGGGTAGCAATAATATGCCGCCCATCAATAATTGATAGAATAAGGTCTGGGTGGCAGGTGCTTCAGCCAGTCGGCTCAGACGTACACTGACAGTGGTGGCTGCCCAGAATATACCTCCGAGTAAGGCCAGAAAATCTCCCCACAAAGCATCGGTTTGTAAAGTAGAGCTTGTCTGTGGTCTGAGTAAAAAACTAACCACAATCCCGCTAAATGCCACGAAGATACCGCCCCATTGCACACGCGACAAACGCTCTGCCGGCAATTTCCAGTGCAGACCCAATGCGACAAAAATCGGCGCAGTATAAAGCAAAACAATGGTATGCGAAGCTGAGGTATAGCGTAGTGCTTCCCCAATCAGATAAAACTCGGTTGCGAACAGTATTCCGACCAGCAATCCTGCAGGCAAATAGCGGGTGCTCAAAAGCTGACGGCGCACGCTCTGCTGAATCAGGGGATACACCATGATCGCAGACAAGGCTGAACGCAAGGCAATTTGCATCAAGGCTGAAATATCACTGGCCGCCCATTTCAACACGACCTGTTGTAGCCCCCACAACATACATAATACAAACATGATGGCAGATGCTTTGGCATCTAGCGCCTGACGTTGCTTCACCCCCTACTCCTGTGACCGCTTTAAAGTGCCCACTATAATCTTCTCTGCGGTAAAACAATACTTTTCTATTATTTTGCCAGCGCTGTAAATATTTTAAAACTCGATAAAAAAGGACTGCACTCGCAGTCCTTTCAATCAAAAAATAACGTTCAGCTTATTTAACCCAAGTCGTACAGACATAATCCTGAGACTGGCCTTTCAGGGTCATTTTTAACTGATCGCCTGCATGCAATGCCGCCACACCTGCGGGTGTACCCGTCATCACCACATCACCTTCTTCTAAAGTGAATACCTGGCTGATATCTGCCAGTAAAGTCGCGATATCAAAAATCAATAAAGCGGTATCGCCTTCTTGACGCAGTTCTTCATTCACCTCCAAAGTGTAATGCACATCTTGCCAGTCCGCGACCACATCATTCACAGGAATCCAGTCTGACAACAGACACGAACCATCAAAGGCTTTGGCACGTTCCCAAGGCTGGCCTTTTTTCTTGAGTTCATCCTGCAAGTCACGCAGGGTCAAGTCCAGACCTAAAGTCACCGCACCCACCGCTTGCAGTGCTTTTACAGGATCATTTTCTTTGCTTAAAGTCCGGTCAATACGCAAACTGAGTTCACATTCATAGTGGCAGTTGCCCCACTCCGGATTCCATTCAATCCCTGCATCGAGCGAGCCTAAGGCACTCGGTGGCTTAATAAATAAGACCGGACGATCAGGGATCGCATTTCCGAGTTCTTTGGCATGATCGGCATAACTGCGACCAACGCAGACAATTTTGGATGGGCGTGTACTCATGATCAAAACTTTCCTTTATTTGTCTTTATATCGATCTCTGGATTATTTTTTAAATGCATTCTCAAAAATGTTTTGCTCAGTCGCATCTTTAAAGGCACGTTTTGGCACAATGATGACGGTACGGTTTTTCAGTTCCAGCATATAGGTCAGTTTGCCGGCAGCAAAATTCTGCACTTCACTATACGCTACCAGCTTGCTACGCTCATTATTAAAAATCTCCGCATAGTCCTGATACAGATCAAGGCCTTGTTCACTCTTACCAAACTGATATTTGACGAACTGGCGTTTAAACATCATCGGCAGAAACCAGTAACGCATGATGCCTTGCAGGATCAGGAAGAATGCCCCCAAAGCCACGTAATAGCGTCCTACCCCGTCAAAGCCCATCGAAAAGCCCCAAAGGATAATCCCGATACTGACCAGAGGCGTCAGAAAACGTGAAATCTGCTTTTTGCCAAAAGTCGCCAAGGCAAAACCATCCTGAGATTCTTCTAAAGTCAGAAAATAACGGGTCGATAAAGTCGGTGCTGACTCAGTCATAGCATCACATCAAAAAAATAAAATCTTGCCCAATACTATAGCAAAATATGCACAATGCTTATGGCCTGACGCATCAATTACATAACTTTGCTTTGGAAAAACGTGTATTTAGTTTTAAATAAACAGCAATTAAAACAAAAAATATGCAACAGGATGTTGAATGAAAGGATTCAAGCAATGTATTGCAATCGGTATCTGTTCGGGTCTGTCTACTCTATCACTGGCCAAGATCATTCCCTGGGATGCAGAATTACCCAGTAGCCTGAGTGCTTATCCGGGCAATGCCCAACAATTGGCAGAATTAACAGGCGAAAGGATTCTGATTTATGCGCATCCGGTGACTAAAACCCAGCTTCCTACCTTAAACAGTAAGGCCACCAGCAAGGCACAATTTTATAGTGCCGCCGTGGTTTTGCCTGTGGCTGAAACACAGGTCGAGAAATTGCTACAGCATTATCCGGATTATGTTGGCCTGTTTCCGACTTTAAAGTCGGCCAAGATTCTAGAACAGCAAGGCTCGATTCAGCAGGTCAAATATCAGGTGCATATCCCCACACCAATTCCGATATTGAACTTCAAAGAAACCGTGGTGATGCAGCATCATCTGGGCAATAACAGCATCAGCACTTTAATTATTGATGCACCCATTCCTTATGGCGCGGGAAAACTGGAATGGTTCGCGCTTGATCCGCACAGAACTCTGGTGACAGTGACCCAGTGGGGCGACCTGAACCAGCCTAAAGGTTTTCTATTTAGTAAAATTCTCAATGCCCTGCCTGAAGCCAAACTTGGCATTCCTCCCGGTACTAACGCATTTCTACTCGAAGCATTGCAACAGCGCTTTAAAACCAGTCATGCTACAACACTCACCGCCCCGACTCCACAGCTCAAATTTAATTCACAACAGCTACAGAAGATTGCCCAGCTTAGTCAAAAATCCGGCCAACCGGTCAGTTTTATTTTGCCCAGCTATCAGGTCAAAGAAGGAAAAGCGTCAGAAAATTTGAGATTTAGCAGCACCTATCAATACTTTCCGCATTCGGTAGACAAGCTACGACCGTGGTTGGCTGCACAAGCCAGTCAACAGCTTTTCCCGCGCCAGATCAAGAAAGTCGAACTTAACCCGATCAATACCCAAAGTGTAGATGCCAACTATAAAGTTTCAGTGGGCTTAGGCGTGATTCAGATTCCATTTAACTTCAAGATGCGTTTTTACCAGCCCGATCCCTTGCAGAATCAGTTCAATGCCAATGGTGGCGACTTAAAGTTTGTCAAAGGCGGCATGAAGCTATTGCCGCAATCACAAGGTAATCTGTTCCAAATCACCAGCAGCATGAAGATTCATGATCAGGCACCGTTTTTATTAAGGGCCATGCGCAGTCTGCCCTATCACGATGTATTACCTGCGGTGGGTGGCAATACCGTCTATGCACTCAAGGTGCAGCAAAAATTAAGATAATCAACGAATCGGTAGTTATTGGTTTTTTATATGAAAAAGCTTTAAATATCACAGACGTAAAAAAACCGCATCAATGTGCGGTTTTTTCAGAATTCTTATCAAGATTGGTGCGCTCAGAGAGATTCGAACTCCCGACCCCTTAGTTCGTAGCCAAGTGCTCTATCCAGCTGAGCTATGAGCGCGACGTCTTGATGGGGTGCATTATACGGTTTTTTTAAGGCTTGTTAAGTGTTTTTTAATAAAAGCACAACTGAATGTATAGTAATTAAACGATACAGCAGTATTGACAGTTTTCTGTGAGAATTTCTGCACATTTAGAGCTAAAAACAATTAATACCATCCGGACTTTGACGCTGCATTCAATGTGGCGACAAGCTCCATTTCATCCTGATGAAAAGTACACAGCAAATACCGAGAAAGATGTTCCCAAATTTCAGGCACAAAAAAACCGCTATGAAAGCGGTTGATTGTTCAAGTTGGTGCGCTCAGAGAGATTCGAACTCCCGACCCCTTAGTTCGTAGCCAAGTGCTCTATCCAGCTGAGCTATGAGCGCGTAACTTGTGTGCCTAGGTTGGCAATACGTTTTTCTGCTTAACTTACTTGGTGCGCTCAGAGAGATTCGAACTCCCGACCCCTTAGTTCGTAGCCAAGTGCTCTATCCAGCTGAGCTATGAGCGCGCGACATAAGTAAGCGTGGCGGTGAGAGAGGGATTCGAACCCTCGATACAGTTACCCGTATGCGTCCTTAGCAGGGACGTGGTTTCAGCCACTCACCCATCTCACCGTAACGTGCGGCCATAATACAAATTTCGGCATGGCACTGCAAGCGCAGCATCGAAAAAAAGTGCATATTTTTGCTCGTTTAAATACTTTTTAAGCAATTCAGCGATTTTTCGTACATTTTCCTGCTCAAAAAACCGAATAAATTTCCAGTTATCTAAAATGAACAGAAAATTGAAAACTTAAATGGATTATTGCAATCATTTACGTGCAGTCTGCGCACACATGTTTTATGCTAAACCTATCTCCTAAGATAAATTTAAAGACATGATGAAAAACTGGGTCGATCCTGAAGCAAAAGCTGAAGCCGAACGTTATGACAACCCTATCCCAAGCCGTACGCTAATTTTAGAAACCATAGAAAAAAATAATGCCCAGTCTCATGCCGACCTGGTAGAACATTTCGAAATTGCAGATCAAAAAAGTATTGATGCTCTCAGTCATCGTTTAATTGCGATGGTACGTGACGGGCAATTGATGAAAGATGGTTATAAATTCCAGATTGCCGTCGAGCAGCCTGAATCCGAAGCGACGGTTTATATCAATTCCCGCGGGATGGGAACTGCCAACATTTCTGGCCAGGACGATCTCTTACTGGCTGAGCGTGAACTACGGCTGGTCTTTAATGGCGACCGTGTCAAAGTACGTCAAACTTCAGTAGACCGTAAAGGTAAAGCCTGGGGTTATGTGACTGAAGTTGTGCAGCACCGCGTTAAGCAGATCATTGGTAAAGTTTCCCTATATGAAGGTGAATACTTTGTTCAACCTGCCAGCCCAAATGCGCATCAGCCCATTACTCTTGAAAAAGAACTGATTGAACATGCGCAAGTCAATCTGGGTGATTCGATTCGCGTGGCGATTGATACTTATCCGACCCGTGAAGAATTTGCGACCGGTCATATTGTCCAGTCCATGGCAGATAAAGCCGATACCGAAATCATCATTCCACAAACCATTTTAGAATATGGTTTACCGTATGAATTCCCGGAAGAAGTGATTCAGGATGCAGAAAGCTTTAAAGAACCAACAGAAAAAGACCGTGAAGGTCGTGTGGATCTGCGTGATTTAGCTTTGGTCACCATTGATGGTGAAGATGCACGTGACTTTGATGATGCAGTATATGCTGAAAAACGTCCGGGCGGTGGCTATCGCGTGGTCGTAGCGATTGCCGATGTCAGTCATTATGTACGTACAGGCAAACCACTGGACGATGAAGCTCAGGAACGCGGAACTTCTGTCTACTTCCCGCACTTTGTTTTACCAATGCTGCCTGAAGCCTTGTCGAATGGCTTGTGTTCTTTAAATCCGGCTGTTGATCGTCTCTGTATGGTCTGTGATTTAAAACTGTCACGTGCCGGTCGTGTTACCGGTTTTGAGTTCTATCCATCCGTGATGCACTCTAAAGCACGTTTGACTTATGATCAGGTCGCCCAATATCTGGAAGGCGACAGTCAGGCCATTACCGAAGATCGCGAAGTTCGCAAGTCGATCAACACCCTGTTCCAGCTGTACCAGGTTCTGAAAGGCTTACGTGCTGAACGCCATGCCATGGAATTTGAAACCGTTGAAACGTATATGACTTTTGATGAGCTGGGCGGAATTAAAGAGATTTTGCCGCGTAGCCGTAATGATGCGCATAAGCTGATTGAAGAATGTATGTTGCTGGCCAACGTGGCAGCCGCAGAATATGCATTGAAAAATGAAATTCCGATGTTGTACCGCGTACATGAGCCACCTGAGTTCTCGCGTATTCAAAAAGTCCGTGATTTCGTCAAGCTGCTTGGTTTGAAATTCCCGGAGCAACCGACCCAAGCAGATTATCAGGCGGTGATTGAAGCGACCAAAGACCGCATAGATGCACCAAGCATTCATGCGGTGTTATTACGCTCCATGATGCAGGCTTATTACGGCCCTAACAATGCGGGGCACTACGGTCTGGCTTATGAGGCGTACACACATTTCACTTCGCCAATTCGACGTTATCCAGACCTGTTATTGCATCGTGCCATCAAAGCGCATTTAAATAAAAAGCCCTCTCCGCTTTCAGGTGGAGCTTTAGATGAAGCAGGAACACATTTCTCTGCCACTGAACGCCGTGCCGATGAAGCCTCTCGCTCGGTGACGACCTGGTTGAAATGTCATTATATGCAGCAGCATCTGGGCGAAGAATTTGTTGGCATCATTAGTGCGACAGCAGAGTTTGGCCTGTTTGTGACGCTAAAAGACCTGTATGTGGATGGTATGGTGCATGTCAGCCAGTTGGGCGATGACTTCTTTGTCTTTGATCAAGTCAGTCAGAATCTGGTCGGCCAGAATCGTGGTCAGGTCTTTGGTCTGGGCGATGAAGTCAAGATCAAGGTGGCTGGTGTCAATCTGGAAGAGCGCAAGATCGACTTTGAACTGGTACAGCAGCTCAGTCATGCCGGCCGTGCGATCCGTGCCCGTGCGCCGCGCGTGAGCGAGAAAAAACCGGCAGTACGTCCAGCAGCAACAGAAGAGGTTTTTAGCAAGAATGAGCGCGAGTCTAAATCCAGCCTGAATGCCGATGGAGAACAGCCCATACGACGCAAAAAAGCCAAAGGAAAACCCAGCTCTTACAACAGCAAGTCTGCTAAAAAATCTGCAGCAAAGCCTGAAGCAAAGGCTAAAGATAAAGTAAAGAAAAAGACCAAAGTGAAAAAGAAAAAGTCCAATGCAAAAGCCAAGACTGAATAATTTTTGACGGTATAAAAAGAGCGCTAAGGCGCTCTTTTTTATTTATAATCAAAATATTAAAATAGGAAAAATTATAAGAATGAATACCATAACTATTTTTACTTTGATCATTTCTTTAATGGCTTTGCTTGTGACTTATGCCGTATTTAAATCTGATCAGCAACCACAAATTATAGTTTTTGCTCTTCCGCATTACGGTAAGCAATCTTTCATTCAACTACAGATAAAGAATATAGGAAAATCCATTGCCTATAATGTACAAATATCGAGTGATCAACCCATTCCTAAACGGGCCTTCGGAATTAAAAAATTAAATGCTTCAAAAGATTATTTTGATAGCCGTATTTTCAAACATGGAGTCAAAGTATTTCCACCCAATCAGAGCTATATATACCATTGGGGACAATACGGCGGCCTCAGAGAGGCTTTAGATAATAATCCTATCACCATGAAAGTCACGTATTGGTATCAGCACCCTTTAAACTTATGGAAAACTCAAATCACTGATATTTCTATCATCGATATAAATGAACTAGAAGCCTTACCTTCATCTGATGGTGGATTTATTGAACAGCTTTAAAATATTAATAAAGAATT
Organism: Acinetobacter sp. YH12105; assembly: GCF_013419095.1. Lineage (NCBI taxonomy): Bacteria > Pseudomonadati > Pseudomonadota > Gammaproteobacteria > Moraxellales > Moraxellaceae > Acinetobacter > Acinetobacter sp. YH12105. The sequence goes on from NZ_VPAU01000016.1 coordinate 11,708, forward strand.
GAAAATATTAAATACAAAGCCAGAGAAAAAACTTTAATTACCTTGATTTCCCCCACCAAAGGCCCTACATCTAGACTGAATATAGAAAATTAATTTGGCAGACCGACATGACTTTAGAAAAGGCAACTTTGCCTGTTCCACAATTTGATCAGATTACCCTGGCCGATCTCAAAGAAAAAATTGAAACAACCATTCAAGCCGGACAAAAGTTTTTAAATGAACTGACTGACACGCCAGACTCGGTTCAGGCCCAACTTGAGATTCTGGAACAGGTCGATACCCTCGAAAATAATATGAGTGAATCCTGGGGCGTGTTATCACATCTGAATGCCGTGATGAACAATGCCGAAACCCGTGACGTCTATCAAGCCTTATTACCGGGTCTGAGCGAATACTATACGCAACTAGGTCAACATACGGCGCTGTATCAAACTTATCAGCATATTCATGATGCATCAATTTTTAATGAATTACCCGCAGCCCAGCAAAGTGCCATCAAACTGGCCTTACGTGACTTCAAACTATCTGGTGTGGCCTTAGAAGGCGAAGCGAAGAAACGTTATGCAGAAATTTCTGCACGTCTCTCACAACTGTCTTCCGACTTCTCCAACCATGTGCTGGATGCGACTCAGGCTTATTTCAGACCATTAGCTGAAGATGAGTTAGCGGGTCTCTCTGAAAGTAATATTGAGCTGTTAAAACAATATGGCCAGCAACGCGAGCTGGATCAGCCGGTCGCTACGCTAGATTTCCCGTCATATCTGGCAATCATGACCCATGCGGAACATCGTGAACTGCGTGAAGAGCTGTATAAAGCCTATACCACGCGCGCTTCAGATCAGTCCGAACAGACTGAATTTGACAATACCGCCTTAATTGAAGAAATCCTCAGCTTACGTCAGGAAATGGCCAAGCTGCTCGGCTTCAACAATTATGCAGAATTGTCTCTGGCCAGCAAAATGGCGCCAAGTGTAGAGGCAGTAGATGAATTCTTGCGTGATCTGGCAGAGCATGCCCGTGCGCCGGCAACCAAGGAAATTGCAGAACTAAAAGCCATTGCCGCTGAAGATGGTATTGATGAACTGAAACCTTGGGACAGCAGCTATTATTCAGAGAAGCTGAAAATGCAGCAGTTCAATCTGTCACAGGAAGCGCTGAAACCTTATTTCCCTGCACCAAAAATCCTGCAAGGCCTGTTCAGTATTGTCAATCGCCTGTATGACATTCAGGTGATTGAACGTGAAGCGCCGGTTTGGCATCCAGAGGCGCGTTATTTCGAACTGGAAGACCAAGGTCAGGTGATTGGCGGTTTCTATTTTGACCTGTATGCACGCCAAGGCAAACGTGGTGGTGCCTGGATGAGCGGTTTCCGTTCGCGCATGCAGACACGTGATGGCCTGCAAAAACCGATCTGCTATATGGTGGGTAACTTTACTCCACCTGTTGGCAACCGACCTGCACTGCTCACGCATGATGAAGTGATTACCCTGTTCCATGAATTTGGTCACGGCCTGCATCATATGCTGACTGAAGTCGACAATATCGCGGTGGCAGGTACGCATGGCGTGGCTTGGGATGCCGTGGAGCTGCCAAGCCAGTTTATGGAATTCTGGGCCTGGGATCAGGACAGTCTGAATCTGCTCAGTGAACATATTGAAACCAAGGAATCTTTGCCGGCCGACCTGCTCAAAGCCCTGCTCGATGCACGTTTCTTCCAATCCGGCATGCAAACCCTACGTCAGCTTGAATTTGCCTTGTTTGACTTGAGTATTCACCGTGCCAATCCGGCTTCAAATGCGGAACAGGTTCAGGCCACACTGAATGAAATTCGTGAAAAATATGCAGTTCTGCCCACCACCGACTATAACCGTTTCCAGCACAGCTTTAGTCATATCTTTGCCGGTGGTTATGCAGCGGGATATTATTCCTATAAATGGGCCGAAGTTTTGGCCAGTGATGCCTTCGACCGTTTCGAAAATGAAGGGATTTTTAATACCACCACTGGAAAACAGTTTCGGGAAAATATCCTCGCAGTTGGCGGAAAAGATCAAGCACTTGACGCATTTATCAATTTCCGCGGACGCGAGCCCAAAATAGATGCATTGCTACGTCATCAAGGTTGGACGAACCGCTCTAAAAACGCTTAAACTAGCTTTTTAAGTTGATCACAAGGTGAGTATGATGACCATTAAACGTCGTTTCATTGCAGGCGCAAAATGTCCAAAATGTCAGGCGTTAGATCGCGTCGTCATGCTGACCTCTGGTGAAGATGAGTGGATTGAATGTATCGAGTGTGGTTATGAAGAAAATCGTCCCACACATGTTGACCAACCAGAAACACCAGCTGTTCCAGATGAAATTGGCGTGATTCAGTTTAAACCTCGTTCAGCAAAATAAAAAATCAAGGTTCAAGCTATGTCAGTAGAACAAAGAAATAACCCCAAACTTTTAATGGGGATTATGGGGGCTTTAGTTACTGTCGTTGTATTGGTGCTGCTCTATCAATGGTTGAATGCACCTTCGAAGGAGACACAACGCATGCAACAGGAGGAAATCGCAGCTGTTCCGGCAACCACATCTACAGCGACAACTGAAGAAGATACAGATGCAAGCAATGCGACTGAGGCACTCGAGACCAAAGCATTAATCAGCGGCAGCCTGTTAAAAGCGCCAGTGCCGGAGAATGCTACTTTGGCCAATGAAGAGATGGCCAAATTAGCCGATATTCAAGTTCAGCTCAATGAGCAAAAAGCCACGCTAGATGCGCAGCACAGCGATGCTGACCAGCTCATTCAATTGAAAGAGGAACAGATCAAGCTACTCGAAGCACAACTGGCTCAAGGCCAATAATCTTGATGCATTTCGGTTAGAAGATCTGCAGATCTTCTAGCCGAGTTGTCTCCATGTCTACCACAGCCACCTCACCACTATTCAAAGCCATTATTTTACTGACCTGCTCTGCTTTTTTATTTTCAGTGATGGGCGTATGTATCCGTTATGCCTCACAAACGGTTGATCATACTACCGTGGTTTTCTTCCGTAATGTAGTCGGGCTGTTTATTTTCCTGCCTTTCATTTTCAACCAAGGTCGCGGATTTTTTAAAACTGAAAAACTGTGGATGCACACCTGGCGTGCGGTGGTCGGTCTGATTACCATGTATGGCTTTTATTACAGTTCGAGCGCTGACCAAAACCGAATCTCCAGAAAAAATCGTATTTTATTTCTGTTTGATTGGCAGCCTGATTGCAGTGATTCCGATGTTTTGGGTGTGGCGGCCCTATACTCTGACAGAACTTCAGCTATCTGATTACTGCCGGCATTCTGGCCAATTTCAGTCAGTTATTGATGTCAAATGCTTACAAACTGGCGTCGGCAGGACAAATTGGGCCGGTGAATTATGTGGTGATTTTCTTTGCCGGTATATGGGGTTTTCTGTTCTGACAGGAGGTTCCTGATCTATATAGCCTGATCGGATTAGGGTTGATTTTCTGCGCGATTCTGCTGTGTAGCCCAATCCTGCAAAAGCGCCTGAATTCATCTAAAATCTGAGCCAAGAATTCAGATTAAATTAAAAAAGCACCCGTAGGTGCTTTTTTAGTGTCTATCTTTTATGGATACCAACCGAACAGCTTAAAGACATAAGGCACATAGGCGATGATCAGTATTGCAGGCAGCAGCACAATCACCGGTAAAATCCAGCGTTCATAACGGTAGTAAAAAGACAGATGGCGTACTTCTGCATCCGCTTCAGCCACTTCGGCATCGCCAATGGATTGTCTGGCCAACAGATGGTTCAGTGCCACCGGTGGCGTCACATAGCCCAGTTCAAAGCCAATCAGGGTGATCATCCAGAAATGCACCGGATGAATGCCGTATTGGTAAGCCACTGGAGCAACAGTCGCCGAGATCAGAATCACCGCACCAAACGGATCCATAATCATCCCGACAAAAATCATCAAGCCGACAATCAGGGAAATGACCAGAATAGTACTGCTGATATCGGTTGGAAACGCTTCCATAATTTCCATACGTTCCAGCAAGCCACCGACACTCACAGAAAGTGCCATCAGGATCACCAGCGCACCAATATGCCCCACGGTTTCACTGGTGGAGATATGCATCGACTTCCAGAAACCCACCTTACGCAAGATTTCTGTAGCATTTGAACGCTTTACACCATGATCAACAGCCAATTCTTTATCTCGCTGCCCCGCATGCTCTGCTTCACGATATTCTACATTGGCCACGCTAGCAGCTGTCGCCAGTTCAGGAGTATTTCTCGAATGTAAGGTCGCATTCAAAGTCTCATCCCAATGACCGACCGGTGGCAACGGTGCCGGTTCATGACGTAATTTATCATATAAGACAATCATCAGCAGAATGACCGGCATCATCACAGGGGCGGTAAATTCATTCAGGTCTGTCGACAAAGCATATTTGTAGAATAGCCAGATCAGAATAAAAATCACGATATAAGGAATAATCGCAAGGAAGGCACGACCGGACTGGGGAGCTGCGATGGTTGGTGCGGCAATCCGGAATTTATTTTCTGCAAAGAATAAAGAAATTACCAGGAATAAAGTCGAGCTAAGCAGGAAGACATAAATCCCATAGTGATAGAGCAAATCAGTAGTTACTTCTTTATTCAGTGATGCTACCACGACGATCAGCAAACATGGACGTAAGACCACACCCAGTGAACCGGACATTGCAGTGGCGGCCAGTGCAAACTGACGGCGTCCACCTGCATTCCAGACTTCCTTATAAATGATCGCACCTGCGGCAATCACGAAAATCCCTGATGCACCGGTATAGGCAGTCGGTAAGGCAGCGGCCAGCAGAATTAACCAGGTCAAGGTTTCGGGGGCCAGATTCCATGGACGCAGAATGTTCAGGAACATATCTACCACACGGGTCTGTTTCAGCAACATACCGGCCCAGATAAACAAGGCCAGATTCAGGAAAATACTGGAAAACTCGACCAGTTGCCCCAGATAAATCCCCTGTCCCATTGGATAATCCATAAAGAAGGTGAAGTTTATTCCGGTAATAATGGCCATATAGGCATACAGTGGCACACTCAAAAAGGCCAGACCAAAACTGCCGCCCTCACGCGTTGGTTTTGGTTGTTTAACCACCTGATATAAACTGATCAAGGTTAAGCTGCTAAACAGAATCATCCACAGCCAGTAGATGTATTTCATCTCGCCCATCGGTACGCCCGAGTTCAGTACAGACTGGTATTGACTGTAGGATGAGAATGCCAGAAAAGCATTACCCAGCAGCATGGCGACCGAATAGACTTTAAAATCGATACCTGTACTTGGACTACGCAGACCAATATGATGGGTTTTTAGGGTGGCACTGATCGCAGCGAATACCACCATGATGACCAAGAGCAAGGCCCGGTTCTCAGTGCCAAACTTGAATATTCCAAAGAAAGACGTTTCAAAGGCCCGATAAGCCCGAATACTCGGTTGTGCTTCGACATGTTGAATGGCTTTATCGTAGAACAGATAAGATTCTTCACAAACCTGCTGTGCCTGTAATACCGCAGCCCGGACATCCGCTTGCGAGCGCACGCCGAAGAAATCAGCATATTCATCGGCTGCATCGGCTTTCATCTGCTGCTGAACACGCTGATCGACATTGATATTGCGTTCACATTGTGGACGTGTCGGTTCAGCACGTAAAAATGAATATTGCATCCCGGTTGCCGGATCGCCATAGAGACGCTCCCCCATGCGCAGCAACTGGCCGTGAATCATTTCTCCAGTACCAATTATCAGTGTGAGCAAAAGCAAGACCAGCACCACGAAGGTCGAGATCCACTCTGTCCAGATATAACGCAACAGACCTAATCCTGATCTGTTTTGATCATCATTTTGCATGTATATTCCTATTTTTATTTTAGCGGCCTGTGTTTGTTCTAGGACGCTGATCTTTCCTTCTGTCCCCGAAAATTCCTTTTCAAAGGTCAGGATTTTTATTCTATGTTTTGACTCTGCATCAAAATCAGCACAATAAAAATGACAATTTATATTTTCTTTTTGTTTTTTCTGCCAAGTGCTTTATTCATTGCTTCACTTTAGCTATCCCGAAAATAGTTGCTGACAATATAGGCCAGCGCCAACATCACTCCCCAAATTACCCCGAGCAAATGTGCTTCGACCAAGACCGGACTGCCAATCAGCTGTGCAGTCCCGACATTGCCAATGGTATTTTCCCAGACCAGTTTGCCAAAGATCAAAAACAACACCAGTGCAGCAAAACTGCGTTCCCGCTTATACAGCAAATGTACACAGGCAACGGCAACATAGGCACCATGCAGCACACCCGACAAGCCAGCGTAGGCTTCAATATTGGGTAAGAAAAAATAAAAACTTAAACTGATCAAAGGTGGCAAGATCAGTAAAATGGCAGAAAAGTGCCATAGAATAGCGCGTGGAAAAATAAAAGGCAGACAGATAAAAGCGAGAATATTCAGGAAATAATGGGTCCACCCCACATGTACCCAATGTGCCGTCCACAGTCGCCAAAACTCACTGAGCAAACTCTCTTGCCAGTAGATGAAACTATCCTTGAAAATTTGCAGACATGCACAGAGAGAGACAAAAGCCGCTAGAAAAATAATTTTTCGTCGAACATGTTGATCTAGCATCAGCTTATGCTTCTCCCTAACCATCTAGTTTAATTTCATCCTTAAAATTCTATGCAGGCTATCTGGGTTACAGGTCTGAACTGAACAGGTCATCGAGTTCCGAAGAGCTGTCTGATTCATCCCAGAAACGTTGCATGCCATCATCGGCGCTGCGCACACCAGTATTTTCTGTCCAGTAACGGTCTGAAATTCCACCAACCATAATCGCTGCCATACTGTCGATCAGTTTGAATTGTGGATTTACCGGCTTTTCCTCAGTACGGGCCTGCGCAAAGGTTTTTAAAGCATCGCGGATTTTGGCATCGTCACCACTGGCCTGTGCTGCTACAGCATATAAAGCATGCGATAAACGTACACCTTTTTGCTCACCAATTTGTGTAGATTGTTTTAATGTTTGGTAAGGATCAGGTTTACCATCGCTTGCACCTGGTAATAAAGTCCAGATCACAGCACGCGTAGCATTCGGTGCTCCCCAGAATTTGGCATTATCCAGACAGGTCATACCACGTTCGACCACAGCAGCGATATCTTTGGGTACATGCACTGCGCCGCCGGAATTAATATCATTGGTCATGGCTTGTAAACCGCTGAGCATGCCCAGCAGATAAACCGTTTGCTCCATATCGCTGTTCATGCGCGGGCATTCTTCACCCAAGGCTTTTTGATATTTTTTTTCATAACGGCTCTGGAACAATTGATAACCGGTATATTGACGCTGTGCCGCTAGAGCCGCCCAGCGCTTCTGCTCAATTCGCGCATCTTGGGCTTCCGCTACCTGGTTGGATTTTGAAGCACGCAAATAGCGTAACTCAGCTTCCAGCGCCTTTTGCTCGGCACAAATGCCGGCAGCCGAATACATCAATACGGCTACTCGCGTCGGATCCGCTCCCATTTCTTTGGTTGCCATGATGGCCGGAGTTAGAGAATTGCCTGAATTACAGACCATCTCGGCATCATCCATGGCTAAAATTGGCGGGACAATATGGTTTTCGGTAAAACCCAGTGCGACATTGGCACCGGTTTTAATGACATGGGAACACCCCGTTAATACTGTTGTTGTTATTGCAATGGTCGCCATACCTTGGCATATTTTACGGACGCCTGACATTTTCCTGTCCTCTATAATTGTGATTATGTCCATCTTTCTGCTAAAGATATCAGAAGCATTTTGTGAATAAAAGAGTATTTACTCCAATCCAGACCAGACACTGTGCCATCAAACTGGCCGACTGCAATTGACTTGATCTGTTGAATTCCCAAATTTTGGGCAAAAAAAAGTAGCATTGCGACGGTTCAGCACATGCTACTTATTAACTGTACAAACAGAGAGGCGGTAATAACTCTGCTTGATTAAGATGAAAATTTATCCTTTAGCACCGTCTCGAGTCGTCCAACCACCTAGGCTGAAACAATCATTACGATCAAAAACATCCACACTAGAGATTCTATTGAGTTCTCTCGTATTTGCTTTTAGTGCGTTCAATGTACAGGCTAAAAATAAAACATAGGCGGGAAATTGTCATACAATTTATCTTACTGATAAGTCATTATTATTTTTTGTCTGACAATGAAAGCGCGTTAATGATCTAAGTATCTGTTTTATTAAAATTTCAATCAAGTGATTAAAATAGCGTTGTCTGACAACTAGATAAGTTTGGTCAGAACTTTCAGGGATTTCCATTGTTTTAGCGGCAATTGGTCACACCAGATCAATAAAGGCTGAGCCTTGGCGTGCTGAAAATACACCACAATATAAGCTTGATGATCAATCACATGACTAACACATACCCGACAGGTGGGCCGAGATTTGGCCGTCAATGACCATTCACGTCCATCCAGATATTCAAACTGTTCAATCTGGGGCGTCTTGCGATAAAACAGCTGATAAATCACCAGTCCCATCGCAGCAGACAGCAGCCAAATTGTAATTGGCAGTAGCTGATACAGCAGATACATCAACAGTGCAAAAATAAAAAGCTGAAACGCCAGTGCACAATAACTGCGTTTCAGCTTGAAACAGCGATTATCCATGAACGTAAAATTTAAGCTTCTTGATCAAATCTTTTAATTCAGGACGCGGCGGCTCAGAGACTTCCATAAACCAGTCCAGCAGATCTGGATCTTCCTGATCGACCAACTCAGCAAACATCTGCTTTTCAAACGGATCAGCAGTTAAGTAGTAGTTTTTTACGTAGGGATCAAAATACACATCCAGCTCTTTTAGGCCACGACGCGCGCGATAAATCACTTTGCGCTCTTCTAAGGTGATGTCATCAGTCATCGAATTTCCCCAATTCGTTATAAACCGGAATAGTTTACCTGAAGCCATCGCTGAATTTCGAGGGATTTCATACAAATGACCAAAAGCATCAGCATATTTAAGTTATTTGAACATTCCGCTCATTGTTGCTGATCTATGCTTGACCTACTTTAAAGCAAACAGATCAGAATAAGGAATAACAAGATGCAATCTGCAGCCATTCGCCCGCTTGCCCCGATGCTACCCCGCCAGCTTTTTACTGCCGAACATGAAGCATTTCGTCAAACCGTACGCAAGTTTTATGAAAAGGAAGTTATTCCGCATAGCGAGCGCTATGAAAAGCAACAGCATGTGGATCGAGAGCTCTGGACTAAAGCGGGTGAACTGGGACTACTCTGCGCCACCATGCCAGAGCAATATGGCGGCTCTGGGGTAGACCGGCTGTATAGCATGATTCTGATTGAAGAACAGGCTTATGCTGGTGATTCAGCCACGGGGTTTTCATTACATTCAGATATTGTCGCCAATTACCTGCTGAACTTTGGCAATGATGCTCAAAAACAACAGTGGTTACCCAAAATGGCGTCTGGAGAAGTCGTCACCGCGATTGCCATGACCGAACCGGGAACCGGCTCTGACCTGCAAGCAGTACGTACCTCTGCGGTACTGGATGGCGATGACTATGTGATTAATGGATCCAAGATCTTTATTACCAATGGCTATCTCTGTGATATGGCGATTGTGGTCTGCAAGACCGGTCATAGCGACAAAGGCTCGGCCAATCTCTCATTGATTATGGTCGAAGCCGACCGGGCCGGATTTAGCAAAGCTAAACCGCTGAATAAAATCGGCATGAAAGGCCAAGATACTTGCGAGCTGTTCTTTGACGATGTACGCGTACCACAAGAAAACTTGCTCGGTCTGGAAGGCATGGGCTTTATGATGTTGATGAAAGAACTGGCCTGGGAACGCCTGATTGTGGCAATTATGTGTCAGGCTGGCGCTGAAGCTGCTTTCGCACATATAGTGAAATACACCAAGGAACGTCAGGCCTTTGGCAAGAGTATTAGCCATTTTCAGAATACCCGCTTTAAACTGGCAGAAATGCGTACCGAAATCGAGTTTTGTCGCGCTTATCTGGATCGCTGCATGGAGCTGCAACTCAAGCAAGAATTAGGCATCGATGCCGCTGCTGCGGCCAAATATAAGATTTCAGAAATGTATAGCAAGGTGGTAGATGAATGCCTGCAATTGCATGGTGGTTATGGCTATATGCTGGAATATCCAATTGCCCGGGCCTATATCGACAACCGTGCCAACCGGATTTATGCCGGTACCAACGAAATTATGAAAGAACTGATTGCACGTTCACTGTAAACTGAACACATAAAAAAGGAGTCACTCAGGACTAATGCTGATCAGTTAAGGAGTTTAGAAATAGACTCTTTAACTTTTTAGTCGTTCACGACGGATTCTTCACCTTATAAATCAAATACTTGAAAATAATTTGTTACTTTGGTTTCGCCCAAATGAGAAGCGAAGCTTCGCAAGGAAGACATCTTGCGGAGCAACACTCCTCACCGCAAAACTCGTCAGCCACCATCGACTAGTAAATTTGTCGCAGAAACAATCATTTTTAAATCTAGTCCTGCCTCAAACAGTTGCGGATGACTTTTCTACTTGTCAAATATGATCATGAATTTAAAAAAGAAAATACTAGTCAATTTCTTAACTGACTGGCATTCGTCACTCAGGACTCCTTTTTCTTCAGTTCAATATCCGACTTTAAGAGACCAGACGCGGTTTATGCTTGAGAGCCTTGCTGTTTTTTTTAAATTTCAGCACCCTATCTTCAAACGAAGCCTGTTTAAGTTCCTTACGATCTGCAAGATAATTATTGCTGACTTTCCACGGTGCATGTTTACCTTGTTTTGGCATCACATCTGCAGCACGGGCAATATAGCCCGAACTGAGACTACCCATCACAGTATCCTCTAGCAATTCAGTCTGATCACCCTGAGCGATGACTTCAGCATAGCCCTGCTGATCCATATAGTTCAGCAAACGGCAAATGTACTCAGCGGCAATATCCACTTTTAAAGTCCAAGAGGCATTGATATAACCAATAATTAGCGCCATATTCGGCACATCACTCACCATGATGCCTCTATACAGCATATGTTGTGAGGTATCGACAGGTTGACCATCAATCGTCGCCTGAATTCCACCAAGAATCTGGATATTTAAGCCTGTGGCTGAAACGATAATATCTGCCTCCAGATGTTGACCCGATTTCAGCTGAATGCCAGTTTCAGTCAAGCTTTCGATCTGATCCGTTACAACTGATGCCTGCCCTTCACGTAAAATTTTAAACAGATCACCATCCGGCACCACGCATAGGCGCTGATCCCACGGCTCATAATTCGGGGTAAAGTGTTTCATATCCACTTTACCTTTGAGCTGAAACTGCACGGATTTAAGTAACAGCGTTTTTAACAGTTTTGGCTGTTTTTGTGCCAAGGCATAAATTCCGCGCTGCATGCCAATATTCCGGGCACGGGTAATTTTATAAGCCACATCTTCTGGTAGATACTGCCGCATCTTTGCATAAATCATATCAATGGAGGGCACTGAAGCGATATAGGTCGGGGAACGCTGTAACATGGTCACATGCCCGGCGCCGCCTTTGACCATCGCCGGAACTAAAGTAATCGCGGTGGCACCACTACCAATGATCACCACTTTTTTGCCCTGATAATCTAAATTTTCCGGCCAATGCTGCGGATGAATGAATTGACCTTTAAAAGCCTCCTGATTTGGAAACTCAGGCTGAAAACCTTGGTCATAATTGTAATAACCGGTACAACTCAGTACGAAATTCGCAATCCAGATCTGCTTCTTGCTGTGTTCATCCTCAATCTCTACTGACCATTTACAGGTCATAGAATCATAGTTGGCGGTTAACACACGGTGTTGATAATGAATTTTCGATTCCAGATTAAATTCATCTACTACTTCGGCCAGATAGCCCTTAATCGAAGCGCCATCGGCAAGTACACTGGCTTTTTTCCAGGGTTTAAAATTAAAACCAAAGGTCGACATATCCGAATCAGAACGAATTCCCGGATATTTAAATAAATCCCAAGTTCCGCCAATGCTGGCACGTCGCTCAATAATTTCAAATGAGCGCTGCGGACAATGTTTAGAAAGATGCGCTGCCAGACCAATTCCCGAGATCCCCGCACCCACAATTAAAATATCGATTTGCTTTTCCATATTGTTCTTTTACCTAAGCGATACTATCTGTTTTTATTAAATCACAAAATTGACAATACACAATGTCAAGTTTGATAAAAAGCCATTATTTTTTTATCTTTTCAGGCCAGATTCAGATTAGTTCTACATGATGCAAATACCTGAAAATAAATTTCAGACATTAAAAAAGGCCGGTTTATTCAACCGACCTTTTCGAACAACTCGCGTTATTCTTCACGAAATTAGTTAACTTCGCGATCTACTAGCTCAACGTAAGCCATCGGTGCAGCATCACCTGCACGGAAGCCCGCTTTAAGAACACGTAGATAACCGCCGTTACGCTCTTTGTAACGAGGGCCAAGAACGGTAAATAATTTACCAACAGTTGCTGCTGAACGAGTACGAGCAAACGCCAAACGACGGTTTGCTACTGTATCGTTTTTAGCTAAAGTGATTAAAGGCTCAGCTACACGACGTAACTCTTTCGCTTTAGGCACAGTTGTTTTGATCAACTCGTGCTCGAACAAAGAGTTAGCCATGTTTTGGAACATCGCTTTACGATGGCTGCTTGTACGGCCTAATTTCACACCACTATTACGATGACGCATGGTGATAGTCCTACTTAATTAACGGCTACGATAGGCGAAACGATCGTCCATACGGAGACTAGCCGGTGGCCAGTTCTCTAAACGCATGCCGAGTTGTAAGCCTTTAGAAGCCAGAACATCTTTGATCTCAGTAAGCGATTTTTTACCCAAGTTAGGAGTTTTAAGCAACTCAACTTCAGTACGCTGTACAAGATCACCAATGTAGTAAATGTTTTCTGCTTTCAAACAGTTAGCAGAACGAACAGTTAGCTCTAGATCATCTACTGGGCGAAGCAAGATTGGGTCAACTTCTTCACGCGGCTCTTGAGCCACAGGTGCTTGATCTTTCTGAAGGTCAACAAAGATTGCAATTTGTTGTTGCAAGATTGTTGCCGCTTTACGGATTGCTTCTTCAGGATCTACAGTACCATTGGTTTCAAGATCAATGACCAATTTGTCAAGGTCAGTACGTTGTTCTACACGAGCGTTTTCCACTGTATAAGACACACGTTTGATTGGGCTATAAGAAGCATCTAACTGCAAGCGACCCACTGGGCGAGTTTCGCCTTCTGGGAAGCGTGAATCAGAAGTCTCGTAGCCACGACCTTGAGCAACTTTCAGACGCATTTTCAATGAGCCTGAGGCACTTAAAGTACCGATCAAATGTTCAGGGTTAACCACTTCAACATTATGAGGTAAACGAAGGTCAGCCGCAGTTACGTCGCCTGCACCTTGTTTCTCTAATGTTAAGTATGCTTCATTTTGATCGAACAGCTTAATCGACAATCCTTTTAGGTTCAGCAAGAGCTCGACGATGTCCTGCTGCAAGCCTTCCAAAGTACTGTACTCGTGCTCGACCCCTTCAATCTCAACTTCTACCACAGCTGCGCCAGGTAGAGAAGAAAGAAGGATGCGACGTAAAGCATTACCCAGAGTATGACCAAAGCCACGCTCTAAAGGTTCTAGAATAACTTTTGCCGAGGTCCCGCTTGCCGCTTCGACCTTGATCGCTTGCGGAGTTAGAAACTCATTTGCAGTACGCGTCATATTGCTTCCTCAAGGATTATTTAGAATACAATTCTACAATCAAGCTTTCGTTGATTTCAGCAGGTAAATCAGAACGATCCGGTGCAGCTTTGAACGTACCTTCTAATTTAGAATGGTCGATTTCCATCCAAGAAGGCATGCCACGTTGAGTTGCTAATTCAATTGCGTTTTTGATACGTAATTGTTGTTTAGCGCCTTCGTGAACTGCGATCACATCACCCGCTTTAACTTGGATAGACGCAATGTTAACACGACGGCCATTCAAAGTGATGCTGCGGTGAGATACTAACTGACGAGCTTCTGCGCGAGTAGAACCGAAACCCATACGATAAACAACGTTATCAAGACGGCTTTCAAGTAGCTTCAACAAGTTTTCACCAGTTGCGCCTTTAACACGAGCAGCTTCTTTGTAGTAGTTACTAAATTGACGCTCTAAAACACCGTACATACGACGTACTTTTTGTTTTTCACGTAATTGTAGTGAGTACTCAGACTGTTTACCGCCACGAGCTCCACCATGTTGGCCAGGAGCTTTAGCGTGTTTTTTAGTTTTTACATCAAACGGTTTAACGCCTGATTTAAGTTGCAGGTCTGTCCCTTCGCGGCGAGAGAGTTTGCATTTTGGACCAATATAACGAGCCATGAATGTTTCTCCTTACACGCGACGTTTTTTAGGTGGACGGCAACCGTTGTGCGGGATTGGCGTCACATCGGTAATGCTGTTAATTTTATAACCCACTGCACCTAAAGCACGAACCGCAGATTCACGACCAGGACCAGGACCTTTTACAAGGACGTCCAAGTTTTTCAAACCGTAGTCTAAAGCAGCTTTACCAGCAACTTCAGCAGCTACCTGAGCAGCGAACGGAGTTGATTTACGTGATCCACGGAAGCCTTGTCCACCTGAAGTGGCCCAAGCCAGTGCATTACCTTGACGATCGGTAATAGTCACAATGGTGTTATTAAAAGAAGCGTGAATGTGTGCGACACCTTCAGAGACGGTACGAGTGACCTTCTTGCGTGCGCGAGTATCTTTAGCCATCTTTTAGCTTCCAGAAATCTTATTTCTTAATAGGTTTGCGCGGACCTTTACGGGTACGAGCGTTAGTTTTGGTGCGTTGACCGCGGACAGGCAAGCTGCGACGATGACGAAGACCGCGATAGCAGCCTAAATCCATTAAACGTTTAATGTTCATGGAAATTTCGCGACGTAAATCACCTTCGGTCGGAACCTTAGCAACTTCTGCACGAATCGCATCAAGCTGAGCGTCATCTAATTCACGGATCTTAGTCGTTGGAGCAATACCCGCAGCAGCTAAAATAGCTTTTGAAGTATGGCGACCAATACCAAAGATATACGTTAGAGAGATAACAGCGTGCTTGTTATCCGGAATGTTTACACCGGCAATACGAGCCATTCAATTTTCTCCAAAAAGGCAGTAGATAATCAACCGCCCCACAAAAATCTTGAGGGGCGGATAATAACCCAATTCGCCTACAGAAATCAACAGGTCTTAATCAGATTAACCTTGACGCTGCTTATGACGAGGTTCTGCGCTACAAATTACGCGGATAACCCCATTACGACGGATAACTTTACAGCTACCACAAATTTTCTTAACAGAAGCTTGTACTTTCATGATGAAACCTCTAAGTGCGCTTATCCCTTAGGATGAGCTGTCGTTTTTCTCATTAACGTTTGATTATCATACTGGTGCGAGGTGAGGTGTGACTGCAGCTGAGCCATAAAGTCCATCACTACTACCACAACAATCAGCAAAGAAGTACCACCCAAATAGAATGGAATACCAAATGAACTTTGCAACACCATCGGCATCAAACAAATGACGGTGATGTAAATCGCGCCAATAAATGTCAAACGACTGAGAATATGATCTAAGTAACGAGCAGTTTGCTCACCTGGACGTATACCAGGCACATAAGCTCCGCTGCGTTTCAAGTTCTCTGACACTTCTTTAGGACTAAATACCAGTGCTGTATAGAAGTAACAGAAAAAGATAATTAACGCACCAAAGAGCACCAAATACAACGGCTGACCAGGCGACAATACCAATGCTACATCTTGCAGGCTACGCTGAATAAATCCGGCATTCGGATCTGCACTACCCACCCACTGGCCTAAGCTCGCAGGGAACAACAGCAATGAGCTGGCAAAAATTGCCGGAATCACACCCGCCATATTAATTTTCAATGGCAAATGTGTCTGCTGTGCAGTAAATACACGACGACCTTGTTGTTTTTGAGCATAGTTGACCGGAATACGACGCTGCGCTTTCTCGATAAACACGATGGCTGCCAAAACACCCAGAGACAACAGACCAAAAATTACCAAGCCAATCAGGCTGGTCTGGCCATTATCTACAGATGACAAAGATTGCATAATTAAATTAGGCAATCCGGCAACAATACCCGCGAAGATGATCATGGAAATACCATTCCCCACCCCACGTTCGGTAATCTGCTCACCCAACCACATCAAGAACATGGTTCCCGCAACCAATGAGGTTACTGCAGGAATATAAAAAGCCAGACCAGTATTCAGGGTAATCCCCTGACTGATCAAGCCTGCACACATCCCGATCGCTTGTACAAGCGCCAGAAATAATGTGCCTTGTCGTGTGTATTGATTTATTTTACGTTTGCCTTGCTCGCCTTCTTTTTTCAAAGCTTCCAGCGAAGGAACCACTGTCGACATCAGCTGCACGATAATCGATGCAGAAATGTAGGGCATGATCCCAAGAGCAAGAATAGACATTCGTTCTAATGCACCACCGGAAAACATGTTAAACAAACCAAGGATAGTACCTTGGTTTGCATTAAACAGGTTTTCTAGGGCCGCATTATTGATGCCCGGTACTGGAATATGCGCTCCTAGCCGAAACACCAACAACGCACCAATGAGAAACATCATTCGACGAATAATTTCACGGTATTTCACATGAAATGGTTGGCCTTTCATCATGTTGACATGACCTGAAGAACTAGGAGTCATAGACACTGGGGATTACTCCTCGACTTTGCCGCCAGCAGCTTCAACAGCAGCTTTAGCGCCTTTAGTCAATGCAACACCTTGAACAGTGAATGCACGAGTAATTTCACCAGAAAGTACGATACGAGCACGGATCATGTCTTTACGTACAACGTTCGCCGCTTTTAAAGTTTCTAGAGACACGATGTCGCCTTCAACTTTAGCAAGCTCAGATAAACGTACTTCAGCAGTTTTCAAAGCCAATTGGCTAGTGAAGCCGAATTTAGGCAAACGACGATAAAGTGCTGTTTGACCGCCTTCGAAACCTGGACGAGTACCACCGCTCTTACGTGAGTTTTGACCCTTGACACCACGGCCACCGGTCTTACCAACGCCAGAACCGATACCACGGCCTACACGAAGGTTGTCACGTTTAGCACCTTCTGCAGGTGCAATTGTATTTAAACGCAGAGTCATGGCTTATTCCTCTACACTAACCATATAGTAGACTTGGTTGATCATACCACGGTTAGAAGGCGTATCTTGCACTTCTACAGTATGACCAATACGACGCAGACCTAAACCTTGCAGGCTCAGCTTATGATTTTTCAAGCGGTGCGATGCAGATTTAGTCTGGGTAACTTTAATCGTTTTCATGATTGATTACCCTTGAATTTGTTCTACTGAAAGACCACGTTTCGCAGCAACCTTCTCAGGAGTAGTCATATCACGCAAACCGTTGAAAGTTGCGTTAACTACGTTAGCAGCGTTAGTAGAACCACGGCATTTAGTCAAAACGTTACGTACACCTACAGCTTCTAGAACTGCACGCATAGCGCCACCAGCAATTACGCCTGTACCTTCAGAGGCAGGCTGCATGAATACGCGACTAGCGCCATGACGTGCATGAATTGGGTGCTGTAACGTACCATCAACAAGGTCAACAGTAATCATGTTGCGACGAGCAGCTTCAAGTGCTTTAGAGATAGCAGCTGGAACTTCACGTGCTTTACCACGACCAAAACCTACGCGACCATTACCATCACCCACAACAGTTAATGCTGTGAAAGAGAAGATACGACCACCCTTAACAACTTTGGCTACACGATCAACGGCAACCAGCTTTTCAACAAGACCTTCGTTTTGTTCAACTTTAGCCATGATTAGAACTCCAAGCCGTTTTCACGAGCAGCATCAGCCAAGGCTTTGATACGACCATGATATTTAAAACCAGAACGGTCAAATGCAACTTTAGTAACACCAGCTGCTTTAGCGCGTTCTGCGATTAAAGCACCTACTTTTTGAGCTGCTTCAACGTTACCAGTTGTACCTGCACGTAGAGTAGCGTCTAAAGTAGAAGCTTGCGCTAATACTTTGCCACCATCTGCAGAGATAACTTGAGCATAGATGTGACGCGGAGTGCGGTTTACACACAAACGAGTCGCACCCAATGCACGGATGTGCAAGCGTGTGCTTTTCGCACGACGCAAACGGGATTGTTTCTTTTCGTTCATAAGAACCTCGCGCCTTATTTCTTCTTAGCTTCTTTACGAAGTACAACTTCGTCAGAATAACGAACACCTTTGCCTTTATACGGCTCTGGTGGACGGTAACCACGGATATCTGCAGCAACCTGACCTAAAGCTGCTTTGTCAGCAGACTTAAGTACGATTTCAGTTGCAGTTGGAGTTTCAGCAGTTACACCTGCAGGAAGTGCATAATCGATCGGGTGAGAGAAACCAAGGTTAAGATGAACAACATCACCTTTAACCGCAGCTTTATAACCAACACCGATAAGCTGTAACTTACGTTCGAAACCTTCGCTAACACCTTTTACAAGGTTGTTAAGCACAGCGCGAGCAGTACCAGCTTGCATCCAAGCGTCTTTCGACTCTTGTACTGGAGCAATAGCCAGAGTACCGTCTTCCTGTTTAAGCTCGACCAGCGCATGCAGGTTGAAAGACAATGTACCTTTAGTGCCTTTCACTTCGACCTGCCGGCCGTTCTGAGTAACTGTTACACCATTCGGTACAGTTACTGGGGCTTTAGCCACACGAGACATGAGGAATCACCTATTAAGAAACAAAAGCAATAACTTCACCACCAACGCCTGCAGCACGTGCAGCGCGATCAGTCATGATGCCTTTGCTTGTAGAAACAATTGCAATACCTAAACCTTGCTTAACGCTTGGAAGTGCATCTTTACCGCGATACTGACGTAGACCTGGACGGCTTACGCGTTTCACAGTGTCAATCACTGGCTTGCCTTCAAAATATTTTAACGTAATTGTTAAAGTTGGTTTGCCTTCAGCTTCCGCAACTTCTACGTTAGAAATGTAACCTTCTTGTTGAAGTAAGTTAGCAATTGCAACTTTCAACTTAGAATTAGGCATAGAAACAGTTTGTTTCTTCGCCATTTGTGCGTTACGAACACGTGTTAGCATGTCGGCAACGGTATCTTGCATACTCATTTATAGTGCTCCTTACCAGCTTGCCTTAACAACGCCAGGTACATCACCTTGCATTACTGTTTCACGTAATTTGTTACGGCTTAAGCCGAACTTACGGAAATAGCCATGCGGACGACCAGTTAAACCACAACGGTTACGTAGACGTACTGGAGATGCATTACGTGGTAATGCCTGCAATTTCATCATCGCTTCGAAACGTTCTTCGTCTGATGCATTTACGTTTGCAATAACAGCTTTTAATTCAGCACGTTTTGCAGCGTATTTAGCAACAGTAGCTTCGCGTTTCAATTCGCGATTAATCATACCTTTCTTAGCCATATCGACCTCTTATTTGAACGGGAAGCCGAATGCACGCATAAGCGCACGGCCTTCGTCATCGGTGCGAGCAGTCGTAGTAATGGTAATATCCATACCACGAATACGATCAATCTTGTCAAAATCGATTTCAGGGAACATGATCTGTTCCTTAAGACCCATTGAGTAGTTACCACGACCGTCGAATGATTTCGCAGAGAAACCACGGAAGTCACGGATACGAGGGATCGCAATCGAGATCAAACGGTCTAAGAATTCGTACATACGTTCGCCGCGTAAAGTAACTTTACAACCGATCGGCCAACCATCACGGATTTTAAAACCAGCGATTGATTTACGAGCTAACGTAAGTACTGGTTTTTGACCAGCGATAGCTTGCATATCTGAAAGAGCACCATCAAGGAGTTTTTTGTCAGCAGCAGCTGCGCCAACACCCATGTTGATCGTGATTTTAGTGATGCGAGGAATTTCCATCACATTTTTAACGCCTAAAGTCTCTAATAACTGAGCTTTAAGTTCGTCATTGTAACGTGTTTTAAGTCTGGCCATGGCCTATATCAACCTATTACTTCGCTACCGCCACTGATTCACCATTTGATTTGAATACGCGAGTTTTCACGCCATCAATCACTTGGTAACCAACACGGTCAGCCTTTTGGGTTGTAGCATTAAAAACTGCCACGTTTGAAATATGAAGCGAAGCTTCCTGAGTTACAACGCTACCTTCAGCGCCTGTAGCACGGTTCGGCTTTTGGTGCTTCTTCACCAAGTTAAGGCCTTCAACCTTAACACGGTCATTAGAAACAGACAGAACAGTACCCTGTTTGCCTTTTTCTTTACCTGCGATCACAATTACTTGATCGCCTTTTTTAATCTTAGCCATGATCGCCTCTTATAGAACTTCAGGAGCCAATGAAATAATTTTCATGAACTGTTCAGTACGAAGTTCACGAGTCACTGGTCCGAAAATACGAGTTGCAATCGGCGCTTTGTTGGTGTTCAAAATAACAGCAGCGTTATCGTCGAAACGAATCACTGAACCGTCTGCACGACGGATACCGAATTTTGTACGAACCACAACTGCATTCATCACGTCACCTTTTTTAACACGTGCGCGTGGAATTGCTTCTTTTACAGTAACTTTAATAATGTCGCCAACAGAAGCATAACGACGATGCGAGCCACCAAGTACTTTAATACATTGTACGCGGCGTGCACCACTGTTGTCTGCTACGTCGAGCATCGTTTCGGTCTGAATCATTGCCCTACTCCAAAACCGAGCAACACCGGTCGAAATTTCGAAAGGCTCAAAGAGTACTCGAAATTGACCGATGATGCAACAAGAACGTTAATTACTCAGCAGCTGCTTCAACAACTTCAACTAGAGTCCAAGACTTAGTTTTAGAAATTGGGCGGCTTTCTTTAATGGTTACAACATCACCAGCTTTCGCTGTGTTGTTCTCATCATGAGCATGTAATTTTGTTGAACGGCGGATTAATTTGCCATACAACGGGTGTTGAACTTGGCGTTCAATAAGAACAACGATAGATTTATCCATCTTGTCGCTTACAACTTTGCCAGTTAACGTGCGGACTGTTTTATCACTCATTGTCCGTTCCCCTGTTTTTCGGTAAGGAGGGTCTTAATACGAGCAATCGTCTGACGAGTAAGTGCAACTTCATGCGATTTACCCAATTGACCAGTTGCTTTCGCCATACGAAGACGGAATTGGTTAAGCTGTTGCTCATCAAGCAAAGCTGTCAACTCTTCTACCGACTTTTCACGTAGATCTTTAGTTTTCATTACATTACCGTCCGAGTCACGATAGCGGTTTTAAACGGAAGCTTAGCTGCTGCAAGCGTAAACGCTTCGCGAGCCAATTCTTCGTTAACACCATCAATTTCGTACAAGACTTTACCTGGTTTGATTTGGCAAACCCAATATTCCACAGAACCTTTACCTTTACCCATACGCACTTCAAGCGGCTTAGAAGTAATCGGTTTGTCCGGGAATACACGGATAAAGATCTTACCACCACGCTTAATACGACGGCTAATTGTACGACGCGCTGCTTCAATTTGACGCGCAGTCATTTGACCACGTTCAACTGATTTAAGTGCAATAGTACCGAAAGATACTGTGCTACCGCGGTGTGCTAGACCAGTGTTACGGCCTTTCTGCACTTTACGGAATTTAGTACGCTTAGGTTGCAACATGGATTATTCTCCTTTTTCAGCAGAACGATCATTGCGACGACCACGACGCTCTTGACCTTCACCACGACCACGACCACGTTTAGCTGGACGTTCTTCTGCTGGAGCTGGGTTCATGACTTGTTTCATGCCGCCCAAAATCTCACCACGGAAGATCCAAACTTTAACACCAATCGTACCGTAAGTAGTCTCAGCACGCATAGTCGCATAGTCGATATCTGCACGAAGCGTATGTAGAGGTACACGACCTTCACGATACCACTCAGTACGAGCAATCTCAGCACCACCTAAACGGCCTGAAACTTCTACTTTGATACCTTTAGCACCAGCACGCATTGTGTTTTGTACTGCACGCTTCATAGCACGACGGAACATTACACGTTTTTCCAATTGAGAAGCGATTGCTTCAGCAACTAGACGCGCGTCTAAGTCTGGACGATCAATTTCATTGATACTTACTTGCGCAGGAACACCCATGATAGATGTTAATTCGCGTTGTAGTTTCTCAATATCTTCGCCTTTTTTACCGATTACGATACCAGGACGAGCAGTGCTAATAGTTACTTTAGCAGCGCCTGTAGGACGTTCGATAAGAATGTTGCTGATCATCGCGTTTTTAAGTTTTTTGATTAAAAACTCACGAACTTGAAGATCTTTAAGCAAGTATTCAGCGTATTGTTTCGGATTCGCATACCAGTTAGCGTTATGACGTTTCACAACACCTAGGCGGATACCGATTGGATGAACCTTCTGACCCATATCAAACCCCTACCTTAACGGTGATGTGACAAGTACGCTTAGTAATACGATCTGCACGGCCTTTAGCACGTGGCATAATACGTTTCAGGCTCATGCCTTCATCAACGTAGATCGTAGAAACTTTAAGGTCGTCTACATCTAAACTGTTATTGTGTTCAGCGTTTGCAATCGCAGATTCCAACGCTTTCTTAACTAGAACTGCAGCTTTTTTGTTGCTGAAGTTAAGGATGTTAAGCGCGTGCGCAACAGATTTGCCGCGGATAAGATCTGCAACCAAACGAGCTTTTTGTGCCGAGATAGCGGCACCGCGTAATTTAGCAGTTACTTCCATCATAGCACCCATTAACGTTTAGATTTCTTGTCAACACCGTGACCGCGATAGGTACGAGTTGGTGCAAATTCACCAAGCTTGTGACCAACCATGTGTTCAGAAACGATCACAGGAACGTGGTTACGGCCATTGTGTACAGAAATTGTTAAACCAACAAAATCCGGTAGGATCATCGAACGACGCGACCAAGTTTTGATCGGCTTACGGTTATTAGCCGCGATAGCCGCTTCAACCTTAGCGAACAAGTGCGCATCGACGAATGGGCCTTTTTTCAGAGAACGAGGCATTGTCAGATTCCTTTACTTGTTACTTAACGCGACGGTCGCGAATGATCATCTTAGTCGTACGCTTATTGGTACGTGTCTTGTACCCTTTAGCTTTTTGACCCCATGGGCTTACAGGTTGAATACCTTTGTTACGCCCTTCACCACCACCGTGCGGATGGTCAACTGGGTTCATTGCCATACCACGAACGGTAGGACGAACACCACGCCAGCGCGATGCACCAGCTTTACCAAGCGAACGAAGATTGCTTTCCGAGTTAGATACTTCACCTAACACAGCGCGACATTCAACGTGAATTTTACGCATCTCGCCTGAACGTAGACGAACGATAGCGTAAGAACCGTCACGACCCAACAGCTGAACTGAAGTACCAGCTGAACGAGCAATCTGCGCGCCTTTACCGATTTTAAGTTCGATGTTGTGAAGAGTAGAACCGATTGGCATGTTGCGAAGCGGCAAGCAGTTACCTGGACGAATTGGAGCATCGTTACCAGACTGTACTTTATCGCCAGCGCGAAGGCCTTTAGGAGCGATGATATAACGACGCTCACCATCAGCATACAATACAAGTGCAATGTGTGCAGTACGGTTAGGATCGTATTCGATACGCTCTACAGTTGCAGGAATACCATCTTTGTTACGTTTAAAGTCAACTAGACGGTAGTGCTGCTTATGACCGCCACCAACGTGACGAGTCGTGATGTGACCGTTATTGTTACGGCCGCCAGTACGTTTTTTAGCTTCAACCAACGGAGAGTACGGTGCGCCTTTGTGAAGGTGATCATGAACTACTTTCTCTACAAAGCGACGTCCTGGAGACGTTGGCTTACATTTTTGAATAGGCATAATTCTCGTCCTTATTCCGCTGTGCTTTCAGCGGTATCGCCCAAGTCAGCCATTTCAACATCTTGGCCAGCTTTCAGGGTGACGTATGCTTTTTTAACATCAGAACGACGTCCTAATGTTTTACCAAAGCGTTTAGACTTACCTTTAGTGATAGTCGTGTTAACTTTAACAACTTCTACACCAAAGAGTTGTTCCACTGCTTTTTTGATTTCAAGCTTGTTTGCGTTGATAGCAACTTTAAACACTTGAACACCAGCAGTTTCACCTAAAACTTGTGCTTTTTCTGAGAATACAGGTCCTTGCAGGACTTGATAGATACGTTCGTTGTTCATCCGAGTTCTACCTCAATTTTCTTAGCAGCAGCTACAGACATAACAACTTTGTCGAACGCAATCAAGCTAACCGGATCGATTGCAGCAGCATCAACCACATCTACGTGTGGAATATTGCGTGCAGCAAGATACAAGTTCTCATCAACAGCATCGGTAACGATCAATGCACGAGTTGCATTCAAGTCGTTAAGCTTTGCAAGCAATTCTTTAGTTTTTGGAGCTGCAACAGCAAACTCATCAACTAAAATTAGGCGATCTTGACGAACAAGTTCAGCCATGATGCATTGCATAGCACCGCGGTACATTTTACGGTTTACTTTTTGAGACCAGTCTTGTGGACGAGCAGCAAAAGTTTTACCACCGCCAACCCAGATTGGGCTACGAATAGAACCAGCACGAGCACGGCCAGTACCTTTTTGACGGAATGGCTTGCGGCCACCGCCAGAAACGTCTGCACGTGATTTCTGAGCTTTTGAACCTTGACGGCCACCAGCTAAATAAGCTGTAACCACTTGGTGAACAAGAGCTTCATTAAATTCACGACCGAACGCAACTTCTGATAATTCAACAGCAGAGCCGGAAACAGTATTTAAATTCACGTTATTTCCCCTCAGGCCTTGATCGTAGGACGAACGATTACGTCGCCACCAGTAGCACCAGGAACCGCGCCTTTAACAACAAGAACTGAACGTTCTGTGTCGATAGCAACGATCTCAAGACCCTGTGTAGTTACGCGTTCAGCACCTAAATGGCCAGCCATTTTTTTGCCTTTGAATACGCGACCAGGAGTCTGGTTTTGACCAGTAGAACCTAAAACACGGTGAGAAAGCGAGTTACCGTGAGTTGCATCTTGCGTACGGAAGTTCCAACGCTTAACACCACCTTGGAAACCTTTACCTTTAGATTGACCAGTTACGTCAACAACTTGACCAACCTGGAACAATTCAACGGTAAGCGTACCACCAACTTCACGACCTTCAAGATCAGCTTCTGTAGCGCGGAATTCTTGAACTAGACGACCAGCTGCAACACCTGCTTTCGCGAAGTGGCCTTTCTGAGCGTTAGTTACGCGAGATTCGCGACGTTCACCAGTAGTGATTTGAATCGCTTGATAACCATCAGTTTCAAGCGTTTTGATTTGAGTGATGCGGTTAGGATCAACCTCAATCACTGTAACAGGCACAGAAACACCAGCATCTGTAAAGATACGTGTCATACCGCACTTGCGACCGACTAAACCAATAGCCATGTGCATAAACCTCTAAAAAAGCGGCCTAATTAACTTAGAGTGTTAATTAACCCGAAAGCCTTAACCCAATGCGATCTGAACATCAACACCAGCTGCAAGATCTAACTTCATCAATGCATCTACAGTTTTGTCTGTAGGTTGAACGATGTCGATCAAACGCTTGTAAGTACGGATTTCGTACTGGTCACGCGCGTCTTTGTTTACGTGTGGTGATGTTAAAACGTTAAAACGTTCAATGCGTGTTGGCATTGGAATTGGACCACACACTTGTGCTCCAGTACGTTTTGCGGTTTCTACGATTTCTTGAGCAGATTGATCAATCAGGCGATGATCAAAAGACTTAAGACGGATACGAATTCTCTGGTTAGACATACCAGTAAACTCCAAGCCAAATATATAAAGAATCACTCCTGACGCATCTCACCCCACTTTAATACGGGTAAGTGTCAAGAGCAGTGAAATATCACTAAGGTCGTGATCGATGCCACGACTGTAACGATAGTTAACTACTTTATTCGCAGTTAACCCCCTTCCTATCGAAGGGTCGCTTATTATAGCCATTGTTTAATGCATAAGCAAATCCCTTTTATGGTTTTATCCAAGTTTTCAATTTACCCCCTAAAACAAGAGTTTATTTTCTGAATGCAGGGCAGTTTTCGCCAAGACATATTCTATAGCTCGATTTAATATCTGATTTCCTTCAACAAACTTATTTTTATGGGTCTTTTTTAATTCAGAGAGATCCTGAACATATTTTCCTGAAAATTGTGCAAGCTGCTCCTCATCTTCCAAAAATAAAGACAGGGTTTCTGGGGTACTCTCTGGATGAAACTGAAAACCGAGCACATTTTTGCCCAACTGGTACATCTGATTACGACAGGCTTGGTTTTCTGCCAGATGCACTGCCCCTTTGGGTATTTCAAAGCTTTCACTATGCCATTGCAGAATATTGAACTGTTCGGGTAAGCTAAAACATTCTTGCGGTAGATTGGCTACCTTGTGTACCGTGGCCCAGCCCAATTCCTGCTCAGGATTACGACTGACGCCCGCCCCCAATGCATTGGCAATCAATTGTCCACCCAGGCATAAACCGATTGCCGGTTTGCCATGTGACAGATAACGACGCAACCAGCGTTTCTCTATCTTTAACCAGGGGAAATTCGCCTCATCATTGACACTCATGGTTCCGCCCATGATGATCAGTAAATCGACGTCCTCAACCCTTGGCAAAGCCTCAATCTCTAAAGGACGATCCAACGGTAAAGCAAAAAACTCAGTCGCACTAATGTACGCCTGATACTGCTTTAAAAACTCATGACAACTACCATAGCCTTCACCAGCAATATGCTGAAAATAATGCACTTTTAAATGCGACTTCATGCTCCTCAACCTATTTTTTAGCTAGATAGTTTTAGGTTTTGCAAAAATGAAGCCAACTTTTTTCAAGGACCAATTTTTTTAACAATTCACAACCGAACTGGCAGTGAGTCACAGATTCTCTTAAGCTAAGGTAATATTTGATTACATTTAAGGGCATTCACGTGAAAAAAAACGCTCAAACCACCCTGATTCATGCACCACGAAAAGCCCCTCAATCCATTTCTACGGTTCAACCTCCCCTGTTTCGTGCATCGACCATTATTTTTGAGAATACTGATGCGCTATTTAATCGCCACTGGACCGATGCTTATGACTATAGCTACGGCACCCACGGCACACCCACGACATTCACCTTAGGCGATAACATCGCGCAAATTGAAGGGGGTGAATACTGCCTACTTGCGCCGAGCGGTTTATCCGCCATTAACCTGGTGAATTCTTGTTTCTTGAGCCAAGGTGATGAAGTCTGGGTTGCCGATAACATCTATGGCCCAAACATGGAACATCTGCGCAATCTGGAAACGCGTTATGGCATTGCGGTCAAAGTGTATAACCCGCTTGAGGTCGAAACCTTTACACCAAGTGAAAAAGCAAAACTGCTTTGGCTGGAAGCGGCCGGTTCAGTCACACTGGAGTTTCCAGATCTGGTCGGTTTAATCAAAAAAGCCCAGGCACATCATATTTTGACGGCGCTGGATAATACCTGGGGCGCAGGTCTGGCTTTTAATGCTTTTGATTTTGGCGAAGAGCATTTAAGTGTCGATATCACGGTTCATGCCCTGACCAAATATCCAAGCGGTGGTGGCGACATCTTGATGGGCTCAGTTGTTACACGAGATAAAACCCTGCATCACAAACTGTTCCGTACCCATGCCATTCAGGGCATTAGTGTTTCTGGTGATGATGTGGCGCAGGTACAACGCAGTCTGGCTTCGATGCAACTGCGTTATCAGCATCAGTCCGAAAGCGCACTGACTTTAATGAAGTGGCTCAAACAGCAAACTGAGCTTGTTCAAGTTTTACATCCAGCCGATCCAGATTGCGCTGGACATCAATACTGGAAAGATATTTGTAAGACAGGTCAAAGTGCCGGCCTGGTTAGCGTGATTTTTGATCATTCTTATAAGCTGCAAGATATTCGCAATTTCTGTGACAGCTTAAACCTGTTTAAGCTCGGCTTTAGCTGGGGTGGTCCTGTTAGCCTGGTCATGCTCTATAACTTAAAAGACATGCGTGTACTGAAACATTCACATTTAAAAGATGGCTTTTTGGTTCGTTTTTGTATCGGACTGGAACATCCGCAAGATTTGATTCAAGATATCCAGTACGCCCTAGAACACATGAAAAAGCCTAAAAATGAATAATAAACAATAGGAAAAGTTATGTGAGCACCCCTTGGTATTGCTAAAAAACCACAAATACCATGCAAGACATTGTCTTATGCTCACAGCTTACCAGTCGGCATGGTCTGCTTGTCGGTTTAACTGAAACTAAAAAAACAGTCACTCTTATTTATGAACAGAGTGTCGATCGGAATAGTGCTTTTGAAATGCTGCAAAACCCAAGTGGCCGAACCTCAAAAAAATGCCAAACAAGCAGAATTTGCAAAACAGCAAGCCAAGGAACAGTGACCTCTAACCGGTGAGCAACAAAAGGAATTAGAACACGCGACTTAGGCAACCTAAAAAGTTCATAAAAGATACTGATCGATTTATCAAACTGCGCACGCAGGCTCGGAGATGATACCGGGGAGAATTGTCCGCGAGTTTCATGACTGCTTTTTCAGTGAAAATAGCACGATTTATTCCTATCAAGATTTTTAAAATTATGGGATATTCAGATATCCCATAATTTTTTTATGGTTTTATTAAAAGATGTATTTACAAGGCATGCTTTAAGATGTATTTTAAATACATCTTATAAATAAACAGCCATGAGAGATCAAACATGACTCCGCAGCAAATTGACCTTGTAAAAGCAACAGTGCCTGTACTCCGCGAAAATGGTGTGGCACTCACGGGCTATTTTTATAACCGCATGTTAGGCAACAACCCTGCCCTTAAAGAAACGTTTAATATGGGTCACCAACGCAGTGGTGCACAGGCGCAAGCTCTTGCCGGCGCTGTATTGGCCTATGCCGAAAATATTGAAGACCCATCTGTACTTTTACCTGTGGTTGAGCTGATCGCGCATAAACACGTGAGCTTAAACATTCAAGCGCCAGACTATAATATTGTGGGTGAAAACCTGCTGCATTCTATTAGTGAAGTATTAAGCATCCCGATGGAAGATCCATTAATTGATGCTTGGGCTACAGCTTATGGTCAATTGGCTGACTTGTTCATCAGCACTGAAAAAACGATCTATGAGCAGCATCAGCAAACCAAAGGTAGCTGGTTAGGCTGGCGCAATTTCAAAATTGCCCGAAAAGTAGTAGAAAGTGACGAGATTACTTCAATCTATCTACAACCGGTAGATGGTGGCGATTTACCGAAATATGAAGCGGGTCAATATATTTCAGTTCGTGTATTCGTAGAAGAACTCGGCTTAAAACAGCCGCGTCAATATACGCTTTCAACCAGCCCTCAAGCAGACTATTTGCGTATTTCAGTTAAACGTGAACCGGGCAATGGCGCAGATCAAGTTGCAGGTTGGGTGTCTAACACTCTACATGGTTTGCCGGAAGGTTCAGAAATTGAAGTATCTGCACCAACAGGTAACTTCTACCTGATCGATCCAGCTAAACGTAATGTGTTTATCAGTGGTGGTGTTGGCCTGACGCCAATGATCGCGATGCTGAACCAGCTGGTGACTCTGGATATGCCACAACCTGTGACCTTTATCCATGCTTGCCGTAGCAAACAGGTTCATGCGATGCACCAGCATATTCATGACCTGAAAGCAAAATATCCGCACTTAAGCACCCTTACTGCTTATGAATTTCCACATCAAGCTGACAAACTGGGTGAGGATTATGATGTAGCAGGTCGTCTGGATCTGAGTACAGTTGATGCAGCGCTGTTACCAGTCAATGCCGATTACTACCTTTGCGGCCCAATGCCATTTATGGCAGAACAGCAAAAAGCACTCGTTGCCCGCGGTATTCCTGCTGAAAATATTCATAGTGAAGCATTTGGTACAGGTGGGGTTCACCACTAAGCCCTCGCTTCAAGCTGAATAGGTGGGGCTAGTCTGGTTATGCTAGACTAGCCCTTATCTATTTAATTCTTAAAGATATTAGTGCGATCATGCAATTAAACAAATTTACCGACTATGCTTTGCGTATTTTAATGTACATCTCCCAGCCGCGAGATACGCTGTATACGATTGCGGAAATTGCGCGAGATTTGTATGTGTCACAAAATCATTTAATGAAGATTGTGCATTTCATGTCGAAACAAGACTGGATTATTGCCACACGCGGTAAAGGCGGCGGCATCCGCTTAAATCCTACTACACTAAATCTAAAACTCGGTGAGATCGTGCGTAGCTTGCAGGGTGAAAATCATGTGATTGTCGAATGTAATACCCCACCCTGCGTACTGCGTAGCAATTGTGGTTTAAAAGGTATTCTCGACCATGCGCTGGAACAGTTTTACCAAAGCCTGAACCAATATACCCTGGCCGATGTGCTCACCCCATCTAACCAATCTCATTTTAGTACTGTTTCTCCAATCGGTTTAATTAACCTGATGGATTAAGTTGCAATAGCATTGCAAAGCAAAGTTCGCTTGCCTGTGCGACTTCCTTTATAATGTTTCTTTGTAGATCATTTATTGAAGTTGAGTTATGCACCACAGCAGAGGAAAATCCAAAAACAGTAAGACAGCCCATGCACCCAAGCAAAAGATCAGCTACGAGAAAAAAGTTGATTCTGCTATTACTGAATATTCTGTGCGCTCACTCAACTGGCTACGCAAAGCCGAATTTTTAATGAGTGCACCAAAACTCAGTCTTTGTGTAGAAGATACAGGCTATGAAATTGCTTTTGCCGGTCGCTCCAATGCCGGTAAATCCAGTGCGATTAATGCCCTGACCAACCAGAAACAGTTGGCACGTGCATCAAAAAGACCCGGCCGCACCCAGATGATTAACTTTTTTAGCTTGGGTAATCCAGATCAGCGTCTGGTCGATTTACCAGGCTATGGCTATGCTGCCGTACCAGAGGCGATGAAAATTGTTTGGCAAAAAGAACTGGAAAATTATCTGATTCATCGCAAAAGCTTACAGGGCTTGGTGCTGTTGATGGATATTCGTCATCCGCTACAACACTTTGATGTGATGATGCTGGAATGGGCTTATTCACGTCATTTGTTTGTGCATGTTCTTTTAACCAAATCAGATAAGCTGAATCGTGGCCCTGCCTCTAAAGCGCTTCAGGAAGTCAAAGCCGCATTAAAAAAAATGAAACTGGACTTCTCGATTCAATTGTTCTCCTCTATGAACAAAGAGGGACTTGAAGAACTGGCCAGCGTCATGGGCGGCCGTCTGAATTTCACTTTAGATCAATCAACTCAATTTGATTTGGACAGTATTCCGGAAGTATCGGCTCATGATCTAAATCAATTCGATGAACCAGTTGAACTCGACTCTGGGTCTGATGCAACTGCTATTGGTGAGGTTTCACCGCATGACTTAAATGAAGCTGAAGAACCGCTTGAATTACTTGAGCAGGATCAGTCAGAACTTAAAGCAGCAGATGAGCTAAACCAGAATAAACGCTCAGCTGAATAATCAAATGACAAAATATTTGATTGATTAATTTAAATTAAAAACCTCCGTTATGCCGCATAACGGAGGTTTTTTTCTAAGGTGATTTTCACCATATCAAGCTGGTCAAGTGATAGCAGCGCCGGATTGATCAGATTTACCTGTTTTTACATGAAGACTGCATTGTTTACTTAGTGATTAAATCCTGATTCATATTAGAATAAATCTTGATCAGCCTTAGATCAGGAACCCATTATGAAACCATCTATCTCTGTGATTACGCTGGCTGTTCAGGACATAGAACAGCCATTGCAATTTTATTGTGAGGGTTTAGGCTTTAAAAGTGACGGAATTATGGGGCAGGAATTTGAATATGGTGCGGTGGCGTTTATTCAACTGCAATCCGGTCTTAAGCTTGCCTTATGGCCGCAGCGCAGCCTTCAGCAAGATACCGGTCTTGAATTGAGCCCGATCTGCCCAACCCAAATGGCGCTGGGACATAATGTCTATAGTCCATTAGAGGTTGACCAGATCATGGTACTGGCTGAACGTGCGGGCGCTAAAATTATCAAAGCTGCACACACCACCTTTTATGGCGGATATGCTGGTTATTTTCAGGATCCCAATGGTCATCTCTGGGAAATTGTCTGGAATCCGGACTTAGATAAAGATTAAACCGGCGCTTCAGGTTCACGGGTATGCCGGTCTACCACCACACTGATCATCATATCGCCCTGCACATTCACCACGGTACGTACCGTATCCAGTAAACGGTCGATCGGCAATAAAATCGCAATCGCCTCGGCAGGCAATCCCACAGATTGCAACACCATAATCATGGTGACCATGCCAGCGCTTGGAATCCCAGGTGCGCCTAAGGATGCAATCATTGCCGTGGCACAGACCACCAGCTGTTGCCCCAGACTCAGATCCAGCCCCATTAAATTGGCAATAAACAAGGCGGCGGCTGCTTCATAGAGTGCTGTGCCATCCATATTCAGCTGTGTTCCCAGTGGAATCACAAAACCTGCCGTATGCGGACGTACGCCCAGATTTTCCTGCGCACATTTCATTGACAGTGGCATGGTGGCCGAACTGGAACTGGTGGCAAATGCGGTAATTAAAGCAGCGCGTGTGCCTTTAAAGAACGTGATCGGATCCATCTTGCCAAAAATCCACAGCAATAAAGGCAATACCACGATGCCATGGAAAATGGTGGTTCCGGTGACCACGGCCGCAAATTCAGCCAGACGACTGAGTACCGAAATATCCTCAGTCGCGATCAGCTTGGCCAATAAAGCAAAAATACCGAAAGGTGCCAGTTTCATCACCCAGCCAATCATCAACATCATGATTTCAAAAAACTGGTGACTCAACTTGCGCACGGTACGGAATTTATCTCCGCCTGCGACCAGTGCCACACCGACAAACAAGGCAAAGACCACCACTGCCAGGACATTGCCATCTGAAAATGCCTTAAACGGATTGATCAGAGTATTTTGGATAAAATTGGTAAAGAAAGAAGATGGCGTTAAGGTGTCCGGAGTCTGATGCTGCGCCATGGCATCCTGGAACATCAGTACATCGACACCCTTGCCGACATCAAACAGATGTGCACAGGCCAGACCTAAAATGAGTGCCAAAGTCGTTGTGGTCACACAGCACATCAGGGTGATTTTCCAGGTGCGATTCAGTTGTCCGCCTGCCTGTAGATTAGATACCCCGACCACAATCGACGTAAAAATTAGCGGAACCAACAGCATTTTTAATAAGCCGATAAAAACACTGCTGACGATGCCGATGCCGTATAAACTGACATCAAAAAATGAGGTCTGCGGAAATATTGTGAGTAAAAATCCAAACAGCACCCCCAATACGGCGGCAATTAAAATTTGCGTATTTAAGCTCATCTTTTCATGCATTTTAATATAGATCTTAAGCGGCACTATGCCATGCCGATTCTACAGAATCGAGTAATATTTTATAAACGCGTGCCTAGAACAAGATCTCAAATAATGATTGTTCTGCGGATTAAAAACAAAAAAACCGAATCTGGGATTCGGCTTTTTGAGCAAAAATATAAAAATTATTGGGTTTCGATTTCACGTAAGCGGATCAGCCCTTCCTGCGTGGTACTACAGACCAGTTCGCCATTCTGCCACATCCGTCCAAAATTCAGACCACGCGAACTGGCACTCTGGGTGGCATCCATGTCATATAGCATCCATTCATCGGCACGAAATGGCTTATGGAAGTACATGGCATGGTCAATACTGGCACATTGCAGGCTTGGCGAAATATAGCTCAGACCATGTGGACGCAGTGCCGTGGTCATCAAGGTAAAGTCTGAATAGAAAGCGGCAATGGCCTGATGCAAAGAAATCTGATCCACTTCTGCAGCAATTCGGTCATGCGTGCGGATATAGTGCGCATAAGACGGCGCTTCCGGTTGCGGCTGAAACGGATTTTGCGGATTGATCGGGCGAATCTCGACATGACGATCACGGGTGAAAGACGCACGGACATTTTCCGGAATAAACTCAATCATTTGTTTGATCAGTTCTGCTTCATTTTTCAGGCTTTCTGCTGGCGGATATTCCGGCTCTGAAATCTGGTAATTGAGACCTTCTTCCTGATGCGCAAAAGACACCATACACATAAAAATAGTGCGACCATGCTGAATCGCACGTACTTGACGGCTGACAAAGCTCTTGCCGTCACGGATACGATCCACTTCATAAATAATCGGTGCATTGACATCTCCACCAAACAGAAAATAGGCATGTAACGAGTGTGCCGGACGGTCTGTGGTATAAGACGCAGCGCGGAGTGCCTGCCCTAAAACCTGCCCACCAAACACGCGCTTGCCCACCAGATTACGGCTGATTCCCCGAAAAATGTTTTCTTCTAACTTTTCCAAGCTGAGCAGCTCGACCAGTTCCTGTGTTAAGGCATTCATAAGCAACCTACGTAATATTGGAGATATCCCAAAAATGGAAAAACAGATCTAAATAATTAATCTGGAATATTCTGCCACAAAATCAGACCGAAACTCTAAAGATTGCATGACTGTTCTGTCATACTGATGTCATAAGTGACTAGGAAAAGCATCTGCTTTCACGCTAAAATTAGAGCACTTCTGTTGAAGTTGTTAAAAAAAGATATATGGTTTCGCTTTGGAAACCCGCAAAAATAAACCCCCTCAGAAGTCCTGTGGTTTTGGTCAGTAAAATTAGGAGCAGCTATGTCCAAGAATGGCTTTGGTCAAATGTATCGCAAGCTTTCAAGTAAGCTACTTGATCTTGTGGTTACCCCTCATGTTCTTGGGGAAGTACCAAGTGAAGTGACAGCACCTGAACCTGATCAGACTGCAACAGAATCGCGAAAGCTGGTCTGCTACGTTTTACAGAACCATTCGCGTAGTAATGCGCTGGTCGTCGATGCAGAAACCCGCCGTTTAAAGTTGCCAGCTGCGCTCGATCCAATGCAACTGGGCAATAGTAAGGAAAAAGCTTCGCTGCTGTTTTTACAGCATCATGATGAAAATAACCTGCTCAGCTCACCGCCGCATGCGTTTCCGCCGCGCCTGTTACGCCTGATTGAAATCCTGGAACAACATCCTGGACTAGATGTGGAATTGGTACCAGTCACGGTGCTTTGGGGACGTGAACCTGAAAAAGAAGATTCCTGGTTCAAACTGCTATTTACCGATACCTGGTCTACGCCAAGCCGGGTCAAGCAACTGGTCAATATCGGTCTGCATGGCCGTCAGTCTTATTTAGAGTTTCACGAACCCCAGTCTTTACGTGCCATGATTGAGCATGCCAAAGAAACGCATCCAAATTCAGCGCCAGCGACTTATATTGTTAGCACTTTAAATGATTATCTGGATGGTCAGCGCGAAGTGATTCTCGGGCCGGATCTGTCCGATCGCCGTAACGTCATGCACGGCCTCATCAAATCGCCAGATGTACAGGCTGCGATTCGCAATGACAGTATTCGCAGTAAAATCTCGATGCTGGAGTCTGAACGTCGTGCCATTGGTTATCTGAACGAAATTGTTTCCGATTATTCTCATTCGACTGTACGCTTTGCCGATAAAGCCCTGACCCGCTTATGGACGCAGCTCTATGACGGCGTGGAAGTGCATAATTTCAGTACCGTGCGTGAACTGGCCAAAGATTATGAGATTGTCTATACCCCATGTCACCGCAGTCACATCGACTATTTATTATTGTCTTATGTGATCTATCGTCGTGGCTTGATGGTGCCGTATATCGCTGCGGGCGATAACCTGAATATGCCTTTTGTGGGTCAGATTTTACGTGGTGGCGGTGCGTTCTTTATCCGCCGTACTTTCCGTGGCAATGCGCTCTATACCACAGTCTTTAAAGAATATTTATATAGCGTTCTGTCACGCAATACCCCACTGGAATACTTTATCGAAGGTGGTCGTTCACGTACTGGTCGTTTGCTACCACCTAAAACTGGGATGCTGGCGATGACCGTACATGGTCATTTACGCGGCAAAGCCAAACCAATTGTCTTTGTACCGACCTATATCGGTTATGAACGCCTGATGGAAGGCGGCACTTATGTCGGTGAGATGAGCGGCAAGCCGAAAGAAGCCGAATCTATTTTTGGTATTGTCAAAACCCTGCGCAAAATTGAACGCATTTTCGGTAAAGTGCATCTGAATTTTGGTGAGCCGGTATTTCTGGATAACATCCTGAAACAGCATGGCGCAGAAAATATTAAAATTGAAAAGAACGATGATCCAATTCCACAAGCAGTTTCTGATGCAGTAAACAGCTCTGCGCAAGCGATTCTGGAAAATATCAACCGTGCAGTGGTGATCAATCCGGTATCGCTATTATCATTGATCCTGTTGGCCACGCCAAAACATACGCTGGATGAAGAAATCTGTATCAAGCAGCTTGATACTTATCGTACCCTGCTGGCGGCATTACCTTATGATGAACGGATGGAAGTTACACCGCTTTCAGGCAAAGAAATTATTGCCTATGCAATGAAGCTAAAACTGATCAAACGGGTAAAACATGTGCTGGGCGATATCATTGCCATTGAAGATAATCAGGCAGTTTTGCTGACTTATTTCCGTAACAATATCGTGCACTCCTTTGTGCTTCCGTCATTGATTGCAGCACTGGCTGAACACAATGGAACGATTCGCCGTGATGATGTCGTCAACATCAGCAGCACCCTGTATCCATTCCTAAAAGCAGAGCTGTTTTTAAAATGGCGTGAAGATGAGATTCAGGATCAGGTCAATGCACATATTGACAACTTGATTTCTGCCAAACTGATCACGCAAGATGGTGAAAATCTGCTTGCTCCGGCACCCAATACTGAAGTCCATCATCAGCTCGAAGTTCTGGCTGCACCAGTGACTCAAAGTCTGGAACGTTATTATATGACTTTGGCACTGATTACCCAACGTGGTTCAGGCAACATTTCGACCCGTCAGGTTGAAGAATTGAGCTATCTGGTTGGTCAGCGTTTATCAGTTCTATACGAATTCAACTCGCCAGAATTCTTCGACAAAGCCCTGTTCCAGAGCTTTATTAAAGTCTTAACCCAAAAAGGTTATCTGTGTACCAATGACGACAATGCCATTGTTTTTGATGAGCAGCTGACCAACGTAGCGCAATATGCAGATCTGGTACTGGATGAAGTGAAATTACAGATGCTGCATCACATCACCGCCTTTACGGATGAAGAACTGAAAGAAGCTTTGGATGCAGTTGCGGCTGAACAAGCCAAGAAACGTGCGAAGCGGAAAAAGAAGTAAGGCTTTTTTATTCCCTCTCCTTTCAGGAGATGGGAAGCAGTGCTTCATAAGGGGATGAGGGAGAATTTAATCCTCCCCTAACCCCTCCTTTTCCAAAGGAGGGGAATTTTCTTTAATTTAAAAAAGGATGAAGATAGCTCTTCTGTAAGGGAGAAGTTTCAAATTTATTCATCAACCCCAAATAATCCTCAAAACAATCTGTATGCTTTAATTCAAATCCTGTTTTTTGCATCCGAGTTGTATAGAGCTTTTTACCGGTGACCTGCTTGTTCTCAACTTCGAGTAAAGGCAGCCCCATCTGCTGCTGAAACCATTGCAAGACTTTATGTAAAAGCTGTGGCTGGTTATTGCTCACAATATAAGAAGACTCAGGATGTTCCACGTGAATCATCTGTGACAAGAAATGTGATAAATCTTCGATATGAATCCGGTTTGACCAGTGCAGATTTGGATAGCTGGTCATAGATACTGCCATTTTTTGTAAGCGCTCTACCGATGTTCCATAAATTCCACTTGGGCGAATAATTGTACATTGCTCAGGATAAGCCGCTAAATAGGCCTGCTCCATCCGATACAGGATTTTTCCTTGCACATCGTTGGGCTGTAGAGGCGTTTCATCATTGATATTTTCTCCAGCATTTTGCCCATAGACCCGTGTCGATGACACCACCACAATCCGCTGCACTGGATGCTGTTTCAAGGCAGTGACAATCGGCTGAACTGAATCCAGATAGGTCTGTTGATAACCATCGACAGCACTTTGTTTTGGACTAAGCAATACATAGACCCAATCAATCGGTGTGACTGTCGTTAAATTCAGTTTATGCACATCTTGAATCAGATGAGTTGCAAAGGAATCTGTTTTGGGACTTGAGCTAATTGTGCTAATTTGATGACCTTGCTCAAATAGTTGTTTAGCAACACGCCGGGATGTTTTACCATAACCGATAAATAGAATATGCATTGAGCACCGAATCACGAATCTGGTTGAGGGGACATGGCTGCAGTCCATCAGTTACAAGGCGTTGGCAATGCCGCCGCTGCATTACTTGAAAAATTAAATATCTTCAATACTGATGATTTGCTTTTTCATCTACCACGTGACTATGAAGACCGTAGCACGATCATTCCCATGAATCAATTGAGCGTGGGGCGTAGCTATTTGCTCGAAGGTATCGTCAAAGGTGTGGATTTCCCGCCGGGTAAACGCAAGTCCATGGCTGTATTACTGGATGATGATTACGGTAAAGTCACTTTGCGTTTTTATCATATTTATAAAGGCATCACCGATCGCTGCAAGCTCGGTCACCGTTTAAGAATTTTTGGTGAAGTCCGGGTCGGTGCGCGCGGTCTGGAAATGTATCATCCCGAGCTGCAAGTCATTACTGAAGATACCCCGCTACCGCAAACCCAACTTACCGCGATTTACCCGGCCACTGAAGGTCTGACCCAGCCAAAAATACGCGATTATATTCAGCAGGCTTTGGCTCAGTATAGCGATCATCTGCCTGAACTGCTGCCAGCAAAATTTAGCAATGGTTATGCGTTAAAACAGGCACTGGAATATATCCATCATCCGCCAGTCAATGCCAATATGTTACAACTGGCACAAGGCTCGCATCCCGCACAGCAACGCCTGATCTTTGAAGAACTGGTGGCGCATCAGATCAGTTTATTGACCCGGCGTGCCTTTATTCAGCAGGTTGAAGCCCCTTCATTTTCACCGAGTAAAACCTATGCCAAACAGCTTCTGGCCAGTCTGGCTTTTGAAATGACCGGTGCGCAAAAACGTGTATCCAAAGAAATCGCACAAGATTTAAAAGCCAATAAACCGATGTTACGTCTGGTACAAGGCGATGTCGGTGCCGGCAAAACATTGGTGGCCGGTGTCGCAGCCTGTCATGCCCTGGAAGAAAGCTGGCAAGTGGCGTTGATGGCCCCTACCGAAATTCTGGCCGAGCAGCATTATCTCAACTTTAAACGCTGGTTTGAGCCACTAGGTCTTAATATCGCTTGGCTGTCCGGCAAGCAAAAAGGCAAAGCCCGCGCCGCAGCGGAACAGCTGATTCGGGACGGGAGCGCCCATCTGGTGATTGGCACCCACGCCCTGTTTCAGGAGAATGTCGAGTTTGCCAAACTCGGTCTGGTGATTATTGATGAGCAACACCGCTTTGGAGTCGATCAACGTCTTGCACTCAGAAATAAAGGCCTGGATGGCATGTCCCCGCATCAGCTGGTGATGACCGCAACCCCGATTCCCCGCACCTTGGCCATGTCGGCTTATGGTGATCTGGATACCTCGGTGATTGACGAGCTGCCACCGGGTCGTACCCCGATTCAAACGGTGACCATTCCACTGGATCGGCGTGAACAAGTTCTGCAACGTATTGCGACGAATTGCGCTGAAGGCAAACAGGCCTATTGGGTCTGTACCTTGGTGGAGCAATCCGAAACTTTAGATGCCCAAGCCGCGGAGGCCACTTTTGCCGAAATTCGGGAACGCTTTCCTGCGCTGAATATCGGTCTGGTACATGGCAAAATGAAAGCCGATGAAAAACAGGCGGTGATGCAGCAATTTAAGAATAATGAATTACAGCTACTCATTGCCACCACCGTAATTGAGGTCGGGGTCGATGTACCCAACGCTTCCATTATGGTGATTGAAAATGCCGAACGTTTAGGCCTGTCACAGCTACATCAGCTACGTGGCCGGGTCGGCCGTGGTGCCAAAGCCAGTTTTTGCGCCCTGCTATACAAGCATCCGCTGTCGCAAAACGGTCAGGAACGCTTAAGAATCATGCGTGAAACCAATGATGGTTTTATGATTGCCGAGAAAGATCTGGAATTGCGTGGGCCAGGTGAATTACTGGGGACTAAACAAACCGGCGATATGAATTTCCGCGTGGCCAAACTTGAACGCGATGATCACCTGCTCAATCAGGCACATTATGTGGCGCAGCAAATTTTAAAAGATTATCCAGATCAGGCTGAGGCGTTATTACAACGCTGGCTACCGGAAGCACCGCGTTATGCCTATGTTTAAATTACTGGCACAGGGAATCTCCAAGCTGAATACGCTTCAGCCCTGCCAGTTGTGTCAGACTGATTATCAGAGCATTTATTCAGTCTGTCAGGATTGCTGGCAGCAGTTGCCGTGGATACATCAAACCATTCAGCGTCAAGAAATGCAGTTTCAGATTGCCTGCGATTATGCCTACCCAATGGATCGGTTGATTCAGCTGTTTAAATATGAACAGAAGCTGCATTTGCAAAATTTACTGGCCGGTACGCTGTTGAGTTTAGAATTACCCAAAGTCAGTGCAATAGTCCCGATGCCGATCTCGACTGAACGCCTGGCCGAACGCGGTTATAATCAATCTCTGGTGCTGACCAAGCATGTGGCGAAAAAATTGAATGTTCCCATCTGGCAACCTGTTAGCCGGCTGAAACAGCATTCACAAAAAGGCTTAAGCCGTCTGGAAAGAATCGAAGATATCCAGTCGCAATTTCAGATCAGTACACCGTCTAATATTCGTTACCGACGCGTACTGATTATTGATGATGTGGTGACAACCGGCAGTTCGATTCTAGCGCTCACTCGAAAACTTGAAGAGCTAGGCTGTCAGAAAATTTATGCAGCCTGTCTGGCAGGTGCACAAATCTAAAATTTAAGCTTGGGCGAGTAAATGTGACTTCACCCAAGGAATCACAATTTCAGTGGTCAAGGGTGCCAGTAGCACCTCGTTTTCATCCAGATCAACCCATTTCATTTCAGCGATTTCTGCTTCAATTTTAGGTGCTTGATCGAGACTTACCCAATAGACATAACTCACCAGTTGATGATCAGGTTCATTGGCAGTCTGGGTTTCAAAACGGCCAATGAATTGCTGAATCTGGGCTTGCGTGCCAATTTCTTCCTGAATTTCACGCAACATGGTGGCTTCTGGGGTTTCATTTGGCTCCAGCTTGCCACCGACCTGCATAAAGCAGGATGTTCCTTGCTTGCGAACCACCAGCAGTTGCTGCGCTTCATTTAAAATAATGGCTGCAGCCACCGTAATCACTTTCATTTATTTTCTACAATTGCGTATTCTGGATAACTTATTTTACAAGGTCGGTCTGATCAACCATACCCCATTTGGCTTCAGGCGGCTGATAACTTTCGAATTGGCGCAAAATATCGTCCAGATCATCACTGATAATCAAAGCCTCAGTGAAACGTGATTTAGTAAAACCCTTCTCCGTGGTCATACGGATGAATTTAATCAGGTCATCATAAAAACCATCGGTATTGAGAAAAGCACAAGGCTTCTGATGAATCCCCAATTGTGCCCAGGTCCATTGTTCAGAAATCTCTTCCAGTGTTCCTGCACCACCGGGAATGGCAATAAATCCCTGAGCCAGTTCCGACATCCGGGTTTTACGCTCATGCATATTATCCACCACATACAGCTCGGTAATATGTGGATGTGCCAGCTCACGATTGACCAGCTGCCTTGGAATTACGCCTATCACCTTACCGCCCGCCGCCAATGCACTATCAGCCACAATACCCATTAAGCCAGAACGACCTCCTCCATAAACCAGCGTTTGCTGTCGTGCCGCCAGAGTCTGACCGACTTTTTCGGCAACCTGCGTATAAAGAGGATCCGAGCCAAGCGCTGAACCACAAAAAATTGCGATAGAATTCATCATTTCATCCTCTAATTGACGCCATATTGTACGAAATCGCGGCAAGTGCGCTTTTTACCAAAATAACTGCTTAATATCAGTGTTTTTATTCAATTCCTTGTCTAAAATACACCCATTCCAATTCACATACTGCGCCCGGGAGAAAAGACAGCATGCTTGAAGCCTTTTACGCCACAGAGCGCGGTAGCTTAGAAGATATCACGATTAATGGTGATTTCGACCTGCATCCAGATTTAGTCTGGCTTGATCTGATTGCGCCTTCACAGGAAGAGCAGCAATGGATTTTAGATGCCTACGAGCAAAATTTACCGACCTTAAAATCGCTGGAAGATATTTCCTCGAGTGCCCGATTTTACCGTGATGATGACGGTATTTTGCATATCAGCACCTATTTTTTAACCAAGAATAAAAACTATCAGGTCGAAAACGAACACGAAGATGAATCCAGCATGCTGGCAACAGTACAAACTGTTGCATTCATTCTGCACAAGGATCGTCTGTTTACTTTGCGTGGTGAAAAACTGGTGGCTTTTCGTGCCTTTCGTGCCCGCGCGCGCCGCAATGATTATGAAATCGATTATAAAGATCCAACCTGGATTTTATTGGGCTTACTCGAAGCCAAGCTGGATGAGCTGGCCGATATTCTGGAAGATGTGCATAAAGATTTAGAGAAATATTCAACTGAAGTGTTGAATAACCGCCATCGTGAACAGATTCTGGATCTGGATGACATGATTACCCGCTTGGCGCAACTTGAAGATATGTTGGGTAAAGCGCAACTGTGTTTAATCGATTTACGCCGCGTCCTGACCTTCCTGTCGCGTCCACGCGCCTTGGGCAGTCATATTTATGATGCGGATATTCGAGAACTGAGTGAAGATGTGCGCTCGCTGGTCGAGCATGATGCTTTCTTGTTCCAGAAAGTGCGTTTCCTGCTCGATACCACGTCCGGATTCATTAACACTGAGCAGAACGATACCATTCGTCGATTCTCGATTCTGCCAAGTATGCTTGCGCCCCCAATGCTGATTGCCAGTATTTACGGTATGAACACCGAAGTGCTGCCCTTTGCACAAGGCACCATGAGTTTCATCATGGTCAGTATTATTTTAATTGGCTTCCTGATTGGCCCATTAATTTACTTTAGATGGAAGAAGTGGATCTAGAATCCCTCCTAACCTCCCTTTTGAAAAGGGAGAGATGTTTCCTGTCAGGGAGAGGTTTTTTTATTAGATATCCCTTTCTAAGTCTCACTTGCTCTTTAGATTTAAAGCGAAGTGCAAGAAATGCCTGTATTTAATTCATATTTATTTAATCCCTATTCAACTTCTCTTTAAAAAGTGAAGAAAATGGTTAGGGAGGATTTTTACACCCCTCTCTCTAACTCTCTCCCTGAGGCAGAGAGGACGTGCAATCCATATTTAGATCTATTTGATTTTAATGATTTCTTAAAATTTGATCACAATAAAAAAGCACCTTTCGGTGCTTTTCTTTTACTGAACGATGTTTAAATCATCCTGCAAATGGCTGGCCTGAATGATATTCATCATTTTAGCAGGAACAGCTTTAAACTGTAGCCCTTGAGCCTGAGGAGTCTGGCGCAACCAGCGCACCAACACTGCCAAAGCCAAAGTACTGCCACTTTCAAGCTCAGCCAGGTTAACCACAAGTGGAAACTTGCTTTGTGACTGGATCACACGCAGACCATTTAAGTAATAGTCCTGTGCATTGTCATAGTCAATCTTGCCTGAAACCTGTAGTTCCTGATCCTTGAATGTAATCACGGCTCACCTGTTTGATTATTTCTTGTCGATTGCAGCTTCTGCATCCGGTTTAAAGTTGGCAATTGCTTTATCAATATTACCGCCATTACGTTTTACCGTCGCAGCAAACTGGTTACGGAACTGCAAACCCAGGTCAATACCCGATACGTTGATGTTGCGGATTTTCCATTGTGAACCCTTGTCCACCAGCTGGAATGCTACTGGAATTTTCTCGCCTTTGTTATTAAAGTC
Organism: Acinetobacter sp. YH12105; assembly: GCF_013419095.1. Classification (NCBI taxonomy): domain Bacteria; kingdom Pseudomonadati; phylum Pseudomonadota; class Gammaproteobacteria; order Moraxellales; family Moraxellaceae; genus Acinetobacter; species Acinetobacter sp. YH12105. Next base: position 55,919 of record NZ_VPAU01000016.1, read on the forward strand.
GATGGTCACAACAGGGTTTTTGCTGTTGCTGGCCTTGTAAGGACGCACGCTATAAGTCTGATTACTGAACTTGGCAAAGGCAGAACCATAGTTTTCAATTAAGGTTTCACGGAAATTCTTTTCAAACTGCGCACGCTGTGCCGCCGTACTATATTGGTTCGTGGCATACGTGCCCATCACAATACGTGTGAAAGACTGAGAATCAATATACGGATCCAGATTCTGGCGCACAATGCTTTTGACCAAAGCTGGATTTGATTGCAGTTTTGCATTGTCAGCTTTGAGGCGCTCAATTAAACCATCTGCTACTTTTTTAATAAAAGCAGGTGGTGCTTCAGACGGTGCAGCAAACACTGTACCAGCAACCATTGTTGAAAGAATGCTTACTGCAAGCGTTTGTTTTACTAAAGTCTTCACTGAATTCTCCTCAATCTATTATTCAACAAATGCAGGTTCTGCATCTGTTGTTTCTGAAACTGTCGTCTGTTCCGATGTAGTTTCTTGACTATCTGACGATTTGCCGGCACCACCGGTAATAAACTTCGTCACCAAATCTTCAATTTCCATAGTGCCTTGGGTATTGGCAATCTGATCGCCGCGTTGCAAATAGCTCAGACCACCACCTGGAATAATTTTCAGGTACTTTTCACCCAATAAGCCATTGGTCGCTACCATAATATAAGCATCTTCATCAATATTGGTGATGGATTTCATGTTAGCTAACAGTTGTTTTTCCATGTCTTTTTGTTGCGCAGGTGTCGCTGCTTCATAGTCCGAGCTGTAGCGTAACTCGTCCAGAGCTTCCTCTTGAACTTGCTTTAATTGTTCAGCATTAAACGAGGTCAATGAGCCATCTAAGGTCATATGTACGGTTGCCAGACGCGTTACAGGATCCAGGGTAATCTCATCGACCTGTCCCACTTTCACCCCGCTTAAAGCGACTTTGGCACGTGGCTTGATGCCATTCACATTTTCAAAAGTTGCCGTCATTTTATAGCTGTCGGAAATATTGCTGCCGACCAGACCACTGACACGCATCGCTAAAAAGAATAAGGCAATACCAAATAAAATAACAAAAACACCAACGGCCAGCTCACTAGTACGTGATTTCATTAAACACCTCCGAACATGACCGCAGTCAACACAAAATCAAAGCCTAAAACGCACAGTGAAGAATAGACGACTGTACGCGTTGTAGAAGTTGCAATACCTTCCGATGTCGGTACACAGGCATAGCCTTGATATACTGCAATCCAGGTACACATTAATGCGAATACAAAACTTTTAATAATAGTGCCATTCAAGACATCTTTATAGAATTGCACGCTGCTTTCCATGCCGCTCCAATAAGCACCTTCATCGGCCCCCAAAAAGTCTACACCGACCATTTTGCCGCCCATAATTCCGACTGCGGCAAAGATCACCGAAAGCATGGGCAAGCTGAAAATCCCCGCCCAGAGACGTGGCGAAATCACCCGTTTTAAGGGATCCACCCCGATCATTTCCATACTGGACAATTGTTCAGTGGCTTTCATCAGACCAATTTCTGCGGTCAAAGCCGAACCGGCACGTCCTGCAAACAGCAAAGCCGCGACCACAGGTGCTAATTCACGCAGCAAGGTCAACGCCACCGCTGTACCAAGCATGGATTCACTGCCAAAGGTCGACAGAATACTGAACATCTGCAAGCCAAGCACGGCACCAATAAACAGACCAGAAACCACAATAATCAGCAGGGACAATACCCCGACCCGATACATCTGATAAATAAATAGTCTTACCCCCAACCAGGTCGGCATGGAAAATAAGATCTGCAACAGCATCAGGGTTGCGACCCCAATCCCCTGTACACGTTCAATAACGCGTCTACCTAATGCGGCAATTGCATTCATGAACGTACCTCATCACTTAAATAAGCCCGATGACTAAACTGATAATCGACTGGACCTTCCACCGAACCCGTCAGGAATTGCTGCACAAAAGTTGAAGGATGCACTTTTAGCTCTGCCGGTGTTCCTTCGCCCTGGATCTTGCCTTCTGCCACGATATAAATGTAATCAGCAATGGATAAGGTTTCTGTCACATCATGCGAGACAATAATCGTGGTCAGATCCAGTGCTTCACGCAGAGAGCGGATTAAACGAGTCAACACCCCCATCACAATCGGATCTTGTCCGGCAAAGGGTTCATCGTACATGATCAGTTCAGGGTCCAGCGCAATCGCCCGGGCTAAAGCCACACGTCGGTTCATACCACCAGACAGTTCCGATGGCATCATTTGCTCTGCACCGCGCAAGCCGACGGATTCCAGTTTCAATGCCACGATTTCCTTAATTAGATGTTCTGGCAGTTTGGTATGGGCCCGAATTGGAAACGCGACATTTTCATACACGCTCATATCGGTAAACAAAGCACCGCTCTGAAATAGCATACCCATCCGTGCACGTGCTGAAAAAAGTTCGGAACGTGACATCGAGGCAATATCTTTGCCATCCAATAAGACCTGACCATGCTCAGGCGTCAGCTGCCCACCGATCAATCTTAATAAGGTAGTTTTACCAGTTCCGGATGGCCCCATAATGGCGGTAATCTGCCCACGACGAATATTTAAACTCACGTCGTCATAAATCACGCGCTCGCCTCGTTTGAAGCTCAAATTCCTGACTTCAATCAAAGACTGAGTATCTCGCGCTGTTTGATTTTTCATAGCTGAGTTTATTCCTACATTTTTTCAGCATGCATACTATAAAGGAACGAAGTTCAAAATGTTAGCAGTTGAAAAAGGTGGGTGAATATCATAAAAAGATGACAATAATTGATTATTTCGTGTTTTTTATAATAAAAATATGTACTTAGGCTTAAAATGACTAGATTGATTAATTAAAAACACTGTATAAATAATAGATAATATTACATAAAATCAAAGTCAATGCGATATATGGCATATGCACCTCTATCAATTGAGATCGAGCAGCTAAACTTTTCATATTAATAATTATCATAACCCTGACAAAATATGAATTAGTAGACATTTTACGTTAAAAAGCAAAAAACTCAATGCATAAAAAAACCGGTATTTCTACCGGTTTTTTATCTTCATCTAGCGACTCTATTAGTCGTTAAATTTACGACGTGGACGATCTTCACCACCGAACGAACGTTCACCACGTGGTTTGTCATCAAAGTTGCGACGTACTGGACGATCACCGAAATCACGTTTTGGACGATCATCACCGAATGAACGCGCTGGACGATCACCGAAACCACCTTCACGACGTGGAGCAGGACGATCACCAAAATCACGTTTTGGACGATCACCATAACCGCCTTCACGAGCTGGCTTGTAATCTACACGGTTGCCACGGTTGTCATCATTAGAGCGAGGACGGTCACCAAAACCACCTTCACGACGTGGCGCTGGACGATCACCGAAGTCACGCTTTGGACGGTCATCAAACGAACGTTGTGGACGGTCGCCAAAACCACCTTCACGACGTGGCGCTGGACGGTCACCAAAGTCACGCTTTGGACGGTCATCAAACGAACGTTGTGGACGATCACCGAAACCGCCTTCACGACGTGGCGCTGGACGATCACCGAAGTCACGACGTGGACGATCTTCGCCAAATGCCGGACGTTCGCCACGTGGTTTGTCATCGAAGCTACGACGTGGACGATCATCACCGCCTTCACGACGTTTGAAGTTGCTTTCGCCTTCAAAACGACGACCACCGCCAAAACCACCACGACCGCCATCACGACGACCGCCGCCATCACGACCACGACCACGACCAGCGCCATCACGGCTACCACGTGCAGGAGGTGGAGATGGCTCAAGACCTTCGATTTCAGATACGTTTAGACGCGCATCAAGGAAGTCTTCCAAAGCACGGATTTTGCCACGCTCACGGTAAGTTGCAAGTGTAATGGCTTTACCAGTACGACCGGCACGACCTGTACGACCAATACGGTGTACATAGTCTTCGTTCTTCATTGGAAGACCGAAGTTAATTACGTGTGAAATGGTTGGTACGTCAAGACCACGAGCAGCAACATCAGTTGCAACCAAGATCTTCGCACGACCTTCGCGGATGCTGCGTAAACGACGGTTACGTACAGTTTGTGGCATAGCACCATGCAGCGCTACAACTGATAGGCCTGCTTCAGCAAGTTCTTCAGCCAGCATATCTGTGTCTTCTTGAGTTGACGCAAATACAACTGCTTGATCAACGTCTTCTTCGTTCAACCAGTGAGTAAGCAGTTTTTTCTTGTGCTCGAAACCGTCAGTCCAATGCAAAGTCTGAGTAATATCAGTATTTGTAGAGTGACCAGTTTCAATCGAAATACGCAGTGGATCATTCATCATGCGTTCTGCAAGTGTAATGATACGTGGTGCAAACGTCGCAGAGAACATTAGAGTTTGTTTACGGTTTGCAGCCAACTCACCAATTGCTTCCAAGTCTTCAGAGAAACCTAGGTCAAGCATACGGTCAGCTTCATCGACGATTAACGCATCAACTTTATCAAGTTTGATTTGACGGCGATTCACCAAGTCAAGTAGACGGCCTGGAGTTGCAACAACAACTTGCGCGCCTTTTAACTGTTGAATTTGCTTACCGAAAGGCATACCGCCCATGATTGCAGCAATACGAACACCTTTCATGTGACGTACAAATGCAATTGCGTCTTGACATACCTGTTGTGCCAATTCACGAGTCGGTGAAATCACCAGAATATTCGGTTGAGTAACCGCTTTCATACGGTCTTTAAATGGTACTAATGTATCTTGGCTTGCCAACGCATTTAAGGTAGGAAGCAAGAAAGCAGCAGTTTTACCAGAACCTGTTTGGCTTGACACAAGAAGGTCTTTACCTTCAAGTGCAGCTGGAATCGCTTGTTCTTGTACAGGAGTTGGAGTAGTAAAGCCTAAAGCATCGAGAGCCTGGGTTAGAGATTCGTCGAGGGAAAAATCAGCAAAAGTTTTGCTCATAGAGAGTGTTCACCCTGAAGTGGGTGCTCCATTAAATAAATTACAATATGGACATCGGCAAAAAGCGGCACAGCAAATAGAGCTGAAAAAGTTAGGATTCAGCAGCGATCCGAATAACGACGATGTGGATATAACGCACGTATATGATTACGGCCGCAAACCTGAAGGAATCGCTTAAGCGATTGGGGCGCGAAGGATATGTCCTCTCTATGGACAGAACGCGCATACAATGATTAGAAGATAGTGTTCAGGTAAAGAACGGAAAATTAAGTGCGTGGCAAGATTATAGCAGAATAATCAACAATGTCATTAAGTTTTCAAATAAATTTGCTTTATTTGTAATTTATATATGAATTTCATAGACTTAAATATGAATATAAAATGTAACGACTGGTATAAAAAGGCAATTTTTGCCAATTCACTTGATAGTTCCCGTATTCATGTGCGTTAAAAAACAGGCTTCTCCTCCCTGTTAACTATTTCACTGCTGCAAAAAAGGCATCCCGAAGGATGCCTTTTTTGAAAATTAGATATAATTCATCTAAACCCGATTATTTTGCTGCCTCACCCCAAGCAGGAACAACTGCTTGCATTAAAGGTTTAAGCATTTTCATTGAACAAGCCAAAACTTGACCATTTTCCATAGAGTCGCTACCACCACGTGCATCAACTACAGTACCGCCTGCTTCTTTCACGATCAATTCGCCCGCTGCGATATCCCAAGGTTTTAAACCAAGTTCGAAGTAAGCATCAAAACGGCCTGCAGCAACATAGGCTAAATCCAATGCCGCAGAACCTGAACGACGATATTGCGCGCCAGCTTCAGTCACGTTTAACAAACTTTGAAAATGGTTCTTGGCATAAGATACAACTTCGCCATTACGTTTAGCACGGTAAGCGTGACCAACAGCCATAAAGGTATTTTCCAGACTGTCTTTGACATTCACACGAATACGACGCTGGTTCATCATGGCACCACGACCACGACTGGCAGAGAATAGCTCATCTTTCACCGGGTCATAAATCACCCCGTGTTGAGTAATGCCTTTGTGCTGAACTGCGATAGAGATACAGAAATGCGGGAAACCGTTAATGAAGTTTAAAGTACCATCCAGTGGATCGATCACCCAACACCAATCGGCATCGTGACCATTACCTTCCTGATAGCCAAACTCTTCACCAAGGAAACTGTGATTTTTATAGCTTTTACGTAGGGTATCGATGGTCAACTGCTCCAAATAACGATCTACACGCGTTACTGGACCATCAATTCCTTTTTCTTCGACTTGTAGATCGAGTTTATGACGATTCTGATGCGCTTTTAAAAGCTCTTGACCAACTAACTGAGCCGCACGCGCAGCCATCACCACCATAGGTTCCATTGAACACCCACTACAAATTTAAAGAAACTGATAAAGAATAATGCATAAAAGCCCCGATATCTTAGCAAATATCAGGGCTTTTTTGGAGAAAATGTGTCTAAAATTTTTAAGAACTTATGACAAAACGCTTTGCCCCAAGGCTGACCAGGCTTGATTCATTGATTTTTCAATACCTTGCGCATCCAATCCGGCCTGCTGCAACATTTGTGCATGCGTGGCCTGAGCCATAAACGTGTCGTCTAAACCAAGATTCAGCAGCGGTTTCACAATCTGTGCTTCTGCCAGATATTCATTCACAGCACTACCCGCACCGCCCATCACGGCATGTTCTTCTACTGTCACAAACAGACTGGTGCTTGATGCCAGATCATCCAGCATTTGCGTATCAAGAGGTTTGATAAAACGCATGTTCACAACACGCACACCAATCTCATGTTTCACTGCAAAGGCTTCAGCGGCGTCGACTGCGGCCTGTACCCGGCTGCCAAAAGCCAGCACAGAAATATATTCGTCACACTGCGCATTAAAGCTGGCGACAATTTCCGCCTGACCGATTGGAATTTCAAGCATCTTTTGCTGGATATCCACCCCTAAGCCATTACCACGTGGATAACGCACAGCTGCCGGCCCAGGATATAAATAAGCGGTATGCAGCATTTGACGACATTCATTTTCGTCTTTTGGTGCCATGATCACGATATTCGGGATCGTCCGCATATAGGCATAGTCATAGGCACCGGCATGGGTCGGGCCATCTTCACCGACCAGACCAGCACGATCAATACCGAAGGTCACATCCAGATTTTGTAAGGCCACATCGTGTACCAGCTGGTCATAACCACGTTGCAGGAAGGTCGAATAAATTGCCACGACCGGCTTTAAGCCTTCACAGGCCATGCCCGCAGCCAGCGTCACGGCATGCTGCTCTGCAATCGCGACATCGAAAAAACGTTCCGGATATTCTTTGGCAAACTGCACCATACCTGAGCCTTCGCACATGGCCGGTGTAATCGCGAGCAAGCGCGAGTCCTGTGCTGCTTCATCGCAGAGCCACTGTCCAAATACATCCGAATATTTCGGTGCAGTCTTGGCAGCGGTAATGGCATTAAGCTTGCTAATCGCGTGATATTTGATTTGATCCGATTCGGCCGGCGCAAAGCCCTTGCCCTTTTTAGTATAGATATGAATCAGACGTGGGCCTGTACGCTTTTTCAGCGCTTTAAATACATGCACCAGTTGTTTGACATCATGACCGTCATAAGGGCCGAAATAGTCAAAGCCGATGGCTTTAAACAGGTTATCTGCGGCATCAGTCGCGGCACAGTGCAAGCGTGAGTTATACAGCCACTCCGGATGCGGCTGTACGTAAGCTTCACCTTCCTCGGTAATATTAACGAATTCACCGCGCTCCCAGATCGCCGCCAGATGCTTGGCAAAACCGCCAGTACTGCAAGAAATCGACATGTCATTGTCGTTCAGCACCACCATCAGATCGGCATTGTGCGCAACGGCATCGTTCAAGGCTTCAAAGGCCATACCCGCCGTCATGGCGCCATCGCCAATAATCGATACCACTTCACATGGCTTGTTCTGGTAGCGACGTGCCAAGGCCATGCCCAGTCCAGCAGAAATCGCCGTCGAAGAATGCCCTACCCCAAAGGTATCAAATTCAGATTCTTCACGTGCCGGAAAGGCTGCCAGACCATCTTTGGCCCGGATAGTGGTGAGCTGTTCACGACGACCGGTCAATGCCTTATGCGGATAGGCCTGATGCCCCACATCCCAGATCAGACGGTCATGTGGAGTATTGAAGCAATAGTGCAGAGCCACCGTAAGTTCAATAACACCGAGGTTGGCACCAAAATGTCCACCACTTTGCCCGGCAGCATACAAAATGAATTGACGTAACTCATCTGCCACTTGCGCTAGCTGGCTTTGCTCGAGTAAACGTAGTTGCTCAGGATGATTGATCGTATCCAGCAACGGTGTTACAGGGCGTTGAGTAGGGATTTCTGTATACAGCATATTATGGCAAAGCCTTCTAAAGCCTGGCAAATCTAAAGCTAGGTCAATGGGGAGTACCCGATCATATAGCTGAATTGTAGCAGCTTCAATTCAGCTACGCTTCTAGCGATGCAATATTAAACAATGATCTCATCGGGGTGAAAAAATCGCAGGCTACGATTATCCTGAATAATCTTACTATTTATCAACTATTATCGTCTGCTTTCTACAAAAAAGAAAATCTAATACAGAATTTCGACTTTGCAATTCTACCAATGTTCAATCATTACGCTATACTTTAGCCACTTTCAGGATTTAACGGGTTCAGCTGTGCCAATCGAATTTGTCGCAACGTCAAGATTACCTACCGCTCACGGTGAATTTAAAATTACTGTATTTCAAGACCCTAAGACTGGCGAAGAACATGTCGCGCTATCTAAAGGACTTGAAGAAGTTTCTGACGAGCCAGTCGTGGTTCGTGTACATTCTGAATGTTTAACCGGTGATGCCTTTGCTTCACTGAAATGTGACTGTGGCCCGCAATTGCAGGCGACTTTAAAGCTGATCAATGAGTTAGGTCGCGGGGCGATTCTGTATTTGCGTCAGGAAGGACGCGGTATTGGCCTGACCAACAAGATTCGTGCCTATGCCCTGCAAGATCAGGGACATGATACGGTCGATGCCAATTTAATGCTGAACCTGCCGGCTGATGCACGTCAATATGACATGTGCAGCATTATGCTGGATCATTTGCAGGTCAAAGCGGTACGTCTGGTGACCAATAATCCTTTAAAAATTGAAGCTTTAAAAGCCCAAGGGATTAATGTGGTCGATCGGGTGCCCCTCACCGTCGGCTTAAATCCGTTTAATGAGCAATATCTCAAAACCAAACATGAACGTATGGCGCATCTTTATCAGAAGGATGATTTTTAAATCCTCCCCTTAATAAATCCCTCCAAACCTCCCTTTCTTGCGCTTCGACTTAAAGCAATGCTTAAGTCTTGCTCAGGGAGGCTTTTCCTTCTTTCAAAAAAAGGAGAAAACTCCCTCCTTTCTTAAAGGAGGGTTGGGATGGATTAAGTGTTAAATCGTCATCGAAAAAATCCGGTTCTCCGGCATGCGTCGCTTTAAACGTAAATCAAAAGCCATACAAATATTACGTACAAATGGTTTCCCTTTCTCCAAAATCGTGACTGATGAGTCTGTCATTTGAATCAAACCATCCTGTGCCATTTCTTTAAGCTGTTCCACCACCTGATCGATTTCAGGGAAAAATAGCTCGGGTTTTTCCCATGAGGTACTAAAGCTGCACATCAAATTCAGAATATGCTGACGAACAATCAAATCTTCCTGATTTAAGACATGTCCTTTAAATACCGGAATTTCATTGCGAGCTAAACACGCATAATATTCTTCAATGGTTTTCACATTTTGGGCAAAGCTGTACCAGCTATCACTGATCGAAGAAATGCCTAAACCGATCATCACTTGAGTTTTAGAGGCGGTATATCCCATAAAATTGCGGTGTAATGTTCCAGCTTGAAAGGACTGGTACATGCCATCTGTATCTAAAGCAAAATGATCCATGCCAATTTCATGATAACCATGCGCCAGCAGTTTCTTTTTAGCCGCTTCATAACATTCACGTTTGATCGCATCTTTGGGTACATCGGCATCTTTAAAACCGCGCTGGCCATTGCCTTTAATCCAGGGCACATGTGCATAGCTATATAAAGCCAAACGATCCGGCAGAAGTGAATTGGTTTGCTCAATGGTGTTTAAGACATCGTCCAGATGCTGAAAAGGCAAGCCAAACACCAAATCATGCGAAATCGACTCATAGCCAATTTCACGCGCCCATTCGGTTACCTGTTTAACATGTTCATAGGGCTGAATCCGGTGAATGGCTTTTTGCACGGTTTCATTATAATCCTGCACCCCATAACTGACCCGGCGAAAGCCCAGATCATACAAGCCTTGTAAATGCTCACGCGTGGTATTGTTCGGATGCCCTTCAAAACTGAATTCATGCACAGGCGCTATGTCTGCTTTGGCCAAAATACCTTGAATCAGTTGAGTCAAATGCTCAACAGAAAAGAAAGTCGGTGTTCCCCCACCCAAATGAATTTCTTTAATGACCGGCTTATCTTTCAGCAACTCACAATACAAATCCCATTCTTTCAGCACTGCCTGAATATAGGGCTGTTCCATTTCATGTTTTTTCGTGACTCGCTTATGACACCCGCAAAAAGTGCACAGGCTTTCGCAAAATGGCAGATGGATATACAGGCTGATGCCTTCACTTTGATTGGATTCAGTAAAGGATTTTTTCAGCGTTTGCTTCCATTGTTCCAGTGAGAAATTCTGCTCTTCCCAATATGGAACGGTCGGATAACTGGTATAGCGGGGACCGGGAACATTATATTTTTGAATCAGGGAATTGACCTGTACCGACATGACACCCACCTATTACCATCGAGAAATGCCCAAACCCATGAGCGCTTGCAAGTTATTGTGCGGAGCTTGAAAAAAGAATTCAACCTAGCCATTTGGTCGGATTTAATGCCCCATTCTGTCCATCAATACTCAAATTTAAAGCCTGGTTCAATCCACTACATTGCTAAATAGACCTTAATCTTTGACTGATTTTATGCTTTGATATAGCTAGTTTTTTATTTTCCTACGAGGCTCTGATGCAGCATCCTACATCTGCGGATATTCAACGCGTTCGTGAATTTCTCCTCGACTTGCAGGCACGGATTTGTGCAGCACTGGAACAACAGGAGCGTGCTGGCGGCGGTACGGCCGAATTTATCATTGATGACTGGGAACGTCCGGAAGGTGGTGGTGGCCGTTCGCGTGTCTTGCAAAATGGTACCGTGATTGAGAAAGGCGGGGTGATGTTCTCCCATATCAATATTTCCAAACTGCCCGCTTCAGCCACTGAACGCCATCCCAATATTGCCGGTGCCAAGGCGCAAGCGATGGGTGTATCGCTGGTCATCCATCCGAAAAATCCGAATGTACCGACCTCACATGCCAACGTGCGTTTATTTGTTGCAGAAAAAGAAGGGCAAGATCCAATCTGGTGGTTTGGTGGCGGTTTCGACCTGACGCCCTTCTATCCAAATGATGAAGATGTCCTTTCGTGGCATCAGACGGCGCATGATCTGTGTGCGCCATTTGGTGAAGAGATTTATCCTGAACATAAACAATGGTGTGATGACTATTTCTATTTAAAACATCGTGATGAACAGCGTGGTGTCGGCGGGTTATTCTTTGATGATCTGAATCAGTGGGATTTTGATACCTGTTTCCAGTATATACAGGCCGTAGGCAATGGTTATCTGGAAGCCATTTTACCGATTTTCCAGCGTAATCAGGATAAGCCTTATACCGAAGCACAACGCGAGTTCCAGTTGTATCGTCGTGGCCGTTATGTCGAATACAATCTGGTTTATGACCGCGGTACGCTATTTGGTTTGCAGACCGGCGGCCGAATTGAATCAATCTTGGTGAGCTTGCCTCCGCTGACCGGCTGGTCCTATCGTCCTGAATGGGATGAAGGCTCGCCGGAAAAGCGTTTGACCGATTACTATCTGAAACCCCATGACTGGCTCACAGAATTAAAATCAACTGCAATGAAATGATACAAACAGCCCTCAAATAGAGGGCTGTTTTAATCCATTATTCCTCTATACTGCTGCAGAGTAATCCCTGATTTGGTCGCGGCATCCTATCGCTACATCGATCACAATCTATTAGATGTCTAGTGAGAATAACAATGCATCATCTTCAATTAAATCTTCCTGTTTTTGCCTTTTGGCTTTTTCTGGCTCTCGCCATCAGTGCGATGAGTACCGCCGTTTTGAGTCATAATCTGCTTCTGGATGGCGCGGCTATTCTGGTGAGTATCCTGACTGTGGTCGGAGCTGTGCTTAGTATGGCGCTGGTATTTGCAGAACATATTATGGACATCTGCAGTTCCTAAACCGCACTTCCAGCCCCCTTATTTAAAACAGCGCAGGCTTTAGTCCCTGCGCTTTTTCACGTATATTGATGCTCATTTCAGCACATGGACATTGTGAAATGAGCAAACAATTTGCCGTGATTGGTAATCCGATTGAACAGTCACGCTCTCCAGAATTGCATCATGCTTTTGCAGCAAAAACCGGAATTGATCTAAATTACAGCAAACGTCTGGCGCCACTGGATGGCTTTGAGGCCAATATTCAGGAGTTTTTTGCCCATGGCGGAATCGGGATGAATGTCACCGTGCCGTTTAAAGAGCAGGCTTTTGCCCAGTGTCAGGTGCTCAGTGAGCGAGCCAAAATTGCCAAGGCAGTGAATACCCTGTGGATGAAAAATGGTATTTTGCATGGCGATAATACTGATGGTCAAGGTCTGGTCGATGCGATTCGTGCACTCAACTGGCCGCTGGAAAATACCAACATCCTGATTATCGGTGCAGGCGGCGCAACCCGTGGCGTGATCTATCCTCTCGCCCAGGCAGGCGCAAAAAAAATTGTGATTGCCAATCGCACCTTGGCACGCGCTGAACAACTGGTTGCGGATCTGCAGGATGCTGTAGCGCAGCTCGAATTACAGGCTATTTCACTAGAACATCTTGCAGGTGAGTTTGATCTGGTGATCAATGCCACTTCAGCCAGTCTCAGCGGTGATGCTTTGCTGCTTCCAGAAGCCTTACAGTTTAACTATGCCTATGAAATGGCCTATGGCAAGCCTTCCTCCTTCCTTGATCAGGCCAAAGCACGTGCTGTGCCAACATCTGAAGGCTTTGGCATGCTGGTCGGTCAGGCACTGGAATCTTTTTCTATCTGGAATGGCATCAAACCAGATTTAAAAGATTTTCTATAAATATCCAGTTATTTTGACCAGAGAATTCGGGTTGTAACAACAATCCGAATTGATCTTAACTCCATTATTAAAGACTAAAAATTCAGCTACTGGATTTAATGACATTTTTAACTTGAATTTTTTATTGATAACAATTGAGTACAATTCATACAAAAGTAGCACTAGACAATCTGGTGTTCAATTCATTAAAGTCCAATCAGATAAGAAGTTTTCAACCTTTCTGTACGCTGACAGCCAGAAGATGAAATCATCCGATTTTATTGGTTGGCTCTAAGACTCGATTCGCTTTTCTGACATTTTTATTTGCTTGCCTTATCAATGTTTTTTTATCTCAAATATGAATAATCAAAGAATCGATACAGATAATCCAAAACTATTTTAATCAGGATTAAACGCATGCCAGCATATAAAGCCCCTTTACACGACATTCGCTTCCTTATGAATGAAGTGCTCGATTACCCTGCGCACTACCAGAATTTGTCGAATGGTGAATATGCCGATACCGACACGGTAGACATGATCTTGGAAGGTGCAGCAGATTTCTGTGAAAATGTACTTTCACCTCTGAATGAAAGCGGTGATGCTGAAGGCTGTCATTTTGAAAATGGCGAAGTGAAAACGCCTAAGGGCTTTAAAGACGCTTATGATCAGTTCGTCCAAGGTGGCTGGCAAGGTCTGTCTTATCCTGAAGAGTTTGGTGGTCAAAACCTGCCAATGTCTTTAAACCTGATCAAATCGGAAATGATGGGAACTGCAAACTGGTCATTCCAGATGTATCCGGGTTTAAGCGTGGGCTGTATCAATACCATTATCCAGTACGGCACCGATGAGCAGAAGAATACCTATCTGCCGCATCTGGTTGCGGGTACTTGGGCTGGCACCATGTGTCTGACTGAGCCGCAATGTGGTACTGACTTGGGTCAGGTTAAAACCAAAGCCGAGCCGCAAGAAGATGGCACGTATGCCATTTCAGGAACCAAAATCTTTATTTCCGCAGGCGAGCACGATCTCACTGAAAATATCGTACATATCGTGCTGGCGCGCCTTCCGGATGCACCGCAAGGTACTAAAGGCATTTCACTGTTTATCGTACCGAAATTTATTGCTGCTGCCGATGGTGGCATCGGTGAGCGCAATCCAGTCAATTGCGGTTCGATTGAACATAAAATGGGGATTCGCGCCTCAGCAACAGCCGTGCTGAATTTCGACAAGGCCACGGGTTACTTGATTGGTGAACCGAATAAAGGCTTGCATGCCATGTTCACCTTCATGAACACTGCGCGTATTGGCACTGCGATTCAAGGCATCTGTCATGCGGAGTTATCCTTCCAAGGTGCTCTGCCGTATGCCAAAGAACGTATGTCGATGCGTGCCCTGTCTGGCAAAAAAGATCCGGAAAAAGTGGCGGATGCCATCATTCATCATGCCGATGTACGCCGTATGCTGTTGACGCAAAAAGCCATTGCCGAAGGTGGCCGTGCCATGATTTATCATGCTGCGCAAATTGCCGACAACATGAATGATGCTTTATTGCGTGGCGATACCGCTGCCTTTGAACAGCATGATGATCACTTAGGTTTCTATACCCCGATTCTAAAAGGCTTCCTGACTGAAATGGGCTATGAAGCATCGAATCACGGTATGCAAGTCTTTGGTGGTCATGGCTATATCAAAGAATGGGGCATGGAACAGATCGTGCGTGACTCACGTATTTCTACCCTTTACGAAGGAACGACAGGTGTACAGGCACTCGATCTGATCGGTCGTAAAGTACTGTTAACCTCGAAAGGCAAAGTGATTCGTGATTATACCGCTGAAATCCTGAAATTTTGTGGTCAGCATGCGCGTAATAAATATATGCGCCGCTTTGCTTGGGATCTCACCAAGCTATGTGCCCAGTGGAATGCATTAACTGTTCGAATCATGCTGGCAGCCCGTAAAGACCGCGACATCGTCTCTTCTGCTTCAGTCGATTTCCTGATGTTCTCGGGCTATGTGATGATGGCATACTTCTGGGCGCAGCAAGCCGCAGTTGCCTCAGCCAAACTGGCTTCTGGCGATGGCGCAGAAGTACCTGAGTTCTATAAAGCAAAAATCAAAACCGCTGATTTCTATTTCGAACGTATTCTGCCTCGTACCCAAGGTCATGCTGAAGCGATGGTGAATCCATCCAAAACTATGACCGCACTGGCACCAGAGCACTTTAGTTTTGATTACTAAGCTGTAAATTGAATTACAAAGAGCGCTTCGGCGCTCTTTTTATTGAGAGCTACCCTTTTAAACCCTAAAAACACTGGCCTGAATACAAAATATACAGGTTTAATTTTATATTTTTCAATAGCCTAATAAATTAGATAAATAAAACGCTTGTATATCTCAAAATAAGCGGTATGATAATCCCAACTAGAAAAATTCTTGTTTTGGTTAGTTTCTTTTAAGTATCGCAGTTTTAGTCATAAACCTTCGTATTACAGATCAAAAAGCTCCATCCTTTTTATTTTTCAAAGTTACAGTTAGTCATCTGAAATTTTGGCTATAAATTCATACGATTCAATAGGTTACATTATGTCTAATACAGTTAACGGTACAGTAAAATGGTTCAACGAAACTAAAGGTTTCGGTTTCATTCAACAAGAATCAGGTCCAGACGTTTTTGCTCATTTCAGCGAAATCACTGGTTCAGGTTTCAAAACTTTAGTTGAAGGCCAAAAGGTTTCTTTCAGCGTAGCTCAAGGTCAAAAAGGCCCTACAGCTGTAAATATCGTTGCTCTATAATTTAGAAGCAAGATATTGAAAAAAAGCACTTTTAGAGTGCTTTTTTTGTGCTTGTAATTTCTCTTATTCAGCTCTAGCTTTTAAAGCTTATTTGTTTGATCTAAAAACCGGTGTGCTCTATGCCAAGCTAAAAATTCCTGATCTGGTAAAATCTGCACAATAAAAAATCCTCATATAGATTTATGAAGGTCTTTGAAAAATGTTCAGAAAATAAAAATCAGTTAAAGAAATTCTTCCAGTACCGAATTTAAGAAGATATGCCCCTGCTCGGTACATGCAAGCCGGTTTTGGTCATCGATCATTAATTTTCTTTTACGTAAAGAGCTTAATAAATCTTGTAAAGTATCCAAACTTTGACCAGTACGCTCGATATAAAATTTAGCCTCTACGCCCTGATTTAAGCGTAGCGCATTCATCATAAACTCAAATGGCATCTCTTCAGCTTCAATACGCTTAAACTGCAAATGTTCAGCAGGTACTTTGGCTAAGTAATCCTTAGGTAAGCGGGTTTTCTGGAAACGATATACGCCATCAGGTTGAGTCACTTTACCATGTGCACCCGCACCAATCGCCAGATAATCGCCGAATTGCCAATAATTCAGGTTATGCGCTGAAGGTAGTTCTTTACGCCAGGCAGAAACTTCATAATTGATAAAGCCTTGAGCTTTGAGATAAATTTCGCCCTGCTCCTGAATCTCTTCAAGTACATCATCTACCGGTAGAATAGGTTGGGTACGGAAAAATACCGTATTCGGTTCAATCGTCAGCTGATACCAGGAAATATGTGTCGCGCCATTTTCTACCGCAAGTTTTAAATCATGCAAGGCCTGATCTAAAGTCTGCTCAGGCAAGCCATGCATTAAATCGACATTAATTCGTTGAAAGCCTGCTTCACGCGCCAATCCAATCGCAGAAATCGCATCTTCATTGCTGTGAATCCGACCCAAGCGTTTAAGATGGTCAGTATTAAAACTCTGTACCCCAATTGACAAACGGTTAATGCCGGCCTGCAAATAACCTGCAAATGGGTCATGCTCTACCGTACCGGGATTTGCTTCCAGCGTAATTTCACAGCCTTCTGCAAAGGGAATAATGGCTTGCAACTGATCAAATAGCCATTGATAGCCTTGAGCAGAAATCAGCGACGGCGTACCGCCACCAATAAACACACTATGAATCTGGCGGCCTTGGGCAAAATCGAACTGCGTTTTAAAATCCTCAACCAAGGCATGTAAATATTCCTGTTCTAGTTCCAGTGATAATTCACCATCAGGAACAGCATGCGAATTAAAGTCACAATACGGACATTTGCGCACGCACCATGGCATATGAATATATAAAGACAATGGGATAACAGCAGGATTCAATTCAGCCAAAGAACTACTCAAAAACGACTACAAGATATAGCTGAATTTTAACATGACTCGGCAGCAACACTGCTAAAATTAAAATGATCACCGGGTTATATCTAAAAACTCAAATAGAATTAGACAGTTAAAATTATGAAAATATCTTCTCAACTGATTATTTTACTTCCTTTAGTCTTTGCAATTGGTGTTTTGCTGACGCTTCAAACCGCAATTAACACGCAACTGAAAGAATATTTATATTCTCCTATGCAAGCTGCATTTTTTTCCTTTTTGATTGGTACAATAGTGCTCGCTGTGATTGTACTTTTTCAGTCCAATCCCAAACCCGGTGTACAGGAATTAATGAATGTTCCCTGGTATTTATGGCTTGGGGGCATCGTGGGTGTCTACGCGATTAGTATGAGCATTTATGCAGCCCCCAAACTTGGCTTTCTGGTGCTTAGCGGCCTGATTATTTTTGGTCAGATGGCCATGTCGATGCTGGTCGATCATCTGGGTTTATTGGGCAACGAAAAAATGCCGATTAACTGGCAACGTCTTTTAGGCGGCGGAGTAATTTTTATTGGTGTGCTTCTCACTTTACAACGCTAAACCCCTCTATTTAAGCACATGATCACGATGAGTAATTTTTGTGTCGAATGTTACACCGGTTACGACCTTTGGTTTTGAATTAAAAAAACTGTTTCATCTGATGTTACCTATTCTGGTAACCCAATTTTCCCAAGCAGGTTTGGGCCTGATTGATACCATTATGGCAGGTCATCTGTCTGCGACCGATCTTGCAGCAATTGCAGTCGGGGTGGGTCTATGGATTCCGGTGATGCTGCTGTTTAGCGGTATCATGATTGCCACGACACCCTTGGTGGCTGAAGCGAATGGCGCACGTACCCCTGAAAAAATTGCCACCATTGCCCGTCAGTCACTTTGGGTTGCCCTGATTCTGGGGATTATTGCTGGCCTGATTTTGCAGCTGTTGCCAGCGACTTTACCAATCTTAGGTGTACCGGAAAGCTTGCAGCCTAAAGCTGGTTTATTCCTGCATGCAATTGGTTTTGGTATGCCGGCAGTGACTATGTATGCCGCCTTGCGTGGCTATTCAGAAGCGATTGGTAATCCACGTCCGGTGACCGTCATCAGCCTATTGGCACTGGTGTTGCTGGTTCCACTGAACTATGTATTTATGTATGGAATTGGCCCTGTTCCAGCCTTGGGTAGTGCCGGCTGTGGTTTTGCTACGGCAATTTTACAGTGGTTAATGGTCATTACTCTGGCACTGTATATTTTTAAGAATAAAGCCTATCAACGCACCCAGCCGTTTACTCATTGGGAAAAAATCAACCCGGAATGGATGAAACGCATCTTGCAGCTTGGTCTGCCGATCGGACTGGCGATTTTCTTTGAGGTCAGTATTTTTAGTACTGCGGCGATCGTGCTCAGCCCTTTGGGAGAAACCATTGTTGCTGCGCATCAGATTGCCATTTCAGTGACCTCACAGCTGTTTATGATTCCAATGTCACTGGCGATTGCCCTGACCATTCGGGTCGGCACCTATTATGGCGAGCAGAACTGGCAGGCGATGCGTAAAGTGCAATATCTCGGCCTGATCACTGCTACTATTCTGGCAATCCTGACCATGATTTTGCTTTGGGCGTTCCGTAATGAAATCGTGGCGCTCTACACCTCGGATATGATCGTGACCCAAATCGCGGTCTATCTGATTCTGTTTGCGATTGCTTATCAACTGATGGATGGCTGGCAGATCAGTGCAGCAGGTTGTCTGCGTGGGATGCAGGACACCAAAGGCCCTATGTGGATCACCATGCTGGCTTACTGGGTGATTGCCTTCCCGGTCGGGGTGTATCTGTCCCGCTTTACCGACATGGGCGCAGCCGGTGTCTGGGTTGGCCTGATTGTGGGTCTGAGTGTGGCCTGTGTACTTTTATTAGCTCGTTTATATGGCAACAATAAACGTTTAAGTCTCGACCACTCAATGCGTTCAGCCGATTAATTCAAGCTGGAAAATGCGCTGCGATTCAGGATCCAGCGCATTTTTTAATGCTTTGGAAATCTCTGATTCGTCTATCACATCTTTGATCAGCAGCGGCTCTACAACCACCTCCGTGCCATTAAAGCGCATGGTGGGTGAATCATCTAACTTAGGTCCTGTATTTAAGGTTTAAGTGATACGCACACAAAAATACACATCATCTTGAGCAGTAAAATATCGATAGACTTTCATTGAATTTTCTTCATTACTGCGAGTTGTTTTATTTATACTTTTGGGACTAAAACAACCTTTAGTATGATTATGCAGCCTGACCTAAAACAATGATGTATTCAGGAATCTTGTTTTGGTTTAAGTACAGGAGATGAAGAAAAATCTTCTGATAAATCAAAGATCATGCACTAAAGATGGAGAAGTTAAAGAAAATCACAACACAACCTCTACAATTAAATCTAGGCAATTGAATCTTTGTCACCTATGATCAAATACATCAAATAATTGTTGGTTTCAAGGAATCTCGCATGGCAAAAACGGCTAGCACACCCGGTCGTCGCTTTATGAAACTTGCCGGAATGACCGCAAGTATTGCAGGTAAAACCCTATCCAATTCAATTAAAAATTTAACTGCCGACGAAGAGCAGAAAAATACTGCGCGCAGCAAATTATTTCAGGATATTGGTATACAAATCGCGGATACCTTGGGAGAAATGAAAGGCGCGGTCATGAAAGTTGGTCAGATCGCCTCGCAATATAAAGATATTTTTCCACCCGAAGTTGCCAAAGCCATTGCCAAATTGCAACGTCAGGCACCGCCCATGCCATTTAAGGACATTCAGGCGCAAATTGAAAAGGAACTCGGCAAACCTTTACAGCAATTATTCCAACAGTTTGATGAACAGCCTTTTGCCGCTGCATCGATTGGTCAGGTACATAAAGCCACTTTACCCAATGGCCAGCAAGTGGTGGTCAAGGTGCAGTATCCGGGGGTCGATGAAGCCTGTGAAAGTGACCTGAAACAGGTACGTCTGGCGCTCCGCATGATGGGCGTTTTAAAGATTGACCGTAAACTTCAGGATCAGTTATTTAAAGAAATTCAGCATAGTCTGGACAATGAGCTCAACTATGAAATTGAAGCTCAGAACCTGGAAGTTGCCCGCGCTTTCCATGAGTCACTGGATCATAAAATTGTGATTCCACAGGTTTTTCATGAATATTCTTCACGGCATATTCTAACCTTGAGTCAGGAAATGGGAGAAAGTATTGAAACCGCCAGCACCTGGCCACAGGAAACCCGCAATGCCTTAGGGCGCCGTCTGCTGCGTGCGATTGGTCAGGAAATTTTTTATCTGAAACGCTTTCACTGTGACCCGCATCCGGGCAACTTTGCCTTTCGTGAAGATGGCTCTGTGATTGTTTATGATTATGGTGGCGTTAAGACTCTTTCAACTGAAGTGATTGGGCATTTCCGGGAACTTATTCATGCCGCACGCGAGAAGAATATTCCCGTGATTGAGCAACAGTTAGATGCGCTGCATTCCTTGACTGAAACCGGAAAATTCCCGACTGAATTGTATGAACAATGGCTGGAAGTTCTGATGCGTCCACTGGTCACCCATTATGATTTTGCTGAAAACTCGGCCCATCATGATGGCATGGAGTTGCTCAAACCTTCTCTAAAATATTGGGATGTGTTTAAGCCATCTCCAGATACGCTCATGGTGAACCGGACGATTTCAGGACAATACTGGAACCTGATTCATTTAAAAGTTCATGATGATCTGAGTGATGTATTTGAAGAACTGGTGCCGAGTCGAGGTTAATTTTGACCCCAAAGGCTTACACGCTGTAACTCTAGATAACTTGAAATATCAGATGTTATATTATAACATTTCATTGAGAATCATGAGGGAATTATATATGCGTCCAGATATTCATCCAGCGTATCGTGAAGTGTTATTTCATGACACCAATGCCGATACTTATTTTGTGATTGGCAGCACCATGAACTCTAGCCAGACTAAAGAATATGAAGGTAAAACATATCCTTATGTCACGCTTGATATTTCAAGTGCTTCTCATCCCTTCTATACTGGCGAGCAGCGTCAAACCAGCAATGAAGGTCGCGTGGCAAGCTTTAATAAACGTTTTGGCCGCTTTAAACGTGGCTAAAACTAAAAACCGTCGATTATCTTGATCTTCAAATCGTGGTTTATGTCAGGAAATAACCTCCAGTTTCCTGACTTTTTTATGTCTGTTTCAGTTTTGACTCAAAGCCAGTGAAGTCAAGTAAAAACCCAGCGCCAGAACGATAATTCCAACAATTACACTCGACAGCGCATACAATAGAGCTAAACCTACAGCGCCATGTTTCAAGAGCTGAAAGCTTTCCAGACCAAAACTGGAAAATGTGGTAAATCCGCCCAGTATCCCCACCATTAAAAACAGACGTGCTTCCTGTTGCAGCATTGGATATTTTTGGCTACAGGCAAAAAAGATCCCTGCACATAAGCAGCCCAGAATATTGACCCACCAAGTCGGCCAAGGAAATTGCATCTGTGGTTTTAGCAACCAGAGCCCTGCTGCATACCGTAAACTGGCACCCACTGCCCCACCGATTGCCACCCAAAGCCAGCCCATATACGTTCCTATTCTATTTATTGATCCAGTTGATTTGATCCGAAATTTCAAATTAATTATGAATCATTTTCATGATTATCTTGAACTGAAAACTTATTAAATACCATGGAACTTCGCAAGAAAATTGCTATATTCATCGTATCGATTTTTTATTGATTGCAAAGGGAAAACAGCATGGCACAAGATTTATTGGCACAATTGGCCGCAGGTGAGGCAAAATTTGCAGATGTGATTGCCTATATCGAAGCGCGTTATACCCATACCCTGACTGCATTTAAAAATGGCCAGCAGAGCAATGCAACCACTGAAAACCAAGGCAGCGCCAAAGTTTTTGCCTTTGCACGACTCAATGGGCTGGATCAGGCCCAAACCTTAAGCCTGTTTGCCGAGCACTATGCAGCTGTACAAGCGACGCCTCAAGCCAGCGATCATCAGAATATCCGCCAGTTTATGCAAAATGGCTGGGATGGCGTTGCATTTGAAGGTCAGGCTTTAACTGCTAAATAAGCAGTTTATCAGTACGCAGATTCAAATCTCAAGTGCGACACATTTGTAGTTAGTTGAAAAAGTTAGGTGTATTCGTAGAATCATTGGACTTTTTCAACTCGCAATTGGAAAGCACACAATGAAGAAATACACCCAACTTTCTCAAGATGAAAGATACGAAATTTATGCTACCTTGAAAAGTAAAAGTTCAATCGCTAGCCTTGCTCGGGAGTTAGGGCGTTCACGATCAACCATCTACCGTGAATTAAAAAGAAATACTGGGCAACGTGGATATAGAGCTCAACAGGCAGCGAAATTTG
>NZ_VPAU01000017.1:0-67970 GCF_013419095.1 Acinetobacter sp. YH12105
TTGTGCTGGCGACAATAGCAAGAGTGAACCACCTGATCCCTTCCCGAACTCAGAAGTGAAACCTCTTTGCGCTGATGGTAGTGTGGGGTTACCCATGTGAGAGTAAGTCATCGCCAGCTCATTATTCAAAACACCCTCAAGCCAAGGCTTGGGGGTGTTTTTTTGTGTGCGGAGTTTATAGCAAAATTAAAAAGTAAAAATAATATTCTGAATTTACTCAAGGTTATTTGCTGTTTTTAAATCAGCCTGATTATGTTTTAATCATTAAAATTTAAAGCCTAGGAATCTGCGTGTTTGAGGTATTTACACAGCTCTGTGGTGGAATCGGTTTATTTTTGCTTGGCATGACTTTAATGACCGAGAGCCTTAAAGATATTGCAGGTGAAACATTAAGACAATGGTTAGGTCGGTTTACTGGTTCTCCTTTTAAAGCAATGACTTCAGGTATTGCCTTGACCTTGATTGTGCAATCCTCCACAGCCACGACTCTAGCAACCATTGGCTTTGTCAGTGCAGGCGTACTCTCTTTTTCGCAAGCCATTGGTGTAATTATTGGCGCCAATATCGGTACAACCAGTACTGGCTGGATTGTGGCTTTTTTAGGTTTAAAGTTTTCTATTGGACAAGTGGCTTTGCCTCTCATTGCCATAGGCGCTTTACTTAAAATATTAGCACATGGACGTACAGCGCTTACCGGCTTGGCGCTTGCGGGATTCGGCCTGATTTTCTTTGGAATTGATTTGCTTCAAGTAGCAATGTCAGGTGTCGCAGAACATCTCGATCTTTCAATTTTCTCGACCGAAAGTTTTGCTGCAAAGCTGTTATTGGTACTTTTCGGTTTGGTCATGACTGTGATTTTGCAGTCCTCTAGTGCCGCCATTACAGCGACACTTGCTGCATTAGCAAGTCAGGCGATTCAGCTCGATCAAGCGCTTGTGCTCGTCATTGGCCAGAATATTGGAACCGTTGCAACTGCAGTACTGGCAGCCATCGGTGCAAATGCGAATGCAAAACGAACTGCTGCTGTGCATGTCTGTTTTAATGTCGTGAGTGCAATTTTTGCATTTTGTATTTTGGTTCCCTTGTTTTTATGGCTGTATCAACCACAGTATTTTTTATCTGGTTGGGATCATGTGGTCATTGTGGCAGCTTTTCATACAGCCTTCAGTGTATTTGGTGCCTTATTTTTTATGCCATTGATTCGCCCCTTTGAACAGCTGTTGGTGAAATATATTCCGGCACATGAAGATTCATTATTACAGGCCTTAGATGAAGCCAGTTTGGCAGTGCCTGCGGTCGCAATTAATACGGCAGAACAAGTGATCTTTAAAACCATATTGACCCAATATTCCTGGATTCTAAAAGCCATCAAGTCAGCAGAATTGGTTTCGGCCAATGAATTAAAACAGCAAGACGAATTAATTTACAAATTACAGGATTATTTAGAAAAAATTGTTGTGCCTGAAAATAGCACTGATCAAAGTCGGCTGTTTAGCTTATTAAGGATGATGGTTTATCTGAAAGTGTTGCGTAGTGATTTGGAAAATCTAAAGCATGTTGTGAGTATTCGTACCCAACCCGCGATTCATCAACTTGCCTTGGATTTTATCCAGATTCTGGAAAATGCTGGAAATAGCATGCTAGATACTCGCTCATCTGAAGATTTGAGCCAACTGTATATTGAAATGGGACATCTAAAACAGTGGAGTAAACAGCATCGTAGCGAATTACGTGAAAAAACTAATATTTATGCCTCAACGTATCAGCTGAATGCAGCCAAAACTTTTGAGTTATTGGCTGCTCAGCGTTGGTTAGATCGCTTAGTTGCGCACAGTTACCGTTTGATTAATGTACTCAATGAGCGTCAGCAAACACTTACAATGCATCAAATTGACGACGAGCATGTTTAAGAGCAGATCTGAGACCTTCTTCCAGTGTTGGGTGATAAAAAGGTTTTGCCAGGATTTGATGAATATCCTGATCTGCATCAATGGTCCAGGCCAGAAGATGGCCAAGATGTTCAGCTTGTGAACAGAAGAGTTCTGCGCCTAATAATTTGCCTGATTTTTTATCAATATAAACTTCGATACCACCTTTATTTTCAGCAAGAACCAGTGCACGTCCTTGATTTTCATAGGAGGCAAATCCTCGAATAAACTCAATATTTTGCTTTTCTAACTGTTTAAAACTTTGCCCGATAATCGCCATTTCCGGGTGAGAGAATACGATTGCCAGTGGGGTGAGTGCGGGAATCGGTTTAATTTCGGGATAATTTAAACAGTTATGAACCACTTCTTTACCAGCATGAGCAGCTTCGTGCTGAATGGGGGCATCAGGTGCGGCATCACCCACTATAAATATCGGCATATCTGCGAGTTGTTTGGTTTTTTTATTGATAGGCAATTTTTTGATATCAGCAAAATTAGGATCTAACTGATTTAAACTCAATCGATCCAGATTAGTCTGACGGCCTGTAGCGCCCAAAATATATTCAACTTGAATAGTTTGAGCTTGATCATTTTCAGTAAAATTAATCTGGATATGATCAGCTTGTTTTTTAACTTGATCTGGCAAGATTTTGAACTTGATATTGAGTTCTTTACTCAATTGCTCCTGTGCCAGCTTTTGTAAGACTGGACTGGTTAAGGCACCTACTTTTTGGCTACGAGCGAACAGGGTAGTGTCTACGCCCAGTCGTTGCATGGCTTGTGCCAGTTCAATGGCAATCACACCACTTCCGATCACTGCTAAAGACTTGGGTAATTGAGAAAGTTCAAATATCTCATCAGAAGTTAGATATTTATCTCCTAATTCTTCCTTGAACGTTTTATCGATATTAGGTCGTGAACCAACCGCAATAATGAAGCTTTTAGCCTGATAAGCTTGTCCATTGACTTCAACTGTATGGGCATTAATAAACGTTGCATGACCAGAAATTTTATGTGAAGCCTCCCATCGATCAACGCCTTTTAGGGTTGCACGAATGAAACGTTCTCTTAAGCTATGTAGACGTTGCATCACACCTGAAGTATCTATTACAGCTTCATGTTGTAAAGCGAGGTCTTTCGCGGATTGAATGTCATGCATGCGATTTGCAGATGAAATCAGAAGTTTGCTTGGCATACAGCCGACACGTGCACAGGTTGTATCCCATGGGCCGTCATTAATAATTAAAATATTTTGGGTGTATTTGATGGCTTCGTTATAAGCACTGATCCCTGCAGTGCCTGCGCCAATAATGATGAGGTCGTACATGGATCACCCTTATAAAAAATTATTTTATATAAGCTAGCATACAAAACATTTGACTTACCTTTGTTTACATAAAATCTTAATTATGGTTACATAACGCATAATTAAATAAAGATTGATAACAAACTCTATAATAGAGGATCTTGGGGATTTAAATGATTAGTAAACAATTAAGTATGAAATTATCTGCTCTTACTTTAGCTTTGGTGTTGGCTGGGTGTGGAGGTGGGGGGAGTGACGGTTTTTATAATGAGACTGGAAATTCAGGGGGTAATGGACAAAGTCCTGGTGGTCCTGCTGAGGTTCAAGCGCTTAATGTCACTGAATTTTCACTCAAAGACTCGAATGGTGAAAAAACAGAAATCATATCAGCGCTTGGTACTGTCGCAACAGTTAAAGTAAGTGATGGAAGTGGTAAACCCGTCAGTGGTGCATTGGTTGCATTCTCTGGCGAAAATATGACTTTTAGTACAACGAATAATTCAGTATTGACAAATGCTGATGGTGAAGCAACTATTGGTGTTACACCAACCAATGCGAATGTTACAGGTCCATATACGATTTCTGTAACAGCTTCATTTAATAATCAAAGCGCTGCTCAGTCAAAAAATGTAAGTTTTGTTAAAACAGACATTATCATTGATCAATTTGAAGCTGCGAGCAAAATCTTAGTTTCAGGTGGATCTACACTGCTTACACTTTTGGTTCAGGATACTAATGGCAACTATCAAAATAATCAAGAAGTTACTTTCTCAGCAGATTGCGGTAGTTTTGCTCAACCAAGTGTAATTTCTACAAGCGAAGGCAATATTTCCAATACATATTATGCTTATGATGCATCTGGTAACCTATGTAGTGGAAAACAAGAGATTAAAGTTACACCAAGTAACTCACCATCCAACGCAAAAATAGTTTCTGTGAATGTAGAGGCTGCAACAGCAACCTCTGCCGTATATACTTCTAAAGCGATTTCAATCCCTGTTGTTGGTAGTGGGTCATCATCAAGTAGCCAAGTCGAATTCACTGTTTATTCAAATGAAAAAGCTCTCCCTAACCAAGACGTAACTCTAAGTTTAGTAAAAGCTCCGCAAGGAACAAGTTTCGTTAGCTTGAGTAATACAGCAAACAGAACTGTCAAAACTGATAGTGCTGGAAAAGTGCTTGTGAATATTTATCCTGGTCATATTCCTGGACCTGTCGAAATTAGTGCGACTTTATCGTCAGGATTCACAGCACTGTCAAAAAATGTAACAATTACGACAGGGCGGGCGACACAGAACAGTTTTAGTTTGTCTTTGAGTAAAAACTCACTGCAAAATGATATGGATGGTGACAAGGCAACCCTTGTTGCAAGACTTACTGATCGTAATGGCAATGATGTTCCTGATGGAACAGTTGTTAACTTCGTCACTGAAGGTGGTAAAGTTGGGGGTTCTTGCTCAACTTCAAATGCTGAATGTTCAGTAGAAATCAGCACACAGAATCCACGTTCAGCAGATGGTCGTGTGACTATATTGGCTTATGTTGAAGGTGATAAAAGTTATACAGATAAAAATGGTGATAATACTTATACACCAGGTGTTGATATATTAACTAAAAATATTGGCAGCTTCTTCCGTGATGATAACGAAAGCCTTACATATGACAATGAAATAGGTGAGTTTAAGTACGATAGAATAACGACTGGAACAAGTGCGTCATGTGCGGCATCTACCTTCAGGGAGCCGAATATTGAGGGAACTTGTGATAATCAACTTTCAGCAATTTTACGTCAACAAGTTATTGTATACTTTGCTGATAGTACTGCGACTATTCAAGGTTTAAAAGCAAGTGATAGTTCATTAAGCTTTAATCTTTATGGTAAAAGTGCATTGACGACACCGATGCCTTCCGGCACATCTGTCACTGTTACAGCAGAAGATGCTACAGAAAATAACAAATCATGTTCTGCAGAGTTAGCAACAGGAAGTAACCCAGTTGCAAATATTGTTGTTTCAAGCTATTACGAATATAAATTAAAAGACTGTGCTAGAGGGGACAGCTTAAAAGTGACAACTACAGCACCTAATGGCAAAGTGTCAAATTTCTATGTTGATTATTCATAATCTCTGATGCCATAAAAAAACAGCGCTTCGCGCTGTTTTTTTATGGGGACTGAAGTTTAAAAACTTAAATTGAGGTTCCCACACTTACACCTACAGTTGGCTTCAAGTTCATTGAACTACAGCCGATAAAGGTCAAGCTCAGACATAACACAACTAAGATTTTATTCATGAATCAATCCTTGAGATTTAGCCTGGTTAAACAAGGTCGCTGAACGTGTACCACTCCGGCAAACCATCAAAATAGGTTTAGGTAGCTCATTATAATATCGAGCAAATTCCTCAATATTGGCCTGAGAAAGCTGGCCACTCACCACAGGCTGATAAATTACACTCACTTGAGATTTCTCCGCAATGGAGCGTAATTGACTCACCGTGACATTATTGCCAGTTTCCTGATCCGGCCGATTGACAATCACAGATTTGAAACCTTGCTGAATCAATTGCTGAAACTTGCTTAATGTCATTTCACCTGACACACTCAGCGAAGAGGTCATTGCACGGCTGAGATCATTTGCGGCAAAACCAAGTGAGCTGACACTTAAACAGCTTGCCAGTACTACAATTTTCCAAAAAGACTTAGTCATCCAGCAGGTCCATCTGTTTTGCCAGTTGATATAAATTATTTGAGCGATTTCCAGTACGGCAGAACATCAGAATAGGTTTCGGTAATTCATTATAATGATTGGCAAAAGTACGTACATCGAGCTCAGTAATCTGACCAGCGACGACAGGCTGAAAGACATAATCCAGACCGGCACTGCGTGCAGCTTCTTCAATTTGTGCACTGGTCGGCTGCTCAGAACCACCTTCCATATCCGGGCGGTTATTGATAATAGATTTAAAACCTTTCTCGACCACCTGAGTCACGTGTTCCGGACCAATTTGACCAGCAAAGCCTACATTTTCGCTCATGACGCCACTCCATCATTTCATTTATATCGATATGCTTTATGATAGCATTAAGCGGAAAACATGCTGAAGCTGTTGTGAAATTTTTATAAATGATGATCACCATAAGATAACGCAATGGAGCGCGTATGCAGGCTTATACAGTTGAGCCACTGTATGTCAAAAGCGGTCAGGATGTGATTGCTGCAGATTTTTATCGGCCTAAAAATATAGAAAAACCGGCCGTGATCTTGATGGCCCATGGTCTGGCGGCCTTACGTCAATTTAAACTGGTGCACTATGCCCAGCATTTTGCCAGTGCCGGCTATGCGGTGGTGTTATTCGATTATCGCTATTGGGGCGGCAGTACCGGGCGACCGCGTGAGCTGGTCTCGATTTCTGCCCAGCTGGATGACTGGCGAACCATGATCAGGCATATTCAGGAACGTAAGTCGATTGATAGTCAACGGATCGTGCTCTGGGGAACTGCGCTAAGTGGAGGGCATGTACTCACGCTAGCAGCAGAACTGAAAAATATTCAAGCTGCAATGGTACAGGTGCCTTTTGTCGATGGGGCTGAAAGTGCCAGGCTTTATCCTTTGCAGCAACTCCCCAAGGCACTTAAGGTTTCTAGTCAGGACTATATGGGAAGCAAGGTCGGTATGCAGCCCAAAACCTTGCCGGTGATCGATCCTTACGAGCTGTGTTTTATGCCGACACAGGACAGCTACGAGGGTTATCTGTCGATTGTGAATCCGGATTATTATTGGAGCGGTCAAATTCCTGCGCGGGTCTTTTTTAATTTAATGCGTTATCGCCCGATTCAGCAAGTTAGAAAAATCACCATTCCGGTGCTGTTTATTGCAGCAAAACTGGATAGTTTAATTCCGATTGAATCCAGTCGCGAAACCGTAACCAATCTTGCACCGTTTGTACAATATCAGGAGTGGAATATCCGGCATTTTGATATTTATCATGGTGAATGGTTTGAAAAAGCCGTTTCAACCCAATTAGAATTCCTACATCAACATATTGGAGTACGCTAGATGATTATTGTATGTCCGGAATGTCAGGCCAAGAACCGTGTTCCTGAAGATAAACTCACCGCCAACCCTGCCTGTGGTCAATGTCATCAGGCCCTGATTCCATTGGAGCCAATTGAATTAAATGAGCAGAATTTCAGTCAGTTTGTCACCCATAGTGACTTGCCTATTTTGATTGATCTCTGGGCAGAATGGTGTGGCCCCTGTAAAATGATGGCACCGCATTTTGCGACTGTCGCGCAGCAATATCCAAACGTGGTTTTTGCAAAAATTGATACCGAAGCGAATCCGCGCTTAAGTTCAGCATTTAATGTTCGTAGTATTCCGACGCTGGTGTTGATGAATAAAAGCAACGAAATTGCTAGAATAAGCGGTGCATTACGATCAAGCGAACTACAAAAATGGCTTGATCAGCAGTTAAATACCCAACCCTAATTCAAATGCCTGGAGTGAATGTGTCAGATTCTCAAGTAAAACCAGAGGGGATTCTTTCCCTACAAACGATCGCAATGCCTGCAGATACCAACTGGAGTGGTGATGTGTTTGGTGGCTGGATCGTTTCACAAATGGACTTGGCAGGCGCGATTCACGCAGAACGATTTTCAAAGGGACGTTGTGCCACGATTTCGATTAACCAGATGACCTTTCTGGTTCCAGTGAAAGTCGGGGATGTCATTAGCTGTTATACCCAGATTTTAAAAGTTGGCAAGACCTCTATTCAGATGGAAATTGAAGTCTGGGACAGTCATGATGATTCACGTGCGCCGATTCGTGTCACAGAAGGGGTATTTACCTTTGTCGCAGTCGATGTAAAAGGCAATAAGCGTCTGATTCCAGAGGAAGCCAAACAGAAGTTTTTAGAGTCTCAAGCAGCCCAATGATTGAATGAGATATAAAAAAATCCCAGAGATGATCTCTGGGATTTTTCTTGCTTAGAAAGAATTATGATTGCTTGAGCTGATCTTTGGCAATCCAGGCCCAGAGCATTTCACATTGAATCGGCGTTTCTCCGGATTCATCCGTGACCGTGACCTGAACCAATGTTTCGCCTTTATCGGAGCTTTGCATGAGTGCTTGTTGCTCCGGCGTCAAGGTAGCGACTGCAGTCATGGCGCCTTTGGTCGGACGTTTAAAATCAATCTTCAAACTTTTGATTAATACAATCGCGGCATCCGGCACATTCATTGCCGTCACAAAGCCGGTCGCAGTTTCTGCCACTAAGGCCATGGCACAGGCATGTACCTGACCAATATGGTTTTGCATGGCTTTATGGTTGGCGATTGTGACCACCACTTTTGCTCCACTGAGTTCTACATAGCGAATCTTGGCAGAACCTACCATGGGAATAATCCGGCCAAAGGTTTTACTCAATAAAGTACTACGAATAGCTTGAGGTAGTCTGGAAGTAGCTTTTACCAGTTTGGTCAGTCGATTGCGATGCGTCATAATTCCTTCTTTAAGACACTGTGCGGTCTTAATCTTTAAAGTTATTGAACTGTAAAGGCAAACCAAATTGCTGTTCTTTTAAGAAGGTCATCACTTGTTGCAAAGTGTCGCGCTTCTTGTCCGTTACACGAATCTTGTCTCCCTGAATAGAAGATTGCGCTTTAATGCCGCTTTCTTTAATGGCTTTATTGATTTTTTTTGCGGTATCAGAGTCAAGACCGTCTTTGAGCTTGATCACCTGAATCACGTTTTTACCAGAAGCCGTCATTTTCTGTGGATCGAGTGCCTGAATATCAACTTTGCGTTTAAAGAAATGACTTTCGAGCATGCTATACACTTGTTCACACTGGAAATCACTTTCAGTCGAAATCTTGATTTCCTTGTTTTTTTCATTCAGTTCAATAGAAACGTCCTGACCGCGGAAGTCAAAGCGGGTCGCAATTTCTTTTTGGGTGTTTTGAACTGCATGATTTACTTCAAAAATTTCTAATTCAGAAACAATATCGAAAGAAGGCATGGTTTAGACCTTTACAAATGGAAAGAATATCTGAGATGCTAGGGATGTTTTCTTCATTTGCCAAGTGTTGTTTACATCAAAGGAGTGCGCAATGATCCGTAAACAAGAAATTACAACATTTGAGTTCCCAGAAAATGCAATTATCTGGGATGTACGCGATACAAGTGCTTTTGCTGAAGCACACGTGAAAGGGGCGGTGAATCAGCCCATTAACGATCTTTCAGCAGAGAGCCTAACTCAGGTGTCAGCGGATCAACCCATTTACATCTTGTGTGGTGGGGGTAGTAAAGCTCCACGTGCTGCTGAAAAACTAGAGGGTTTTGACAGTTCACGTGAATATGTCATTCTGATGGGGGGTACTCGTGCCGCCCGTGATGCAGGCTTACCGCTTGAACAGGGTGCATAAGCATTCTGTTAAAAAAAAGCGCCGCAAGGCGCTTTTTTATTGGCTGAAATTTAATCCCTCCCAACCTCCCTTTTCTAAAGGGAGGAGCTACAGGCATTCGATTTATTCATAAAAGTAGAGAAAAGTCCCCCTTTAAAAAAGGGGGACTTAGAGGGATTAATTCAAAAGGGTAATTCAATTTGTGGCTTAAAATAAGGCTTCTTGGCTTTTACTTTCTTTTGAAAGCGGCTCACGCTGAGTTTTTTAACCAGACTTGCCGGAACAGGACAGGCTTCACCCAGAATCTGGGCGGCCAGAATTTCACTACAAAGGGGTGCAAATAAAAAGCCTTTGGAGCCTAGACCGGCAAAACTATAAATTTCCTGTTCAGGCTGCATTTTACCGAGTAAAGGAAAGTAATCCTGACTTTGGGCACGTAGTGCTGCACGGCCTTGCCAGGTGTCCATCGGTGCTAATGACGCGGCATAATCTGGAAAGACGCTCTGGAGCAGCTCATGATTATGTGCATGATCTTCTGGGAGCACCTCTGTATCCTCCCGGCCGGGATGGAAAGATGCACCGAGAATTAAATGTGTATCATCCAGTTGCATACAATAACCGCCGTAGTTATAAGCAGTGTCTTTGCTTAAAGGCTGAGCGCTATTGTTTAGCCAGCTCACTTGTCCACGAATTGGCTTGAGTGCCGGATAATGCTCAAAGAATTGTGCTGTCTCGCGCGCGCTACAAACCAGCACATGATCAAACTGACCCAAACAATTTTCATTTTCAAAAAGTTCGGGTTGAGATAGCTGCTCAATTTTGGTGATTTTTGCTTGGATATATTTAATATTCGGATGCTGTAAAATTTCATCACGCAATTGATGCGGAGAAATAGTTCCTGCTGCTAAAAGTTTTAAACTTGAATATTCAGTATGCAGTTTCTGCTCATCCGCCGTTTGCACTGAAAGAATATGTGCTGGATATTCATTTGCCAGACTTAAAAGAGTTTCAGGATGTTTGAGTGCCAATTGACTGACCTGAATCGGTCGAAAGGCTTTGAATTTTGCATAATGAGTCAGGGCATGTTGCCAAGCCAAGGTCATTAAATGTTCTGCACTCTGCTCAATCGGGCAGAGTTTTGGGTTCAGGAGCGCAAGCGGGTTACCAGAACCACCAGCAAGTGGCGCTGATTGATCGTAAATCGTGACTTGGTGGCCACGCTGCGCAAAGGCCCAGGCAGCACTTAAACCTGCGATTCCGGCACCAATAACCGCAATCTGGCGTACGTTAAATTCAAGCTCAGGATTTAATGCTGTTTTTTTTTGAGTAATATCCTGATCTGCACCCGAATTGGCTGGTTCAGATAGCTTCCAGATGGCTTTGAGCATTTCACGTTTATGTCCAAAACCTCTTGGACGTGAAATGGAAATCCCATGATTCTTTAGGCCACGTTTCAGGACACCTGCGACACTAAAAGAAGCGAAAGTGGTGCCAATCTCGGATAAACGCACAATATTATTTAAAACATTTTCTTCCCACATGTCTGGATTACAAGACGGCGCAAAACCATCCAGAAACCATGCATTCACAGGTGCGGTTTTTTCCATGATGGGAAATACATCATGGGCATCTCCAAGCCAAAGATCCAGACTGAAACGTTGTTCAGGAAAGCTTAAACGGTGGCAGCCTGCAATTGGCATCGGATATTGGGAAATCAGTTGATCTGCCAATGGCTTGAGTTCAGGCCAGACATTTAAAGCGCGAATCAGATCGGGTTTAGAGAGCGGAAATTTCTCCACTGAAATCGCATGCAAATGACTGTGATTGTCCGGACGGGTCTGCTGCCAGAGCTGCCATAACGCCAGAATATTCAGTCCTGTGCCAAAGCCGGTTTCGCCCACACAAAAATATTCAAACGGTTTTAA
Source organism: Acinetobacter sp. YH12105 (assembly GCF_013419095.1). NCBI lineage: Bacteria > Pseudomonadati > Pseudomonadota > Gammaproteobacteria > Moraxellales > Moraxellaceae > Acinetobacter > Acinetobacter sp. YH12105. Next base: position 11,562 of record NZ_VPAU01000017.1, read on the forward strand.
GTCAGTCAGGCGGGTCGGCAGGTCATTGCCATTTAAAAAAACATGGCGGGTTTCCAGCAAACCATTGTCTTTAGAAAAATAAACATCGCCAAACTGTTTAGAGACAGGCACTTCAATGCCATCCACCAATTGCCAATCGAGATCGGCGGTTTGAATTGCATGCGACAAAACGACTACAACCTTAAATAAGTCCGAAAGGGGAATAGATTACCATTGACGGCGACGTTTGGTATAAACGTAACTGGCAATCAGAAAGCCCAGCAAAACGCCTACGGCCAACGTGGCAGCACCATACAGGAACATCTGCGCACTGCGTTCGCTTTGTAAAACCTGTACTTGCACGCCAAGATTGTCATTTCTGAGCTGTAGTTCCTGATTTTGTGCTAACGCTTCCAGATTGGCTTTTTCCAGCTGTTGCAGACGTGTCGCCTGATCTTTCACCAAGGCTTTTACTTTGGCATCTTGCTGAGCTTTATTTCTGGCGAGTTCTTCAGCAGTCAGTGGCTTATTTCCAGTTGCCGGAAGGGCTTGAGATGCTGTTGCAGCCACAGGGATGATTGCAGGTTTTGGCGTAGCAGTGGGGGGTGCGACTGCAGCTTGTACAGCGGCGGCGGCGACACTGTTCGGTGTTGTCTGAACTGTGGCAACTTCTACTGCCCATACAGAATGAAAGGTACAACAGAGGCCAATAACACTGGCAAGAACAACACGCATAAACCTTATCCTTGAGGGAATGCTTTGTTAAACGGTTTCACATCAATCTGTGCATATACACCTTCTTTCAGGAAGGGTTCATCCTCTAACCAGGTATCCAGGTCTTCACGGCTGTCAAAATCGACAATGATGGTACTGCCATAAAAGCCGGCTTGTGGATTACTCGGATCTTTCGGCATCGCGCCTGCAACAATCAGACGGCCTTCATCATTCAGCTTTTGCAAGCGGGCAAGATGTTGTGGACGAATGGCAAGACGTTTCTCCACTGTACCTTCCTGATCGGTACAGCTAACGACAAATAATGGCATGATGATTCTCAATCGTTTGTAGTTGGATTTATTCAGCAGTCTTAAAGTATTTACGCAATACAATAAACTGGATAATGATAAAGGAAAACATCACGATCATGTCACCGAATGCCGTGAATTCGCCCCAATATTTTCCATCCAGCCACAAGTAGGCAAAGAAGGTATGTAAAAATGACATCAGTGCAAACATGGCGACCCAGGCATAGTTCAGTTTGATCCAGCCTTTTTCACTTAAGTTGAAAACCGGGCCAAACAGACGCTGAATCAGTGGCTTTTTATCTTTACTAAACCAAGGCGACAGCAGGAATACGCCCGCAAAGACCAGATTCAGCAATACCGCCTTTAAACGGATATAGAAATCGTCGCTCAGCATCAGAGTGATCCCACCAAAAATCACGGTCATAAACAGCACAATCCATTGCTGCTTATCCAAGCGGAATTTTTGCATGACAAATAACGCACCATAGACCACCAGCATAGCAATAATCAGCCCCGTGGTTGCCACAAGAATATTATTATTGTCGACACCCCCCGCAGAACCGATCAATTGCAAAAGTTGATGGTCAGTGTCTTTTGGATCTACAGTTTTATATAAATAAAAGAAAATAATGAGTGGCACAAAGTCTAAAAGTGCTTTCATGTTAGAGTATCTAAATCTGATTAAATAAATGTCATAGTATAGAGATGCACGGCGTAGATTTACATACACATAGCAATATTTCTGATGGAACTTTAACTCCACAGCAATTGGTCGAGGCTGCCGTAGAGAAATCGGTGCATACTTTGGCATTGACAGATCACGACACTATGGATGGCTTGGAACTGGCACAAGAAGCCGCTAAAAATCATGAGATTAAGATCATTTCTGGGGTGGAAATCTCCAGCCAGTGGTCACGTCCAGCCACCAAGAAAAATTATGGTGTGCATATTGTTGCACTGAATATGCAAAATCCTGAGCCTTTACAAAAAGCCCTCAATCAGCAGAAGAAAATCCGGGCGGAACGCTCGAAACAGATCTGTGACTTACTGATTCCTTTAATTGGTCAGGATATTTATGCCGATGTACTGGTCAAAGTCGATAATATCCCTGATCGGGTAACACGGACGCATATTGCCAAAACCTTAGTAGAAAAAGGTATTGTGACTCGCCCGCAACAGGCTTTTGATAAGTACATCAAGGAAGGCAAGAAAGCCTATGTCAAATTTGATGGCTTGAGTCTTGAAGACACGGTTCAGGTGATTCATGAAAGTGGCGGTTTTGCGGTGCTGGCACATCCGACCAAATATGACCTATCTGCGACCAACATTCGTTACCTGATCGAGATCTTTGCCAAGTTTGGTGGCGACGCCGTTGAACTGCCGCCAGCGGTAGATCCAAGTTCTACTCGCCAGATGGTCGATCGGATGATTGCGGAGCATCGTCTGAAAGTTTCGATTGGCAGTGACTTTCATGGCGACCATATGCCATGGATCAGACTCGGGAATGTGCCGAGCCTAAAACAGGGACAAGTCGGGATTTGGGAGAGTTTTGTTGATTGAGTGCTTTACTCGAACTTTGTTCTTGCAAAGCAGAAGTGCCCTTTGCTGATAGAAAAGGGCAAGAGAAAAATAAATTACAGTAGGTTATGATCTTTGGCCTGAATCGGTGGTGGGGTTGGTTTGCCTAATGTGCCTAAGAGTTCAATTTCAATGGTACGTACCATCGAATCGAGTGGCAAATCATTACTTTGCGTGCCAAAAGGTTCTTCAATTTCTGAGCTTAAGGCATCTAGTCCTAAAAAGGTATAAGCTAAAATACCGACCAGTAAAGGCGTAAATAAACCTAATGTTGAACCCAGGCTAAAGGGCAAAATAAAACAGAAAAAATAGACGGTACGATTCAGCAAGACTGAATAGGCAAAAGGTAAAGGCGTCGTCGCAATCCGGTCACAACCAGTCTGGACAATACTCAACTCCGCCACGTGATTATTCATCTGCATATAGATGATGTCTGAGATTTCACCTTCTTTGAGCGCCTGCATTAACTCCCATTGAATCAGGCTTAAGGTATATTGCGGCGCGTTGGCCTGTTGATAGAGCTGGGTCACAGCTTGCTGGCTCATGCCGCTGGTTTCAACCAGTTCGGTCGGATTGGCTGTCTGATGGCGTAGCCGGTCACGGAGAACATTGGCAAAGACAATCACGTGCTGAATTACACGTTCACGGCGACCTTGAGACAGCATCCGGCAATCCCGGTCAAAATGTCGTGAATTGGCAATCAGAATACCCCAGAGTTTGCGGGCTTCCCACCAGCGGTCATAACAGGCCGAATTCTTAAATCCGAGAAAGATCGACAGTACCACTCCAATCAGGGTAAAGCCGACCAGGGGTAATTCTGGAAAATGAAAAGAGCCAATATGTGACAAGCCACCGATAATGGCCGAGATCAACATCACTACGCCTAAAGGTGGCAAAACTTTCGGCAAAATTGTACCTCGCCAGGAAAACAGCAATTTAAAAAGACTTGGCTGGTCACGTACAATCATTTATTGGAATCATCACAGTTTTTTCATGATCTTCTTGACTTGTGCCAGCTTTGTCAAGTGCTAATCACCTGTGTATTTCGGGTTGAATGAGTTGCTGCTCGGCAAAAGAAAAACTGCCCTCTAGGGCAATGATACAGTGGTCGATTAAATAAATATCGACCAGTTGACAGGCTTGCTGAATCTGGCGAGTCAGATGCCGATCTGCTGGAGAGGGATAGGCCCGGCCGAGTGGATGATTATGCGCAATTACAATTGAGGTTGCCTGTTGGGTAATTGCATAGCGCAGTAATTGGTTAATCGAAATATCACATGCATTCACAGAGCCATAAAACAGTTTTTTAAAGCTGATTTTTCTTAAACTGGCATCCAGACACAGCACTGCAAACACTTCCTGAGTTTCACCGAGCAGTTCAAAACGTAAATAATCCCGTAACCGTTTGGAATTATTGAGCTCCAGTGCATCCTGTTTCAGATGTTCGGAAATATAACGCCGTCCGAGTTCCTTGACGGCCATGAGTTGGGTATATTTACTGATGCCCATGCCATGAAACTGGCTGACTTCCTGTAAAGGTGCATCCAGTAAGGCAGTGAGATGACCGAAATGCTGAATCAAGAGTCGGGCAAGTTCGACTGCGGAATGTTGCTGGGAGCCCGAACGAAGAAAGATGGCCAGTAGCTCGGCATCGGACAGACTTTCTGCGCCATATTGAATTAAGCGTTCTCGCGGCCGTTCTTGTTCCGGCCAGTTTTTAATAGAAAATTGCATAGTTATTAGACTTATTTATTATGAATTATCAGTTTTCCCGCAAGCCGATCTCTTGGGAATGCGGTTATTTAATGCTATTGTGAGCCCCACTGCAACAGAAAGGTAGCCTGTTTGTGAGCTTCGACGTAAGTGTAATTCCTCATAAAAATATCATTTTAGCTGTGACTGGCGGCATTGCTGCCTATAAAAGTGCGATTCTGGTTCGTCGTCTGAAAGATGCCGGATTTAATGTGCGGGTGGTGATGACCCAAGGGGCACAGGCTTTTATTACACCTTTAACGTTTCAAGCCTTATCAGGCAATCCGGTCCATACGGCATTACTGGATCCTGAAGCGGAAGCAGGTATGGGGCATATCGAGCTGGCACGTTGGGCGGATCTGTTACTGGTTGCACCTGCAAGTTGTGACACCTTGGCAAAGTTTGCAGCAGGTCTAGCAGATGATTTGCTCAGTACTTTATATCTGGCGACCAAGGCACCGGTCTGGGTAGCGCCTGCCATGAACCAGCAAATGTGGGCAGCTAAGCCAACACAACGCAACTTGGCCACTTTAATTGAAGATGGTGTGCATGTGATCATGCCGGATGCCGGATCTCAAGCCTGTGGCGATGTGGGTTTAGGCCGTATGCCTGAGCCGGAAGATCTGGCACGACAAGTCACAGAATATTTCCATCAAGCACAGCGTGCGATCGCAGAAAAATTTGGTCAGCTTGCGGGTAAACGTGTCACCATCACCGCCGGTCCAACCCGTGAAGCGATTGATCCGGTACGTTATATTTCCAATCACAGTACCGGTAAAATGGGCTTTGCTCTGGCAGCTGCCTGTTATGCCGCTGGGGCAGATGTGACCCTGATTGCAGGGCCAGTGACTCTGGATACACCAAATGGCGTCAAACGCAAAAATGTCAGTTCTGCCGTAAAAATGCTCAATGAAAGCATGCAGATGCTGGAAGATGGCTGTGATATTTTTATTGCAACTGCTGCGGTGGCGGATTACCGCGTGGCGGAAGTTGCAGAACACAAAATTAAAAAATCTGGCGATGAGCTGAATGTGGCGCTTGTGAAAAATCCGGATATTGTTGCGACCATCGCCCAGCAAGAGAAACGTCCGTTTATGGTCGGTTTTGCGGCGGAAACCCGCAATATTGAAGAATATGCCGCGGGCAAACTGGTCGCGAAAAAACTGGATATGATTGCCTGCAATGATGTCTCACGTGCCGATATCGGTTTTGCGTCGGATGAAAATGCCATGACCGTATTTTTTGCCGAACAGTATCAGATGGATAAGCGTGATCTGGAAAAAGCCTCCAAGCAGGAAATTGCCCAGCAGCTGATCGAAGCGATTCATGATGCCTTGCATCGTGATCCATCCAGTGATGACGATTTTTAAAAGAATCTTCACAAAAAAAAGCCCTGTTAGACTCAGGGCTTTTTTATGAGTAAATTTTTATCATTTATTCAAAAAGCTGTAGAAAACTTAAATAATTTAGTCATGATTCATGCACTGCTTATTTCTTGTTTTTTCAAAAAAGCATAAAATAGGTCACAGAATAAGCAAGCATAACAATACTGCATATATCAGCTATAAGCAGGAACAGGAAAGAAAAAGAAGGAGGCGCTATGAGAACAATCATTGTGTTATGGATGATCGCCTGTCTGGCTGGATGCAGTTACTTTGTCTCGATGGATGAATTGGCCAGAAATATTCAAGCGCAGATGCAACAGGAATTTAATTCCAATCAGGATTATCAGCGCTATCGTTTTACTGTGCAGAAGGTCAAAATTGTCCAGCGGCAGGGCAATCAATTTAAAGCGATTTCTCATCTGAATTATCAGGGGGAGGCATATCCGGTCAATGTCAAAATTTTTAAGGTCGATGGAGGCTATAGGTGGTCGATCGAAGAGGATGCCTTTGCTTTTATTGATGAAATTGAAATAGAGCAATACCGGCAGCAACTGGATCGGGAGTTACAGCAGCTGGCTGCAGCCTTAGATGACCTGGAACCTGTAGATGAGTCAAAAGAGCATGAGCGCGGTTCTCTGGTCACACCCATTGCCGAGCCAGAATTTCAAGGTGTTTCTTATCAGGAAGAACCGGTTCCGGTCGGCAATATCACCGCATATACTCAATAACTCCTTCAGTCATTTCTATAAAAAAGCACCGATGATCGGTGCTTTTTTATATCGATTAGACTTTTAAATTCGTATTTAGGATTCAACTTGCTGATGTTCACGCACATAGTCTTCAGTACGTTGCATTGCTTCTTGAATATTAAACAGCGCAGTTTCCACATCTTTCAAGGTTTTGGCATTGCCACCGCTTAGTGCCTGACGCCATTTACGTGCACCCGGCAAGTTCTGGAACAGTCCTAAAATATGACGGCTAATAATTGACAATGGTGCACCTTCTGCCATGCGCTGGGCAATATAAGGCAGCATTTGTTGCATGATCTCGAAACGATCCGGTGCATCCAGATTCCACAATTGGCCCAGTTCAGCCAATAAGTACGGATTATGATAGGCTTCACGACCAATCATCACGCCATCGACATGTTTGAGATGTTCCAGCGTTTCGGCATAGGTCTTGATCCCGCCATTGATTTCAATCAGCAGATCAGGACGATCCTGCTTCAGGCGATAAACATCTTCATAACGCAGGGGCGGCACATCGCGGTTTTCTTTAGGCGATAGACCTTTTAATAAGGCAATGCGCGCGTGTACGATAAAATTATTGCAGCCGGTTTTGGCTACGGTATCGACAAAATGCAGCATTTCTTCATAAGACTGCATATCATCAATCCCGATCCGGTGTTTTACAGTCACTGGAATATCCACCGCATGCTGCATTTCAGCAATACATTCCGCGACTAAATCGGGTTCAGCCATGAGGCAGGCCCCAATTTTATTATTCTGTACCCGGTCACTCGGGCAACCCACATTTAAATTGACTTCGTTATAACCCCAATCCTGTGCCATCTTGGTACAGATCGCGAGATCTTTAGGATTCGAGCCACCAAGTTGTAGCACGATCGGCTGTTCTTCGGTGTTAAAGTCCAAATGCCGTTTGGCATCCCCATAAATGATGGCACCTGTGGTGACCATTTCAGTGTACATAATCACATTTGGGTTAAACAGACGGGCAAAGAAGCGATAGTCTTTGGTGGTCCAATCCATCATCGGGGCAACACTGATTCGTGGTTGAAGTTTATTTTCAATGGTGGTCAGATCAGTCATTCAAAATTATGCCTTAACGAAATGGAAGAAGAAGGGATGAATAAATCACCCAAAGATTATTTTTTTTTGCCCAAGCTCGCTAGGCCAATATTGCAAAAAAAGAGGGCGTAATACTAGCATAAAATCAGCAGAACGACCCGGCGAACTTGAGTTAAGCCAGTAAGTCCAGGACATAGAACAAGAAATAAAATTAGAATTCCAAGTCATTCCAGAATGGTATATTTTGATAGTAGAAACACCAATATAAAAAATGATAGAAATAAGGAGAATAATTATGCTGTTATTGGAGGAGATTTATAAAAGCCATAAAGCACAAAATTCAGCACATTTTAACTTAAAAATTCATCGTGGCTTAGGCTGGTTTAAAAAAGCGCTAGACTTGGATCAAGATCTGGATTTTAAATTCATCAGTCTATGGATTGGTTTTCAGGCTATTTATGCAGAAGAGGATGATCGGGTTCAGGGAAAGGATAAGCTGCGTCAATTTCTAGAAATACTTTGCCAAAATGATCTGGACCAGAAGATTAATCATATTGTCTGGGAAAAGTACAGTCAGCCAATCCACTCACTCTTAGCGAACCCCTATATGGAACAAAGTTTTTGGGATTATCGTCACCAGAAAATTAGTCTGGAATGCTGTAATGCTGAACTGGAAACACAGAAAAAAATCATACAGCATGCTTTAAATGAGCGGAATTCTGTCGAAATTTTAGTCGGGGTGTTTCGTCGTTTATATACATTACACCATCAGCTCATGCAGGGTGGAATTACCTATCATAGTTCCCTGAACCACAAGTTACTCGAGGAAAGCTGTCGGATTCTGGCCGCTTTGCTGCCGGTCTTTATCTGTATTTTATTGGAAAATTCAGTTGCTCTAGATTTAAATAAACCTTTCTATCCAGCGGCTCAAGTCAGCTAAGTATAGTTAAGCATCTAGGCTGCTGTCCGGGCGTGATGCCATTGATCCAGTAAGGCGAATAGGGTAGCGCCTAGGGCCAGCCCGAGTCCTGCCATACAGGTCATGCTCCAGCCCCCATGATGCCAGGCATAAACCCCTAAGGCTGAACCACAGGCACCGCCAATAAAATACAGGGTCATATACAGTGAATTGACCCGTGATTTGGCATCAGGGCGCAGGCGGAAAATCACATTCTGATTACAGCTATGCGTAATCGCCAACCCCAGATTAATCAGTCCATAGCCCAGAATATAGCTCAGCAGCGATACCGCACCAAAATATAGGAACAGCCAGCTCCCAATCAGGATCGAACAGCCAATCCAGCTCAAGGTTTTGATATGGCCCCGATCGGCCCATTTACCAATGAATTGAGTCGACAATGCGCCAAAGACGCCGACCAGTGTCACCAGACCGACCATGACATCAGACAGCTGGAAAGGTTCTTGGGTCAGCAGCAGGGCAATGGTCGAGAACAGCATGCTCATGGCGGCAAAAGCACAAGCACCGGTAAGAGAGCGCAAGACCAATCGTGGTTCATGTTTTAATAAGCTCGCCATAGATTTGAAAATCGCTGCATAGCTGATTCTTAGGCGTGGCAGACTCGGTAATTTTCCTCGCAGATAAAAACTTAAAGCCAGCATGCTGATGCCACTGACGATATAGATCATTTTCCAGTGAAACAGGTCGGACAATAATCCCGCAATACTGGTCGAGAGCAGAATACCGACCAGCAAGCCGCTCATCAGGAAACCCACCACTTCTCCAGTTTTTTCCGGTTTGACTGCCATGGTGGCTAAGGGAATCAGAATCTGTGCAGCCACGGAAAACAGCCCGGCAATGATGGTGCCAACCCACAGCATCGGCAGGTTTACCGCACTGGCACAAATAAATAAACCTGCAGCTGCACCCAGCATGAGAAAGGGAATCAGCTTGGTTTTATTCAGCATATCGCCCAAAGGTACAATAAACAGCAGGCCTAATGCATAAGAGATTTGAGCAAAGGTAACGGTGAGCGCCACTTGTGATTCCGGCACCTGATAATATTGCTGAATCGATGAAATCAGTGGCTGGCAATAATAGTTGGCGCCGGCACATAAACCACAGGCAATCGCCATCAGCCATAATAAGGGCTTGTTTTGACTGATATCGAGGGGCGTGTTCATAGCAGCAACCTTATCTAAGCCGAGGAGAATTTAAAACAAGCAGCGCATTGATGCAGGAATGAAAGGCACTATAAGTGAGAACTTTAGGCTTTAAAAGTAGAAAAATATTACAATGACTCAATGAAAAGATCTTAGATCGCAAGGACTACACAAGACTTGAATTAGAAAACCAGTCAGGAATGATCAGGTTGCCAGATTTTTGATCAATAGCTGGCTTTATTACAACGCATAGGACAAAGAAAGAACGGAAAATCCCCTGAAAATGAAAAAAATTAAATAATGGCTCTCATTTTATGCGCAGATATGGTGCATAAACTTTATTTTAGTCACTTATTCGGTTTATGACATTAATATAATAAATGGTCAGCAAGATTTTTGTTCCTCTTGGTCTGATCATTTTAGAGATAATTGATCCTTAGACCCACAGATCTCGTTGTGTCACATCCATCAATTCAACCCTAGCTCGATGGGTGTTAAATCATAACTAAATTGAATAAAAGGTATTACTTTACAGATCAGATAGCTTATCGGGAATAAGTTCTTTATTTGTCAATAAAGTCAAATTTAGAAAACTTGGAGAGCTAAAGTGCCGCTGTCCTTAGCAGAGAGACCTATTCAGAAACGGGTAGCATAAAGAACCAAAACAGGAATTTTGGTCAGAAAGATCAATGTAACAAAAAAAATCTCAAGTAGGCGGCTTATCAGCCGAGCGCATTTTCAGGTTTTCATTCAGGTGAATGAATATCGTTTATAAAATAATCAAATATAAATATTTGGCGTATATAAGCCACGCACCAGTACAGCAACATTTTTATGAATCATCAGTTCAATATATAGGCATTTATTAAATAAATAGTAGGTAGTAATTTCAAACAGTTTGATTAGAATCCAAAAATTCAACAAGAACACATCCTGAGGGGAAGCATCGTTTAAGCGATGTTTACTTAAGAAAAATTAGCTTGAGGAACGCTCATGCAGATCGGAATTCCAGCCGAAACTGTTGTCGGTGAAAATCGCGTCGCTGCGACGCCAGAGACAGTAAAGAAATTGATCAGCGCAGGACATAGCGTGATTATCGAACGTAGTGCAGGGCTTAAAGCTGCCTATATCGATAGTGCCTATGAACAAGTTGGTGCCAAAATTACGGATGATGCCTACACCGGCAGTCAATTGATTTTAAAAGTTCGTGCACCGAAAGGTGAGGAAATTCAAAAACTCAATCCGAACACCGCCATCGTGGCAATGTTTGATCCTTACCGTAATACTGAGCTTGACCAATTTGCGGCACAGAACGTGTCTGCATTTGCATTGGAGCTTTTGCCACGGACCTTGTCTCGTGCGCAGAATATGGATGTCTTGTCTTCTCAAGCCAACCTTGCAGGATACAAGTCAGTCCTTCTGGCTGCGGCTGAATACCAGCGCATGTTCCCGATGCTAATGACGGCTGCGGGGACGGTCAAACCAGCCCGTGTGGTGATCATGGGGGTCGGGGTCGCGGGTCTGCAAGCCATTGCCACTGCAAAACGCTTAGGCGCTATTGTGGAAGCCACAGACTTGCGTCCAACAGCAAAAGACCAAGTGGAATCATTGGGCGGTAAATGGCTGGATGTGCCGATGTCTGCGGAAGAGCAGCAAAAAGCGGCGGATGCGGCCAAGAATGGTTATGGCTGGATGCCGGGTGAGGAATACATCCGCGATCAGGCTGCCATTGTGGATAAAGCCGTATCAAATGCTGACATTGTGATTACCACAGCGCTTTTACCCGGCCGTGATGCACCGCGTTTAATCCGTGCTGAAACAGTTGCGAAAATGAAACCGGGTTCAGTCATTTTAGATATGGCAGTGGAATCGGGCGGTAACGTTGAAGGTTCGAAATGCGGTGAAACTGTGCATACCGACAACGGCGTCAAAATTTTGGGTATTCCCAATATTCCTTCGACTGTATCGACTGAAGCATCGGCTTTATATGCACGTAACGTGTTTAATTTTGTCGAAACGCTGTTTGATGCCGACAAGAATTTTGTCCTGAATCCAGAAGAAGAAATTCAAAAAGCCCTACTTGTCACTCATGCCGGCCAAGTGCTGCTAAAACGTGGTTAAGGAGAAGACTCATGGTTGAAACAATTACGATTTTTGTCCTTGCCATTTTCGTAGGTTACTACGTGGTGTGGGGTGTAACACCAGCATTGCATACGCCGTTGATGGCGGTCACCAATGCCTTGTCATCGATCATTATTGTCGGTGCGATGATCCAGACCGTTGGTCTGCCGGTGATCGGCGTTGAAGGCAGCGTGGATTTCCAGACCATTAACGTGGTGAGCGTGCTGGGTGCAATCGCGGTGTTCCTGGCCAGTATCAATATTTTCGGTGGCTTTGCCGTGACTGCACGTATGCTGGAAATGTTTAAACCTAAGCAAAAGAAAAAAGAGGGTTAATCCATGGAAATGATTCGAGAATATGCGGATTGGTTCTACCTGATTGGTGCCGTTCTTTTTATCCTGACGCTACGTGGTTTATCAGGTCCTAAAACTGCAATTCAAGGTAACCGTTACGGTATGATCGCCATGGCGATTGCAGTATTGACCACCTTCTTTGTTGCAGATAATCCTGTGGTGTGGATGATTGTGGGCGCAATGGTAGCAGGTGCGGTGGTGGGTATTGCCCGTGCGCGTACTGTCCCTATGACCCAAATGCCAGAAACTGTGGCACTGATGCACTCATTGGTGGGTCTGGCTGCGGTCTTGATTGCGATTGCTGCAATTATTCATAACAACAAACTGATTGAACTCGGTCCAGACCTTTTGACTGCCAATGGCGTCAATTTTCATGAAATGAGCCGTGTTCATTTATTTGAACTGTTCGTGGGTTGTTTCGTCGGAGCAATTACCTTTACAGCATCAGTCTTTGCTTATGGAAAACTGGCTGCGAAGAAATGGGCAAAAACCATTTCTGGCGCATGGGTAAAACCTGTTCAGGCCATCATCTTTATTGCCATGTTGGTGTTTGGTTTCATGTTCTTCTCAACAGGGAATATGACCGCATTCTGGGCAATGACAGCACTTGCACTGGTCTTTGGCTGGGTCTGGATTGCACCTGTCGGCGGTGGTGATATGCCGGTGGTGGTCTCGCTACTCAACTCATTCTCTGGTTGGGCTGCAGCCGGGATTGGTTTCACGCTTGAAAACAACATGCTGATTGTGGCAGGTTCACTGGTCGGTTCTTCAGGTGCGATTCTGTCTTATATCATGTGTAAAGCCATGAACCGTTCAATCATCAACGTTCTGTTTGGTGGCGCAATGGGCGGTACAGCTGCGCCGACAGCAGGTGCGGGTGAGCAGGTACAACGTAACCACCGTTCTGGTTCAGCAGATGATGCGGGCTTCCTCATGTCAAATGCGGACAGCGTGGTGATTGTACCGGGTTATGGAATGGCGCAAGGTCGTGCACAGAATGCGGTCAAAGAACTTGCGAACATCTTAAAAGAGCAGGGCGTAACCGTACGTTTTGCAATTCATCCGGTGGCAGGTCGTATGCCAGGTCATATGAACGTATTGCTGGCTGAAGCTGATGTGCCGTATGAAGATATTTTAGAGATGGATGAGATCAACTCTGACTTCCCGGCAACGGATGTGGTGCTGGTGATTGGTGCAAACGACGTTGTCAACCCGGCAGCCAAAGATGATCCAACATCGCCGATTTATGGCATGCCGATTCTGGAAGCGCATAAAGCACGTACTATTATGGTAATCAAACGTTCAATGGCGACCGGTTATGCAGGTCTGGACAATGACTTGTTCTATAACGACAAGACCATGATGATCTTCGGTGATGCCAAGAAAGTGGTGGAAGATATGACCAAAGCGATTAATGGTACGGGTCACTAATCATTTAAATCCCCCTAAGTCCCCCTTTAATAAAGGGGGATTTTTTATTTTATATTTTGGAAAAAGGATGATTGAGCGGTCATCGAACGTCTATGTTTATGATGAATTTATCCTAAAATACCCATCAAATCGGTGCATAAGACAAGATGAAAATTAAAGAAAAATAGCTGTAGCTTGAGTTATATTAACGCTTATAAAGTCCGATGAACAGGCAATAAAAAAGCGACCTACACAGGTCGCTTTTTTGAATATTTGATTTTACGCTACAGAGTTTGTATCTGCAGGATTGCGCCATAAGCTTTCTAGATCATAGAATTTACGCGCTGTTGGAAGCATACAATGAACCACTACATAACCGAGGTCGATGAGGATCCATTCAGCATCACGTTCGCCTTCAATACCAAGCGGACGGAAGCCAGCTTTACGTGCTTCTTCAGCAACGTTATTGGCCAGTGATTTGATATGACGTGTCGATGTGCCGCTTGCAATGACCATAGCATCAGCCACATTACTGATACCGCTGACATCAAGCTCAACAATTTCTTTTGCTTTTACATCTTCAAGTGCAGCATGTACGACTTTTAAGCAGTCCTGTACAGCTTGAGAATTTGAATTCATAGTAAGATCGTGAGAATTAGAAGCGCTGGGCGATGGTTCTAAATTCATGGGGTGTGTAATTTCCTAACAATTATGCATGGTCTAATATAGCGGTTTTAGTGCGGAATTTCAAATGAAGCCGCAGTCCACTCAGTCATGCTCCGGAAAGAATTCGGCTTTCCAGACAAAGGAGTCATTGGAATGCTGCATCGGCTTATATTCGGCAGCGACATAAGCTTGATATTGACTATGTTTTAACCACTGAAATATATCATGATATTGAATAGACGCCGTATTGGGTTGATGTCGTCCCGGACAATCCGCAAACTGGATATGACCAATCAGGTGAATATTTTCTTTTAAATTTTCCAGTACATCTTCGCCCATCATCGCCATGTGATAGCAGTCATACTGCATTTTTAAGGCCGGATGATTGACTGCTTCCAGCATTTCCTGAGCTTGTGCAACATTTTGAATCAAAAAACGTGGCATATCGGTGCCATTGACCATTTCAAAGACCGGTTCAATTTGATGCTCGAGCAGCATTGAACAGGCCATTTTCAGATTACTTGCCAGCGTATTCAGGCAGGGCAACAGGTCACAATCCAGAGGCTGTTTGCCTGCCAGAATATTGACCCGAGGTACATTTAAGGCCGTGGCATACTGGATGGCTTGTTCAACAGCATGACGGAACTCGATTTCCCGCCCCGGGATACCGGCCAGGCCATGGCCGCCCTGCATTAAATCACCGGCAGGCACATTAATCAGGCATAAGTTCAGTTGATGGATGCTGAGCTGATTTTGAATCTGGCCAATCGTCAATTCATAAGGAAACTGGATTTCGACATGATTAAAGCCCTGTGCTCGAGCCAGTGCGAAGCGTTCGATGAGTGGCACTTCGGTAAAAATCATCGACAGGTTAACGGCGAGTTTAATCATGTATTTTCCTTATACATTCAGGGTATTACAAAAGTAAAAATTATGCGTGCTTGAGCTGTTGAATCACAGTGGCCAGATCGGCCTCGGCAAAGCCCTGGGCCTGATGGATTTGCAGCTGTGATAAGGCCTGAGTCGCGACCGGAATATCCAGGTCAAAGCTTTGGGCCAGTTGCACGGCATTGTTCAGATCTTTAGATAAGGTCTGCACTTTCCATTGCACCGGTTCGAAAGTTTGTGTGGCCATACGTGGCGCCAGAATCTGGAAAGGTTTGGAATCGGCAAAACCACCCTCCAAGGCAGGTGCCAGTAGGCGTGTATCTACACCTGCAAGGCCCGCCAATGCCACTGCTTCCGCGATCAGGGTACTATTGGCTGCGACAATGAGCTGATTACAAATTTTGGTCGCCTGACCAGTACCGGTGTCGCCCATACGGGTAACGCGCTGTGAAAGTGCTGCATAAATTGGGTCAAGATGTTCAATCATTGTGGCATCACCACCGGCAAAAATCACCAGACTGCCTTGTTCAGCACCTGCGGTACCGCCTGAAACTGGGGAGTCAATCCAGTTCACCTGTCTGGTCTGTGCTTGTGCTGCAAGCGCGTGGGTTTGCTGCACCGAAAGGCTGGAAAAATCCACAATGATTTGATCGGCAACCAAATACGGCACGATCTGCTCAAAGACCGATTGCACCGCCTGATCATCTGCCAAGCAAGTCAAAATCACTGGATAATCCGCAATCTGATTCAAAGACAGCGCAGTTGCACCCAAGTCGATTAAGGGATGGCAAGCTGCCGGGGTGCGGTTCCATACCGCGACCTGAAAATCTGCCTGTAGTAGACGGGTCGCCATCCGGCGTCCCATCAGGCCCATACCCAAAAAGGCAATCTTAGTATCGCGATTTAACTGCATGCTTTTTCTTATTCCTTGCTTGGACTCTAACTCGATTTAGTTATATTGGCGTGGCACGAACTGGACTTCCGGATTCTTGTCCTTTTTGCGAGCCAGCTGACTGTTTTTACCTAGCAATAATTTGAGCTGCCAGATTTTTTCCATACGTAAAGATTTATTTGGGCGATGCTGCATGGCATCCAGTACAAACTTAGAGGCCATCAGGGCATCCGGAGAGCGTTGCAGCATTTCCTCAGCCAATGCTTGTGCGCGTGCCAACGGTTCTTGATCCACATGGGTAACCAGACCAATCTCTTTGGCATAGGCACTGTCAAAAATCCGGGCAGTCAAAGTCAGTTCTTTGGCCAGATCAATCCCAATCAGACCTTTCAGCGAACGGCTGAGCCCCATATCTGGTACCAGTCCCCAACGGGTTTCCATAATCGACATTTTGGTATCAGGATGTGCAATACGGATATCTGCCGCCAGAGCAAGCTGCATACCAGCGCCAAAACAGAAGCCCTGCATCGCAGCGATCACCGGCACCGGTAATTCCTGCCAGACCAGAAAGGCTTTCTGGAACAGGCTCTGACCCGGACGGATTAACTCCCAGGCCGCATAGGCACGATTTTTAGGATTATTTAAATCGGCCAGATCAATGCCGGCACTAAACACCTGCGCTTCACCGGTTAAAATGACGCAACGGATACTTTTATCTTTTTTGATTTTCTGCGCAGTCGCAACCAGTTCACGCAGCAGGGCAAAGCTCATGGCATTGCGTTTATCCGGGCGATTCAGTGTAACTGTGGCAATGCCGTTATTTTTTTCCAAGCGCACGAGTGACATGGCATTCTTCCTTATTTTTCCTGAGCCGAGCATAGCATGTGGCCTATGAGCTTGCATGACAGCTCAGTCATACTTTCTAAGTCACGGACTGAGCAGCTTCAAGTTTTAATTCAAATGTTGTTTCAGAATTTGCTGGGCGGCCTGTTCAACTTGTTCGACCACGGCTTTAAGTTCATCAAAATGTTTCAGCACGTCTTGAACAAAGTTTTCGTCGGCCTTGCGACGTTCTTTGCGCAGGGTTGAAACGAACTGTTCAAATCCGCCCGTGACTTTCTGCAAAGTCGGTGCGCCGACATAGCGGGTTGCACCATATAAACGATGCAAGACATGTTCCAGTTGCGGGAAATCTTCCAGTTCGATTAGCTGCTGCATTTCAGTGAGTTCATCGGCAAAACTGTCGACCAGCATGCGCAACAGGTCTACTGCCAGATCTTCCTTATTGGCTGCCAGTTGCAGGCTTTGCTGCCAGTCCAGAATATTCGGATCCAGTGCATCAATCACATGGGCGCGTTCCAGCACTGGAAGCCGTTTAAAATGTTCTGTGGTCCAGTGGGTCAGAATCTGCACAATCTGCTCGATCTGGATCGGCTTGGTGACATAATCATCCATGCCATTTTGCAGCAGCTTATGTTTTTCATCTGCCAGCGCATGTGCAGTCAGGGCAATAATCGGCAGTCGGTTATGGTTTTCAAAGGTCGATTCCAGTGAGCGAATCGCACGTGTGGTATCAATTCCCGACATCACCGGCATCTGAATATCCATAAAGACCAGATCAAAAGCTGGCTGTTTCTGCTCATAACGGCGCTGGATGATATCAATCGCTTCCTGTCCGCTCAGGGCTTTGCTGGTGGTGACATTCAGTTCAGCGAGTAATGCTTCCAGAACAATCAGGTTGGGCAAATGATCATCGACGGCCAGAATATGCAGACCCTGACCATTAAAGTCTTCATGCTGTTCCTGATCGAAGACCGGTTGATTGCCCAGCAGCTGAATCAAGGCACTGCGGCTGAGTGGCTGATGCAGAGCACGGGCACGATGGTCGTTCAGCATGCTTGGATCGAGTTGCATCTGATAACCATATACGGCCAAATGACCCTGATAACGCGAGCGGATCTCGCGTAACAGGACTTCGCTGTCGCCACTATGATCGACGATGAGCCAGGTGTTTTCAGAGTTCTGTAGATGATTCAGGCGGCTAAACAGATCCAGAATCGATGCGCATTCAATATGCTTGACCTGATAATTTTCCAGATAATGACGCAAGACGTTCGCGGTTGCCGGATGGGCCAGATAAGACACCACCGTCAATTCATTGAAATCTGGATGATCAATTACAGTATCTTCATCGACCAGGAATTGTGCAGTAAACCAGAAAGTCGAGCCTTTTTCGGTTGGGGCACGTTCCTGATTATCTTCAAAACCAATCTGGCCATGCATCAGGCTGACCAGCTGTTTGGAAATGGCCAGCCCCAGTCCTGTACCGCCAAACTGACGGGTGACCGAAGTATCGCCCTGTGAGAAAGATTCAAACAACTTCTTACGATCGGTACCACTCAGGCCAATGCCGCTGTCCTGTACACTAAAATGCAAGACACATCGATCGATCCCCTCATGTTCCATACGTGCCCGCACGATGATTTCGCCATCCGGCGTGAATTTGATCGCATTGGAAATCAGGTTGGTCAGAATCTGCTTAAAGCGTAGCGCATCGCCAATCACATGTTTCGGTACGCTGTCTGCGTAGTAGAAGGCCATATCAATATGTTTTTGTGCCGCCAGGGGTGAGAGCATGTCCATCACATCAAAAATGGCTTCTTCCAGATCGAAAGCTGCGGTTTCCAGTTCCAGTTTGCCGGCATCAATTTTGGAAAAATCCAGCACATCATTAATCAGCGCCAGTAAATGTGCGGAAGATTTACGAATAGTCTGCAAATATAGACTTTGCTCATTGCTGAGATTGCCCTGACGCAAGAGCAGATGAATAAAGCCATCAATACTGTTGAGCGGGGTACGCAGTTCATGGGAAATATTGGCCAGAAACACCGACTTGGCCTGGTTGGCTGAAATCGCCTGGTCACGTGCCTGACGGTAAGTAATATTCTGTACTTCGAGCGTATCTAAAGTACGACGTAAATCATCTTCAGTCTGTTCAGTATGTTCGCGCAGTTCCAGAAAACTAAAATGCAGACGTTTTACCACATTGGCAATATCCCGTTGCAGTAAACGCAGCTCTCCGGTGCTGTTAATCACCATATGCTGGCCGAGAGTATCGGCATTCAGTCGCTGCAACTGCATGCGAATTTCATACATCGGTGCAATCCAGCGCCGTGAGTAGAAGTTCAGACAGAGTAATAACAATAATAAGGTTAATAGACCCGTTGCAATCAATACGATCAATACCCGGTAGCGGGCAATGGCCAGCGGCTGATTATCCAGTTCAATTGCCAGCCAGCCTTTAGAGAAACTGTTTTCATTCACTTTAATGGCATAAATATGATTATCTTTATACAGAATCGGGCCAATAAAGTTACCGCTTTTATCAAAATCGGGCCAAGCGGCCTGTTCCTGAAAGCCTATACCTAAACGATTCTTGCCACTGTCATCCAGAATGGCTGCCCGAACCAGATGTTTTTCATTGAGCATATTCTGCATGGCATTGTGGGCCTGATCATATTGCCAGGGATACAGGCTTAAAATATCCAGTGCATACTCAGACGTGCCTTGAAAACGCGTCATAATGGCAATTGCCATCTGCTTTTGCTGGGCGCGTGCGGCATTCGAGGTTTCAGTCAACACCAGCATCGCGCCAACACAGGCCAAAATAGTAATCGGCACAAAAATCAGCGCAATCAACTGTCCATAGGCGTGATTTAAGTGTAGGCGTTTAAACAGCTTTTTATTGATCGTTGACATGATTTAAGCAGTATTTTCTTTATGTCTGGCATATTAGCATGCTTTAAATCGACAGTTAAAATTTAAGCATTATTTTTATAAGGGTTCAGATCAACCTTTAAAAATACAAGAGATTTCAGTTAAATGATTGCTGAAATACAGTGAAAAGCGGGCGATGAAGACTTCAGTCGTCTGAAAGTCCGGGGCTGAAAATAACGCTTTTATATTCACAGCTGAGCTGCTTGATCTTGCTAAATCACAGGGAAATGAAGTTTATAGCAGGATACTGAGTCTGTTTTAGAGAGTTTCCTGAAAAAGCAGTGCTAAATGGATGCAGGGAAAAGCATTTTTTCATACAATAGCCGCACCTCGATATAGGTGCACACAATGAGTAATACCACCCCCGATTTTCAAGCAGATGAATTTTTGTTAGACCACTATGTCGGCAAAACGCCACTGGTGCGTTTACAGCGTCTGGTAAGTCACACTCAAGCTACAGTACTCGCGAAACTCGAAGGCAATAATCCGGCAGGATCGGTCAAAGACCGTCCGGCCTATAATATGATCATGCAGGCCGAGAAGCGTGGACAGATCAAGCCGGGTGATACCCTGATTGAAGCAACGAGCGGAAATACGGGGATTGCATTGGCGATGGTCGCAGCGATGCGTGGCTATAAAATGAAGCTGATCATGCCGAACAATATGAGTCAGGAACGTAAGGATGCGATGCGTGCTTATGGTGCCGAGCTGATTGAAGTTACCAAAGAACAAGGCATGGAAGGTGCACGTGATCTGGCCGCTCAAATGCAAAATGATGGCGTGGGTCTGGTACTGAATCAGTTTGGCAATCCGGATAATGTCGAAGCACATTATCTGACTACAGGTCCTGAAATCTGGCAGCAAACCGGTGGCAAGATTACCCACTTTGTCAGTTCTATGGGTACAACCGGCACTATTATGGGTGTCTCGAAATATCTGAAGGAAATGAATCCGGAGATTCAGATCGTGGGTTTACAGCCATCTGATGGTTCAAGCATTGCCGGAATCCGTCGCTGGCCGGAAGAATATCTGCCGACCATTTTTGATCGCAGTCGCGTGGATCGTATTATCGATATTCCACAAATTGAAGCTGAAAAAACCATGCGTAAGCTGGCGCAGAAAGAAGGCATCAGTGCTGGTACTTCATCTGGTGGTGCAGTGTGGGCTTCCATAAAGCTGGCGGAAGAACATCCGGATGCCGTCATTGTGTGTATTATTTGTGACCGTGGTGACCGTTACTTGTCTACAGGGTTATTCTCTGTGCAAGATTCTGAATAATTATTTGAGCACTGTGTTATGCGCCTGCCTGTTTTAACTTTCGATATTGAAACCCAAACCGATCTCAAATCAGGCGCGCATTTATTTGGTCTGGACCTGCCTGAAGCAGATCTGGATCAGGCCCTGACCAAACTGCGCCGTCAGGATTCAGGCTCTGATTTTCAGCGTCCGCCCTTGCATGAAATTGTCTGTATTTCCGGTTTATGGATCGATGAGCAGGGCATGAAGCTGTTTTCTTTTAGCCGGGAACAGCATTCTGAAGCGGAAATTTTAAGAAAATTCTTATCGATTTTTGATAAGCGTCATCCGACGCTGGTCAGCTGGAATGGTTCACAGTTTGATTTACCGGTGATTTTATACCGTGCCATGTATCATGGACTCTCTGCACCGAGTCTATTCGATCAGGGCGAAATTGACACGCAAAAGCGTTATAATAACTACCAGAATCGTTACCATCATCGTCATGTCGACTTAATGGATGTGATGGCCATGTTCCATGCGCGTCATTTCCAGAAGCTGGACGATGTTGCACATTTGCTGGGTTATCCGGGTAAACGCGGTGACGGGGCCTATCGGGTTCCTGAATATGTCCGCAATCAGCAATGGACCGAACTGACCTCTTATTGTGAAGGCGATGTGCTGAATACCTGGCTGGTCTATATCCGCTGGCTGTTGTTAAAAGGACAGCTGTTATTGCCGGATTATCAGCATTTGCTGCACAGTACGATTCAATATTTGCATACCCAACCGCAGCATGCGGACTTTTTATCGGTTTGGCGTGAAACGTCACAAAGAACTGACTTTACCCGTTTTGATTTTCCAACTCCCACATCCTAGGTTTTCATGAAGCATCGAGCACACACACGTCCTACCCAGCAACCCGAGTACATTTTTCAGGTTGAGTCACTTTCGCATGAGGGACGTGGCATCGCTCATTATGGTTCACACCCGGATCATCCACCGCATAAACACGGCAAGAAAGTCTTTATCCGTTATGCCTTGCCCGGTGAAACCGTGCGTGCTCGCATTACCCGTGAAGTTAAAAAACTGGAAGAAGCTGACAGTCTTGAATTACTCAGCGAAGCTTCCGAAATTCGCGTCAAGCCGATCTGTGCACATTTTGGGGTCTGTGGCGGCTGTAATATGCAGCATATCGCAGCCGATGCACAGATTGAACTAAAACAGAATGTGCTGAAATCGCATTTACAGCATTTTGCTGGCATCCAGCCTGTGCAGTGGCTTGCACCGCTACGTTCCGAGCGTGAAGATTATCGCCGTAAAGCCCGGATCGGAGTGCGTTATCTGCCGGCTAAAGACACATTGGTGGTGGGTTTTCGTGAGAATCAAAGCAATAAATTAACCTCGATTGATCGCTGCATGATTCTGGATCGTGAATTTGGATCGCTTACAAGCCTTAAACAATTGCTGCAAAGTCTCAATGGCAAGGCTGACATTGGTCATATAGAATTGGCCATGGGGGATCAGGATATTGCCTTACTGGTGCGTGAAACTGCAAAATTATCAGTGGCTGATGTCAACCAATTGCGCGAATTTACGTTACAGAAAGGCTGGCAACTGTATGTGCAGCCTGCCGGCAAAGATACACTCTCGCGAATTGATGCTCCAGATGCCGCGGCGCGCTTGCACTATAGTCTTGATGACTTTGATGTGAAATTCGGTTTTAATCCTGTGGACTTCACTCAGGTGAATTCGACTATCAATCCGCAAATGGTAGCGCTGGCATGTAATTTGCTACAGCTGCAACAGGGTGAGCGGGTTCTGGATCTATTTTGTGGATTAGGAAATTTTTCTCTAGCACTGGCACGCTGTGTAGGCACATCTGGTCAGGTGATTGCAGTGGAAGGGAGTGAAGAAATGGTGCAACGCGGTGCGGAAAATGCCAAAAATAATGGTATTGCCCAAGTTGCTTTTTATTCACAAGATTTAACCAAAGATTTCTCGCACCAGACTTGGGCAAATCAAGGTTTTGATGCATTATTGATTGACCCGCCACGTGCTGGCGCAGAAGAAGTCATGCATTATCTTCCTCAGTTTGGCGCAAAAAGAATCGTTTATGTGTCATGTAATCCTGCGACACTCGCAAGAGATGCAGGGCTCTTGGTACAACAGGGTTATCGCCTCACTCAAGCCGGAGTGATGGATATGTTCACGCATACTGGGCATGTTGAATCGATTGCATTGTTCGAAAAAGAAAATTAAATGAACGATTGAAGAAATGATGTATTTACAAGTAGGAGAAGGGTATGGTCACAGTACGTGAGCAACTCCCTGGACGACTCAATGAGTTGTCACAGGAGACGACTGTAGAACATGCCGAACAAGCACACCACGATCTGACTGAGTGGTTGGATCGGGTTCGTGGCATATTAGATGGGGCACCTTTACAGCAGCTCGAAGAAGTCGCCCATTTAACATTAGAAAGAGAGCTGCAAAGTACGGTTCAGCATCGTTCCAATACCTTTTATACCGGTATTGAGATGGCGGATATTTTGGCACATCTGCATGTCGATGAAGATACCCTGTCCGCGGCCATGCTCTATCGTTCGGTGCGTGAAGGCGTCATGCCACTGACTGAAGTGTTAGAAAAATTTGGTGAGCAAGTGCATAGCCTGGTCAAGGGCACGCTGGCCATGGGTAAACTGTCTGAACTGATCGAAAAGAATAAACGTCTGGAAGACCATTTCGATAATAATCAGCGTGAACATCTGTCCGGCATTTATAAAATGCTGATTTCAGTGACCGAAGACGTGCGTGTGGTTCTGGTGAAGTTGGCAGAGCGTACCTATGCCTTGCGTGAGCTGACCAATTCCTCGCGTGAGCGTCAGGAACGGGTTGCCCGAGAAATTCTGACGATCTACTCACCACTGGCGCACCGTTTAGGCATCGCCCAGTTAAAGTGGGAACTGGAAGACTTGGCCTTCCGTTATCTTGCGCCAGAACGTTATAAAGAAATTGCTTCTTTACTGAATGAAAAACGTTTAGAACGAGAGCAATATATTCAATTCGTGATTGATAAATTACGCAATGAATTGTCTGAATATGGCATCGAAGCTGAAATTAACGGACGCGTAAAACACATTTATTCGATTTATCGAAAAATGAAAAGCAAGAGCCTGAGTTTTGACCAGCTCTATGATATTCGTGCCTTAAGGGTATTGGTCAAGAGCGTACCGGAGTGTTACCACAGTTTAGGGATTGTACATCAGATCTGGCGACATATTCCGCATCAGTTTGATGACTATATCACCAATCCAAAAGCCAATGGCTATCGTTCCCTGCATACGGCTGTAATTGCCGAGAACAAATCACTTGAAGTGCAGATTCGTACTTACAGCATGCATGAAGAAGCAGAGCTGGGGGTGTGTTCGCACTTTAATTATAAAGAAGGCTCGAAAACCACCGATCATTCTTTTAATCATCGTTTGCATTCTTTACGCGCAGTTCTCGAGCATTATCAGGAACGCAATGAGTCCAGTGCACATAAAGAAGCAGAAGATGAAATCGAAAACTTCGAACATATTCAAGACTTCGAAGGCTTCGAAAAAATTTATGTGTTTAGTCGTGATGGTGATATCAAAGAGTTGCCGCGTGATTCAACTGTGCTCGACTTTGCTTATCATGTGCATACCGAAGTTGGTAACAAATGCTATGCCGCGCGTGTCAATCAGCGCTATGTGCCACTGACCTATACCCTGAAAACCGGGGAACAGGTCGAGATTCTGACCAAAAAAGACCGTGAGCCGAATCGGGACTGGCTGGTTAACTCTCTGGGTTATATCAAGACTGCACGTGCGCGCGACAAGTTGCGCCACTGGTTCCGTCAACAGGACCGCAGTAAAAACCTGGAAGTCGGCCGTGAAGTGCTGAATAAAGAATTGTCACGTCTGGCGATTCATCCAAAATCGATCGATTTGAGTGATTATTGCAATCATTTTAATGTCAAAACTGGTGATGACATTCTGGTGAATCTGGTCAATGGTGATATCAGCCTGCATGCCTTGATTAATCAGGTGAATCGTCATATGCATCTGGATCAGGATGAACCTGAGCTGGTGCTGAAGCCAGCGCTGAATCCGCGTGCCAGTCATACCCTGTCAGCGCACGGTATTCTGATTGACGGGCTGGATAACGTAGAGCTGCATGTCGCGCAATGTTGCCAACCGGTGCATGGTGAGTCGATCGCTGGCTATATCACCCTGAATCGTGGGGTAAGCATTCATAAGGTGGCTTGTCCGGACTATGTGCGCATGATCACCCAAGAGCCTGAACGTGCGGTAGAAGCCGACTGGGAAATGCAGCCGACTCGTGGCCAGAGCGTACAGATTGTGGTGGAAGCCTATGATCGACGTGGTCTGCTCAAAGATTTGACTCAGGTGATTTTCTCCGATCAGATCAATATCCGTCAGGTCAATACCATTTCGGAAGCGGATGGTATCGCCAATATGAAGCTGTTGATTGAAGTCAAAGGCCTGGCGCAACTTTCCAAGCTGCTGGCTCGTCTTGAGCAGCAACCGGGGATTATTAGTGCCCGTCGTCTGGTACAGGGTACTTAAATTCCTATGAAATCAGTTGAAAAGCCTGCAATTTGATTGCGGGCTTTTTTATTGTAAGGTATTTGAATAAAATGGATAAAAAAAGATCAGTAGATGGATATGAGTGCGCCAGAAATATTTGAACGAAGACGACATCATCTGAGAAAAGTGATTGATCAGCTGATTGACACCCAGCAATTTAAAACCGGCAAAGAGATCTGCGAGCATTTTGGCTTGTCTGCTGCCTATATCGCACAGTTACTGAATAGCAAACGTCAGATCGGGGAGAAGGCGGCAAGGGAACTGGAACAGCAGCTTGGCTTAGCCCGTTTAATTCTGGATCAGACGGTCGAGCCGAAGATTGAACTTGCTACAGCTATAGAACAGGTCGCTTTGTTTCAGATGCAGGTGGTACAGCAGCAGGCCTTTAAACTCAATCCCATAGATTCTACGGTTTCGTTCAATCCGGATATTTTTCATCTGCAAGCACAGCATTATGCGATTCAGGTGGCAGAGCGCTATTATTTTCCCAGTCTGAAACCGGACTGGTGGCTGGTTTGTGATAAAGAGTTGCCAGTTTTTGGGATGTGCTGTGTGTATCTGGCCAACGGCTTGCAGCTCATTTTGGAGGGGGTGGGGGAAGCTCAAGATACTTATGAATTTCAAAGTCTGGATGAAAATCGGAAAGTCATTTTCCAAAAAACAGATATTGAAAAAATCCATCCAGTGATTGCGATTCTGCCGGCTACTTCAACATTCAAACAGCAGAAATAATTCAGCCCATCCTAGGACGGGCTGAACGATGAAAATGAAATATCAGATTAGGGAATCTGGTTTTCGTCTTCAAATTCTGGCTTGACTTGTACGATAAAGTCCTGACGGTTTAAACCACGCCAAAGTGCAAATCCAGTCCCGATATAGATTGAAGAGTAGGTACCGACAAAAACGCCGACAAACATCGCAATCGAGAACCATTTCAGGCCATCACCACCCATGAGCATCATTGCAACAACAACCAGCAATAGCGTCATAGAGGTATGAATGGTACGGCGTAAGGTTTCGGTCAGGGCAATGTTAATCACTTCAAGCGGTTCTGCACCCCGAATCTTACGGAAGTTCTCACGGATACGGTCAGAGACCACGATATTATCGTTCAGTGAGAAACCAATGATCGCAAGGAGTGCCGCAAGTACCGTCAGGTCAAATGGCCACTGCGTCATGGCAAAAATCCCGAGGGTCACCACGATGTCATGGAATAGCGACAGTACTGCACCGATCGCCAGTTTGAGCTCAAAGCGGATGGTGACATAGACCAGCATCAGCAAGAGTGCCAGTGCCACCGCGCCACCAGAGCGGACATACAGCTCATTACCCACCTGTCCGCCGACTACATCAAGCTTCGGTACCTCTGCCGCATTATTTGGCAGCTGAACCGCTGCTGTGACCGCTTTAGTCAGGTCTTCAGCTTCAATGTCTTCCTGAACGGGCATACGTACCATCAGGTCGCGTTCTGAACCTAAAGTTTGTACGACAGCATCGTTGAAGCCAGCCTGGCTCAGTGCCTTGGAAACATCCTCCGGTTTGACCGGATTGGTATAGTTCAGCTCGGCTGCCACACCACCGGTAAAGTCCAGACCCAGGTTCAGACCTTTAGTGGCAATAAAGAACAGACTCGCAACCGTTAAGAAGATAGACAACAATGCCGCAGGCAAAGCAATCTTCATAAACGGAATGACGCGTTCGTCTTCAGGGCGACCATACTGTTTCTGATTCAGTTGAGTATTTTCAGTCATCATCGATCTCCTTAAATGCTCAACTTTTTCAAGTTACGTTTTTTGCCATAAATGATCTGTACCACGGCACGGGTCACTGTAATGGCAGTAAACATCGAGCAGACGATACCAATCATCAGGGTCACGGCAAAGCCTTTGATCGGACCTGTACCAATCGCGAACAGAATGAATGCAACCAGGAAGGTGGTGAGGTTCGAGTCAAAAATGGTGTTATAGGCTCGATCATAACCCGCCACGATCGCCTGTTTCGGCGAGGCACCCCATTTCATCTCTTCCCGTATTCGTTCACAGATCAGTACGTTGGCATCTACCGCCATACCGATGGTAATCACGATACCGGCAATACCAGGAAGGGTTAAAGAAGCCCCAATCCATGACATGACGGTAAGAAGCATGGCCAGGTTAAAGACCAGAGCAAAGTTGGCAATCACACCAAACAGACGGAAGAATACCACCATCCAGATCGCCACCAGAATGAAGCCGATTTGCGTTGAAAGTACCCCTTTGTCGATGTTTTCCTGACCCAGACTTGGACCAATCACACGTTCTTCGACAAAGTACATTGGCGCAGCCAAAGCACCTGCACGTAGCATCAAGGCAAGTTCAGCAGCTTCCTGCGGAGAATCCAGACCAGTAATACGGAACTGAGAGCCGAGTACCGCCTGAATAGTTGCAGCATTAATCACGACAGATTCAGTATATGGGGTACGAACTTCAGTTTGAGTACCGGTCGCAGGGTCTTCCACATAGCTAATGCGCTGTTTGTTCTCGATGAACAGTACAGCCATACGTTTGCCAACCGCATTACGGGTCGCATCCGACATCAGTTTGCCGCCTGCGCTGTCTAGCGTAATGTTGACTTCAGCACCGCCGGTGTCCTGACTAAAGCCAGAAGATGCATTCTGAACACGTTCACCAGTCAAGATCCGGTTGCGGTTCAAAAGCAGCTGACGACCACTGTCCAGGGATTCATAAGCGAATACTTCTGTACCTGGTGGCAATGTGCCAGTCGCCTGACCGGTATATGGATCAATATATTGATCATTCAGATCAGAAACCAGACGAAACTCGAGGTTCGCAGTACGACCCAAGACACGTTTTGCTTCTGCAGTATCCTGTACACCCGGCAATTCAACCACAATACGGTTGCTGCCCTGGGTTTGCACCAGTGCTTCTGCCACACCCAATTCGTTAATACGGTTACGTAACGTGGTCAAGTTCTGGTTGACTGCATAAGACTCGATTTCTTGCTTACGTACATCAGTATAAGTCAAACGTAAAGTCGAGCCGGTATCAGTCGCAACAGCCTGCTGGGTAAACTCATTGCCATTACGGCGCAAGAAGTCCATCGCTGCAGCACGATCATCGTTGCTGGCAAACTGCACCACAATGGTGTTGCTGCTTAAGTTCAGGCTATTAAATTTCAGGTTGTTATCACGCAACTGACGACGTAGGTCTGTCGCAGAGGTTTCCATGCGCTGCGCAATCGCTTTGTCCATGTCCACTTCAAGCAGGAAGTGAACACCGCCACGTAAATCCAGACCCAGCTTCATTGGCTTGGCACCAATTTTTTGTAGCCATTCCGGCGTGGTCGGGGCAAGGTTCAATGCAACCACGTAATCATCACCTAATCCGCGACGTAAAGCTTCTTTGGCTTTAAGTTGCAATTCACTTGAATCTACACGTAATAAGGCAGCATTGTTGCTAAAGCTATTGTCATGGGTGGCAATATTTTCAGTTGTTAAAATTTGCTCTGCTTTTTGTACGATGCTTGCATCAATTTGAGTACCGGCTTTGGCACCCGAAATCTGTACAGCAGGTTCATCTGGATACAAACTTGGCAGGGCATATAAGGTACTGATGACTAGTACAACTAGAATCAGTACATATTTCCATGCTGGGTAACGCATTTATTTTCTTCTTAAAATGAAAAAGCCGTGCAAGGGCACGACTATTTTTGATTAAAGGTTATTTAAAGTGCCTTCAGGAAGGACTGAAATCACACTCGCACGCTGAACTTTAACTTCTACGCCACGGCTCAATTCAACCACTGCGAAGTCACCTTCAATCTTGGTGATTTTGCCCATTAATCCGCCTGCAAATACCACTTCACTGCCAACTCCAAGGCTTTCAACCAAAGCACGGTGTTCTTTGGCGCGTTTAGATTGGGGGCGCCAGATCAAGAAATAGAAGATCGCAATAAAAACTGCAATCATCAGAAGGTTGGCCATCATGCTTGGTTGTTGTGCAGCTTCACCTGCAGCGTGAGCAGTCGAAATAAAAAGGCTCATTACATTTTCCTAAAATAAAAAACTGGTGATCAACTTGATAATAAATTGACATATTCTTGCAATTTACATTGTCTTTTTCCTCAGCGCAAATGCTGATGGATTAATCTTGCGGGCAAGGGGGTACTTCCAGGCCACGACGGGCATAAAAGTCCTGCACAAACGCATCAAATGTACCGTTGTCCAAGGCATCACGCATGGATTCAGTCAAGCGCAGGTAATAACGCAAGTTATGAATGGTACCGAGCATCGAACCAAGCATTTCCCCACATTTTTCGAGGTGGAATAAATAAGCACGAGTGAAGTTGGTACAGGTGTAGCAATCGCAATGTGGATCAAGCGGGCTTTGATCGTGACGATATTTTGCATTACGGATCCGTACCAGACCATCTGTGACAAAATAATGACCATTACGTGCATTTCGGGTTGGCATCACGCAGTCAAACATATCGACACCACGGCGCACCGCTTCCACAATATCTTCAGGCTTGCCGACCCCCATCAAATAGCGCGGTTTATCTGCCGGCATTTGTTCTGGAAGATAATCCAGTACCTTGATCATTTCTTCTTTAGGCTCGCCAACGGACAGACCGCCAATCGCGTAACCATCAAAGTCAATATCAAGCAGGCCTTTTAACGATTCTTCACGTAAGTCTTCATACATGCCACCCTGAATAATCCCAAACAGTGCATTACGGTTTTTCAGAACCTCGTGATGTTGGGTTTTACAGCGCTTCGCCCAGCGCAAAGACAGTTGCAAGGATTTTTGCGCTTCTTCATGCGTCGCAGGGTACGGCGTACATTCATCAAAAATCATCACAATGTCAGAGTTCAGCGTGTGCTGAATGTCCATTGAAATTTCAGGCGATAAAAATACTTTTGAACCATCGATGGGTGAGCGGAAGGTGACACCTTCTTCTTTAATTTTACGCATTGCGCCCAGACTGAACACCTGGAAGCCGCCGGAATCGGTCAAAATGGGATTATTCCACTTCATAAATTCGTGCAGGCCACCATGTTCACGAATCACATCGAGTCCTGGACGTAAATACAAATGGAAGGTATTGCCCAAAATGACTTGAGACTTGATCTCTTTAATATCACGCGGCAACAGGCCTTTCACCGTACCGTAAGTGCCGACAGGCATAAACATCGGGGTTTCAACCACACCATGTTCAAGCGTTAAACGACCACGACGGGCGCGACCCGACTGACCTAATTTTTCAAACTTCATAGGAGTTCCACATCCAGGCGAAAAAACAGTTCGCTGCTAGTTCATAGCTAAAGGGCGCTATTTTCCTTGATTCTTACGCTAAACGCCAGCATTGTAGAGCATTCGCTCTGTAATTTTATTTATCGTTGAATAAATGCAAGATCAGGTGAAATAGTCGAATTTGCAGAAAACTGTTGCAAGCGCTGCTGGATATCTTCCCGGCTAAGAGCACAGCTGCCATCCGGTTCAGAGGCCATGGCGGCAATATGCTGGATCAGTTTCTGGATATAGATATTGCTGTCGATAAAGTAGGATTCCAAGGTCAGCAAATAGGCATCGTGCGCCACTTGCAGATAATCATAAGGCTCCATCACCAGCATTTGCTCCAGATCAATCAGAATGTCTTTGTCATTTTGCGAGAGTTTTAATCGCTTACTGATTTCAGAAAAAGGCTGGGCATGTCGGGAGGCTAGAAAGTTTTGCAATAAGGCGCTTTCTGGGTTGAGTTCCAGTGCAGATCGGCGTTCAAATTCGGCCTGGTTTGGCAGGCTCAGGAAAAAAAGTATATTGCCCAGATCCAGACCATAGGCTTCGGAGAGGCGATATTTGGCCTGTTTGAATGTTTGCAGTAATAAATCCAGATGTGTTGTGTGGAGCTGTTGCTGTTCTAATAGCGGATGACCAAAACTATGCTGGGTTTTAAAATAATCAGCCAGCAAAGTTTTGAAGGGGATCAGTCCGGAGTCGGGCGCAGCTTGTGCCCGATAACGCCATTTTGGGACATTCCAGCGATCTTGTTCAGCCAGATATTGCCGCTGATCTTCCGGATCTTTAAAAATACTGCATTCAGTCGAAATGGCCAGATCATCCAGCAGTAAAAATTCGTCAAAGACCAGACTACAGGCATAGATTCCATCGTCCTGATAATGGTCATAAAGCTGATAAAATTCTTCCACCAGCGTCTGCTCTAAGCGCTCTACATAATTCAGCATAATTTTTATTCTTTATTTTATTGGTTTTATAAAGGTGTAGCTTCATCCTGGGTCATTTTATTATAAGTTGAGTACGCCAGGATGAGAAAGTCGATCAGATGAGATAGTTGCTCAGTGAAAATTTGGACGATAGTCAAAACTCTGGGTTGCGCTCTGATCGCGAAAAGGGCGAACTGCTTTTTTTCCTAACAGCATATTATTAATCACATTGTGTGGGAAAATCTGGATCTGGTTATTAAACAGTTCCACATTGCGATTATAAATGGTAATTGCCGCACCGACATTTTCATTCTGTTCTTCAATTTCAGCCATCATTTTCAGATAAATGTCATTGGCTTTTAGCTCGGGATAGTTTTCAACCACTACATTGAGGCTATGCATGAGTTGTTTGTTCAGGCTTTCAATGCGCTGTAACTGAGAAATGTCGGCATCGTTGATATTTAAATTCATGATGTTCTGACGCAGTTCGGTGACTTTTTCCAGTGTGCCTTTTTCAAAAGAAGAATATTGCTCGACCAGCGGCTGCAGTCCATCCAGAATTTTCAGTTTCTGCCGTTCATAACTGGCAACATCCGACCAGGCGCGAATCGTCGCGTTGTGATGACGGACAATACTGTTGCGGATCATAATGATCAGCACAATCAGCGCAATAATGATCAAACATAAAACCAAAAATCCCATGCGAGATCTCCCCAATTCATATTTATATTCTGAAAATATTGATTTAAAAAAAAGCAGTTATTTTAAAAACTGCACAAGATCATGTTGTAACTGTTCGAGTTGTCTTAATTTAAACGTTCTGAGATGGCCGCGCAATGTCGAAATATCATTGATATGACGATGCTTGCTCGACACCTGAAATAGGTCATGAGGCCCCAGATAGCAGAGCATCCGATTTTCTGGATGAAACAGTAAATCCCCCTGACGCTGTGCAAAAAAATCGGCCAGACGCAGTACAAAACCCGGACTGAGTAATTTGGCGGTTTGCATCGGATCACTGCCATAAAAGCTTAAGCGTTGATTGGTACGAATATCGCTACTATGCCAAGGATGGCTATAAGGATAATAAAATTTACGTCGAGAAGTCGTGACCGCCAGTCCCTGAATCTGGATATCAAAGACAAATACGCCCCACAGGTCTTTGTGAACCTGCATTAATTTAACCGGCTGCCCTTGCTTGTTGCGAACCTGTACTTCATCAATATAGTGATATTGAAACAGCAGCACCTGATGTTGCTGGCCGTTTTCATCTTCCCATATCGTACTGGCATAACGTGTAATCTCATTACTCAAAGAACCTTGATTGAATAAGGGGAATAAACGTTTTAAATGTCCAATAAAATGCAGGGGATTTAAAGGAATTGAAATATGCTGTGGCTGTTGCTGAAAGGCAAGCTGATATTTTTTGGCCAGTGCTGCATCTTCCAGAAAGCCAATAACTTCATCTAATGGTTGTTGTTGCTCATAGCAAAGATAGGCCCAGAACAGCAGCAGACCGCCCAGAAAAACGCCACTTTGAATCCAGATATTTTCCGGTGCAATAAAAATGCTGACGATGAGCAACAAACCAATACCAGCCAGCGCCAATGGCAGATTATTTTCAAATTTTAGCGTTATCGGGCCATTCCAGGGATGCAATCCGTCCAGCAGGTCTTGATGACTCTTGGCTTGACGGCCCAAATCCCACAGCCGGGCGATATTCTGAAACACCACTGCATTTTTCTTGCGGCGAATATGAATGGACTGTTGTACAGACTCGATCGGCATGGGCAGCTATTCTCGCTATTGTGCCTGATCAATCAGCATGGCATCGCCATAACTGAAGAAACGATATTGGCTGTCTACTGCATGCTTGTAGGCATTCAGAATGTTGTCACGATTGGACAGGGCAGAAACCAGCATTAACAGGGTCGATTCCGGTAAATGGAAATTGGTAATCAGACGATCGACCACTTTGAACTGATAACCTGGATAAATGAAAATCTGGGTATCACCGGTCCAGCCTTTTAGTTCACCGCCATTGGCCTGCGCCGCACTTTCTGTGGCACGGGTAGCCGTTGTACCGACAGCAATCACTTTATTGCCACGCGCTTTAGTTGTTTTGATGAGTTCCATCGACTCATCGGACACCTGGCACCATTCGCTGTGCATGATGTGATTTTCAATATCGGTAGTGCGTACTGGTAAGAATGTACCTGCGCCCACATGTAGTGTGACAAAGGTGGTTTGAATTCCTTTGGCTGCTAACTTTTTCAATAAGTCTTTATCGAAATGCAGAGAAGCCGTAGGTGCTGCGACACTGGCCAGCTTGGTTGGATCATTAAACACAGTTTGATAACGTTCGGTATCAATTTCTTCTGCTTCACGGTTGAAATAGGGCGGAATAGGGAGGGCGCCATATTTGTCTAAGACGTCTAAAATCGGCTGTGAAAATTCCACAATAAACAGGTTTTCATGACGACCTTGCACGGTCACTTTTACTGCATCTGGGCCAATAAACAGTTCTGCACCGGCTTTCGGTGAGTTGCTGGCCTTGATATGACAATGTGCAATGAACTGATCCATCATGCGCTCAACCAGTACTTCTACCGCGCCGCCTGAGGCACGTTTGCCTTTTAGACGTGCTTTCATGACTTTGGTGTCGTTCAATACCAGTAAGTCGCCGTCTTCAAGCAAGTCCAGAATATCGGTAAATTGATGGTCGTGATATTGACCGTGTGCATCGAGGTGCAGCAGGCGAGAGGCACTGCGTGTTTCCAGAGGATAGCGAGCAATCAGCTCATCGGGGAGATCAAAATTAAAATCAGAAAGTTGCATGATGATTTACGCTAAAAAAACTGCGGCTAGTATAAACTTTTTTCTTTTTTATAGCGGGAATTGCTCGATTTTAAAACGAAAAAATGCCATTTGTTTTAAAAATAAACAAATGTAAATATTCTGCGTTGACAGTGCCGAGAAATCGCGTATTATACCTTTCATCCACTCCCGAGGTGGTGAAATTGGTAGACGCGGCGGACTCAAAATCCGCTGTCAGAGATGACGTGTCGGTTCGAGTCCGACCCTCGGGACCAAAATTCTAGAAAACCCCAAGCACATTCAGTCTTGGGGTTTTTTATTGTCTGTATATTTAAAAGTATTTATTTTCATCATTTCTTAAAATAGTTTTTGACTGAATTTGAGTGGTTTTGTCAGTAAGATGATGATTTATATCTATAGCGAAAAATAGATTAATTGAATAACTTTGATACATCAATCAGACATAAAAAACCGGCGCCTAGACGCCGGTTTTTTTATTTTACATTACTGATCAAGTCAGTTTTGCAAAAGCTTAGATCGTTTTAAGCGCAGCATTCAAAGTTGCGCTTGGACGCATCACTGCATTTACTTTTTCTTGATCAACTGCGTAGTAACCGCCGATGTCTACAGATTTGCCTTGAACTTCTGCAAGCTCAGCAATGATTTTCTCTTCATTTTCAGCTAAAGTTTTTGCAAGTGGTGCAAACTTCGCTTTCAATTCAGCATTTTCGTCTTGAGCGGCAAGTTCTTCAGCCCAGAATTTCGCTAGGTAGAAATGACTGCCACGGTTGTCCAATTCGCCAGTACGACGAGAAGGAGACTTGTCGTTATCTAGCAATTTGCCAGTCGCTTGGTCTAAAGTTTTAGCAAGTAACTTGATGTCGTCATTGCCTTCTTTAATACCCATTTCTTCTAAAGATACCGCCAACGCCATGAATTCACCGAGTGAATCCCAACGTAAGTGGTTTTCTTCAACTAACTGCTGTACGTGCTTAGGAGCAGAACCACCTGCACCTGTTTCATACATGCCGCCACCCGCCATTAACGGCACGATTGACAACATTTTCGCAGATGTACCCAATTCCATGATCGGGAACAAGTCAGTCAGGTAGTCACGTAAGATGTTACCTGTTACAGAAATGGTATCTAGACCGCGCGCAACACGTTCAAGCGTATAACGCATTGCACGTACTTGTGACATGATCTGGATATCAAGACCGGTAGTGTCGTGATCTTTCAGGTATTTTTCAACTTTCTTGATCAGTTCATTTTCGTGTGGACGGTACGGGTCAAGCCAGAAGATTGCCGGCATGCCAGAGTTACGTGCACGCGTTACTGCAAGTTTCACCCAGTCGCGGATCGGTGCGTCTTTCACCTGACACATACGCCAGATATCGCCTTCTTCCACGTTTTGTGACATCAGCACTTCGCCAGTTTCAAGATCAACGATGTTGGCAATACCTGCTTCAGAGATCTCGAAAGTTTTGTCGTGTGAACCGTATTCTTCCGCTTTTTGCGCCATCAAACCAACGTTCGGTACGGTACCCATTGTACGTGGATCAAAATTGCCATTCCACTTACAGAAGTTGATCATTTCCTGGTAAATACGTGCGAATGTTGATTCAGGCATGACGGCTTTACAGTCATAAGGTTTGCCATCAGCGCCCCACATTTTACCGCCACCACGGATCATTGCAGGCATAGAAGCATCTACAATCACGTCGTTTGGTGAATGGAAGTTCGTGATGCCTTTGGCAGAATCAACCATCGCAAGCGCAGGACGGTGTTCTTGGCAAGCATGTAGATCTGCAATGATTTCTTCACGTACAGAGGTTGGTAGAGTTTCGATCTTTTCATAAAGACCAGCCATACCGTTGTTTACGTTCACGCCCAGCTCATCAAATAACTTGCCGTGTTTTTCAAATGCGTCTTTGTAGTAAATTCTCACACAGTGACCGAATACGATCGGGTGTGAAACTTTCATCATGGTTGCTTTGACGTGAAGTGAGAACAAGATGCCGGCTTCTTTACAATCATCTAATTCTTTTTCATAGAAATCGCAAAGCGCTTTTTTGCTCATGAACATTGAATCGATGATTTCGCCATCTTGAAGTGCAACTTTTGGCTTAAGAACAATGGTTTCACCAGACTTGGTGATCAATTCCATTTTCACATTACGTGCACGGTCTAAAGTCATCGACTTTTCGCCATGGTAGAAGTCGCCTTCGTCCATGTGTGAAACGTGAGTTTGAGACCACTGTTTCCACTCGCTCATAGAGTGCGGGTGTTTTTTCACATAGTTTTTAACGGCAGCAGGTGCACGACGGTCTGAGTTACCTTCACGTAGTACCGGGTTTACTGCTGAACCAAGACATTTGCTATAACGTGCCTTGATTGCTTTTTCTTCTTCAGTGGCCGGGTTTTCAGGATAGTCAGGAAGGGCATAGCCTTTAGACTGGAGTTCCTTGATACACGCTGTTAGCTGGCCAACAGAAGCACTGATATTTGGGAGTTTGATAATGTTCGTGTCTGGATCTTGTGTAAGACGACCTAGCTCAGCTAGAGTGTCAGGCACCTTTTGCTCTTCGCTTAGGTAATCTGTAAATTCAGAGAGCACGCGCACAGCTACAGAGATGTCACTTTTGACGATCTCAACGCCAGCTGGCTTAGTAAAGGTCTCAATGATCGGCAGCAGAGAATAAGTCGCCAGTAATGGCGCCTCGTCGGTCAGTGTGTAAATGATAGTTGACTTTCCACCAGCCATATATAGCCCCTTGCGTTGGATTGAGTTTCTGAGGACCGAACTTTTGGTCCAGCCTCATTGAACCGATTTGCTTAAATAAAAACATTGAGAGTATCGTCTTTCAGCGCATTTCAGTCAACGAAATATGCTTTTAGATTGAAATTTGGGCGAAAATTTGTACAGATTTGTATGGTTTAGCTGTGTTTGTATTTTGTACAAAAAAATAATTTTCGGCGCTTAGAAATCATTGTGGTGCTGGAAGGAAATTTTATGCTACCAGATTGTATTCACTGAAGATGAGTTTTTGAGCATTGGGCGGGATCGTGATGATCCCGAAATACAAATAAATGTTGAGTAAGCAGATACTATTTCGGGACAATTTCTTAGGGTCAATTGAGGAAATTTGTCTTGACGAATCATCACCTCAATATCATGGAATTACTTTGCGATATACTTCTAAGCATTGATCAAATCATTCTTAAAATTGCAGCGAAATAAGGAAATCGAATGCCCAGTTTATTTATTGTGATGCTTGGTGGCCGTCATGCCCGTGCCAATACAGAAGTTCATGATGTGGTACTGGCAGTAGGCGAAACTCTGGAAGAAACCTATCCTCAACTGAAAAATGCCTGGTTTGCCGAGCAAAAAGGGCTGCATATTGATGCTTGGGCGCAAATTAATGGACTGGAGTTCGAGGGCAAAAATTATCACGTTCAATTTAGCGATGCTGCCCCGAATCAGGCTGCCGAAAAGCTTTGGCTGATTAATTTAGGTGGTTATGATGCACGTGAATTTGGTGAGCTGCACCGTTATGTGCTGGTGGTGGCACAGAATGCCATGGTGGCAAAACAGCGCGGTAAAGCTTATTTCGCCAAGCACTGGCAAAAACAGCATACTGACCGGGTGCTGGATGTCGATGATTGCATTGCGATTGATCAGGTGTATGGCCGATATGTACAGCTGGTGGAGGGACATTTTAGTGCGAATCGCTGGGAAAATACCTATCTTACGATTTAAAACTGAAGCATAGGGCTATAGCGTGGCTGAGGGTCAGGATTCGACGAGTGACTTAAAAAAAATCTTTATCAAAGTTCAATAATCTGCATAATACCGGAAAGGAAAAACAGCTTTTGACTGAGATGGAACATCTTAAATGGATTTAATTCAGGCAAATGGACAACCGCACTATGGACGTTTCAAGGAACTTCCAAAAAGTATTGACTATCAGGCATATCAATACAAGAACCCTTATGGTCAGGTGCTGTCAGGCTGGCGTAAGCATCTAAAATATAAGAAATTCAAATTTTGTAGTATTCAGCACGAACATTATACCATTGGGCTGGCGATTGCCGATATTGCATGGGCAGGGCACAGTTTTGTCTATGTCTACAACCATATGACCAATGACGTTCTGGAATGGAATGCGATTAATTTCCTGTCTCGCCATACTGTGCTGGATGAACAACCATTATTCAATCACAGTTATTTTCATAAATCGCCTTTTCAGGTCGATATTCAGCATGCCAACGGTGTGCGCTATATCAATGTCAGTAAATACGGCGAAATTCAGCTCAGTGCACGAATCTTTTGTGCAGGAACCGATCCTTTAAGTATGTGTAGCCCAACTGGTATCAACGGTTGGACTTATACGCAAAAGCTCACGACCTTAGGTTGCGAAGGCTATTTTTTAAATAAACAAAAACAAAAGATTCAATTTAACGAACGAACTTTTGCCTTGCTGGATGACACCTGTGGTTTTCTACGTCCAGAAACTGCCTGGTTTTGGTTGTCGTGTAACTTTTGGGATGCGACCAATCAGCGGATTGGAATTAATTTAGCATCCGGTGTTAACGAAAGCTTTGGTAATGAAAACTGTTTGTGGATCAACGGAAAAATTTATCCATTGGCTGATGTGCTCTTTCAGCAGGAAACTGAAACTCAATGGACGATTCAATCACTAGATGAAAAGCTGAATCTAACGGTGACAACCGGTTGGCGACGTTATGAAAATCTGAATTTGCGTCTGGTCGGCAGCCAGTTTAGCCAGTGGCAGGCCAAAGTCTGTGGCACCATTCAGCAGGATGATCAGGAAATTATTTTACTGAATGAATATGCCTTGCTTGAGCAGCATTATGCCAAATGGTAAATCAGCTTAAATCAAAAAGCCTTCAAGTTAATGAGGGTTTTTTGATTTAAGCGATGCTCACGTGTAGTCTTTCGCGGCCTGCCAGAAGGCTTCACCGGCTTGAATCGGATCGCCGGTTTCATTTAGGGTGTTGATCCAGACATCGTATTGGGCAATCACTGGGTGCTGACTCGGATGAAAGTCTTTTTTAAACCAGTCTCGATACTGTTTGCCCATTCGGGTCAATGTGCCTTTTGGGCCAAAAAACCAGGGTAAGCTCTTGATATTCATCTGCAAGCGTTGCAAGAGGCTAAAGCCATCATGTTTCAGCATGACATTGGCACGGTAGACGGTAAAACTAAACATTAAAATGGTCGTGCTGACTAAGGTGGCTCGACGGGTAAATTCTGGGGTTTTAGCCACATTTTTCATCACATCAAAAGCTACATCGCGGTGTTCCATTTCCTCAATGGCATGCCAGGCCAATAATGCCCGTACAAAAGGATGGGCATCTTTCAGGGTCTGTTTTTGTCCATAAAAAGTTTCTGCCATAAGCGCCGTTAAGTGCTCTGCCGCAGCGGTAATGGCAATATTAAACTGGGGTGAGCGGTGCTTCAGATCATAATTGAAAATTTTATTTAAACGTTCAATAAATTGGTCTACAGGCATGCCTTGCTCGCGCATCAACTGATTCATTTTGTCATGCGCGATGCCGTGCTGGGCTTCCTGGCGGATGAAATCCGCGACACGTTGTTGCAGCTCCGGGTCCTGGATCTGATCGCGGAACAGGCGGACACTCTGAATAAAATAGCGCTCGCCGTCTGGAAAGGTCAGGCTCAGGGCATCGAACATGCGTGTCATAAAGGGATCGCCGCCGAACCAGTAACGTGGAATTTCATCCAGTTTAAAATCAAGTTGGGTGCGAACCACAGGCTGTAGGGCGGATTTTAATATGGCGTTCATCTTGTAGATTCTTTTTTGTGACGATGCTGACAGTATGTCGGCGAATCTCGCCATTGTTTTGACAGAGCTTGCCAATTTTTATACATTTTATGCCAAATGAAAATAAAACTGGTCAGATTAGAGCTGCCAGCGAGAATCGCACATGCAAGACATAAAAATATCCAATGGTTATCTTCAGCTCTGGGCGACTTATTTGCGTGATGTGGGGATTGAACCCTTAACTGCCGACTTTCTGCAAGATGTGCATGACTCGCTTGTGACCCTCATCGATCAGCCTTTTGATACACAAGTACCTTTGGAATTGTTGAATCATATTATTTTAACTACTCGGCAACATCTGAACTGTCCGCAGCTGATTTTTGAAATCGTGCAGGTCATTCGTCCTGAGCATTTTGGTGTACTGGGTTATATGGTTTCACGTAGCAGTAGTGTCGCGGAAATGATCGGCTATAGCATGCGCTTTCAGCGGCTGGTGATTGATGGCAGTGAATTCGTGCCTTTACAGTTGAAACAGCATGAACACAGTATGGAACTCTATTGGGGCTATTTAGATGAAAAATATAATT
Organism: Acinetobacter sp. YH12105; assembly: GCF_013419095.1. Lineage (NCBI taxonomy): Bacteria > Pseudomonadati > Pseudomonadota > Gammaproteobacteria > Moraxellales > Moraxellaceae > Acinetobacter > Acinetobacter sp. YH12105. The sequence continues at coordinate 52,624 of NZ_VPAU01000017.1, forward strand.
TGTTAAATGAGCTCACCATGGCAGCAATGGTGCAACTGGGACGGGTTATTTTGCAAGAGCAGCCACTTTTATTGCGTTGTGTACGACTGGCTCATGCAGCTGAAATGGCACAAATGCATTATCAAAAATTCTTTGCCTGTGAGGTTCAGTTTTCTCAAGATTATTATGCTCTGGAACTGGATGTACAGGGGTTAGCTCATGGGTCTGAGCATGCTGACCCCATATTATTGCAGTTGCTGACTCTTCAGGCGGAACAGGCGATTGCAGCAAAAGTACCTGTTGAAAATACCTTGCAGCAAGCACAGCAAATCATTGCCGAACAGTTGCGAACCAGGCAACAGGCGATCAAAATTGAGCAGCTTGCCCAGCAGTTGTGGATGTCGACCCGAAGCTTGCAACGCTTATTCAGCATATATCAAACTTCATTTAAAAAACTGCTGCAACAGCAGCGCATCAAACGCTGTGAGATTTTGTTACAGCAGGGGCTTAGTCTGAGCGAGATTGCTGAAGCGCTGGATTATTCCGACCAGTCGGCCTTGGCCCGCGCCTATAAAGCAGCCACCGGACAGACTTTGTTCCAGCGCAAGAAACAGTTAAAGCATGCACAGCAATAAAAAAGCGACCCAATCAGATCGCTTTTTGATGTGAGGATGATACAGAGATTAAGCGGTTGCTTTAAGGTTGGGGAATCTCAACGCAATCGCAGCAATTGCGAAGATGGCCAGAATCCAGCAATAGTACAAGCCGCCAATCAGTTCAACCGGTGAGATTTTTGCAATCGAGCAGGCGAGGAGCAACTGTGCACCATAAGGAATCAGACCTTGTACCACGCAGGAGAAAATATCCATCAGTGCTGCAGAACGCTTGGGATCCACGCCGTATTCTTTGGCGACTTCACGTGCCATATCACCCGACAGAATAATTGCGACGGTATTATTGGCCACAAAGATATTTGAAAATACCACCAGAAAGCTGATCCCGATTTCGCCGGCCCTTTGCTGCCCAACTTTAAACAGACGGGTCAGGCTATAAATGCGCTCGATTAGCCAGCGTAAACCACCTTCACGTTGCATGATCGCTGACAGACCCGCCAGAAACATGGACAGTAATGCCACTTCAAACATGCCGACAAAGCCGTCATAAATCGAAGTATTCAGCTTGAGCAGGTTAAATTCAGGCGTCGCAAACAGACCGAACAGACCCGAAAGCAAAACACCAATGGTCAGTACTGCGAGGACATGCAGGCGACTAAAAGCCAAAACAAAGACCGCAATATAAGGTAAGACCAGTAACCAGTTAAAATCTTTATATTCTACGGGGCTGGAGCTGCCTGTACTTAAAATATAAATCACAATGGTGCTGATAGAGGCCGGTACAGCAATCCAGACATTGACTTTAAACTTGTCACGTAATTGCACCCGCTGGCTGGTGGTGGCTGCAATGGTGGTATCTGAAATCATGGAAAGGTTGTCACCGAACATGGCACCGCCTACGACTGCACCAATGGCGTAGATCACATTAATATCGGTGACCTGGGTAAAACCAAAGGCAATCGGGGCACAAGCTGCAATGGTGCCCATGGAGGTGCCCATCGCCGTGGCAATAAATGCCGAGATGATAAACAGCATCGGCAAGATAAATTCAGGCGGAATAATCGACAGGCCCAGTTGTACCGTGGCATCCACACTGCCAATCGCACTGCTGACACTGGCAAAGGCACCGGCCAGCATAAACACCATAAACATCAAAATTAAGTTCGGATGACTGGCCCCTTTTAGAAAGGCTTCAATGCCCTGATTGAGTTTGCCGCGATACACCAATGCAGCCAAAATAATCGCAGGCAGGGCAGCAACAGGCGCTTTCACCTGATAGAACGCAAATTCGGTTCCAATCAGGGAATGATAGATCCCGCTACCCAAAAATAGGGTTAAAAATACAATAAGCGGCAGCAGTGCAATGGCGCGTGCCTGCACTGTAGCCTCAGAATCAGTCTGCATAGGAGATAAAAAAGTAAGAGAATAGGACTAGTATAAAGCAGGTTTTGCAATTTCAGAAAACTTTAAATGAATGCGCTAACATCTGCATTTTTATTAATTTTTGCATGATAAAAATAAGTTTATCTAAATATTCAGGATTTTAGCTAATAGCAAAATTAGGCATCTTTGATCATTGTGAAAAAAATCAAAATAATCGTAAATAGACCCTTCCGAATTGTTTTGAAATCTTCGTACAGGAAATGAAATACTCGAGGTCGGTATCGCAGACTGTTCATTGGACAAAAAATAGCGTTACAATGCGACGTCTTGTATTTTTACATAGTCAATGCCTCAAGTTTGAAACACGTTAAGGAAAGCTCAGCCCTATGTCACGTTTAGCCACACAATTTGAACAACTTAAATCTCAACAGCGTAAAGCTTTAGTTTCTTATGTGATGGCTGGTGATCCGCATCCAGAGGTCACTGTACCTTTGCTCCATGCAATGGTAGAGGCGGGTGTCGATGTGATTGAGCTGGGTCTTCCTTTCTCAGACCCGATGGCAGATGGTCCCGTAATTGCTTTAGCGGCTGAACGTGCGCTGGCAGGCGGAACCAATACTTTGGACGCACTGCACATGGTGAAAGAATTTCGCTTGAAAGATCGCGAAACACCTGTGGTGCTGATGGGTTATCTGAATCCGGTCGAAGTGATTGGCTATGAAAAGTTTGTGGCTTATGCTTACGAATGTGGAGTAGATGGCGTGCTGCTGGTGGACTTACCGCCAGAGGAAGCACAAAGTCTGGGTGAAGTACTGGAAAAATATGACATGGATCAGATTTTCCTGCTGGCACCCACTTCAACCGATGCACGTATTCAACACGTAGCGAAACAGGCCACTGGCTTTATTTACTATGTATCCTTGAAAGGCGTGACCGGTGCAGCAACTTTAGATGTCTCTGAAGCCGCTGCCCGCATTCAAAAGATTAAAGCTGTGACTGATGTTCCTGTAGGCGTAGGTTTCGGTATCAGCGATGCTGCATCTGCGAAAGCGATGGGTGTTGCTGCCGATGCAGTTATTGTGGGAAGTGCGTTTGTAAAGCAGTTTGCAACGCTTGCACCAGAACAAGCCGTTATTGCGACGGTGAATAAAGTCAAGGAGCTTCGAGCAGCGCTCGATGAGTTATAGTATGAGTCAACCCGTGAAATCAGGCAAAATTCTGAGCCCATCGACCCCATGGACGGAACGCATTGTTCCAGGCATTCATGTACCTGATGAGCAAACGATCTACAAAGCGACATTTACCGAGCCTACGGTCGAGTGTCCTGAATGTCATGCTTTGGTGACCCGTACCGCGATGTCATTCAATGCCTATGTTTGTCCGCAGTGTGATGAGCATTTACGCATGAAAGCCCGTGATCGCCTGAACTGGTTCTTTGACCAGGTACAGACTGAACTGGGTCAGGAGTTTAAGGCTAAAGATCCGTTAAAGTTTGTCGATAGCAAAGCTTATCCAGAGCGTATGGCAGAAGCGCAAAAGAAAACCGGCGAAACCGAAGCGTTGGTCGTGATTCAAGGCCTGCTAAAAGATGTCCCAATGATTGCCTGTGCATTTGAATTCGATTTCATGGGCGGCTCTATGGGGACAGTGGTCGGTGACCGTTTTGTTCAGGCGGCAGAGCGTGCGATTGAAGCCCGTCAGCCCTTGATCTGCTTTGCTGCTTCAGGCGGTGCACGTATGCAGGAAGGCATGTTGTCCTTGATGCAAATGGCACGTACTTCGGCTGCTATCCAGCGTTTAAAAGAAGCAGGCCTGCCTTATGTGGTGGTATTGACGCATCCGGTATACGGTGGTGTCACTGCATCATTGGCGATGCTGGGTGATGTACATCTGGCTGAACCGAAGGCGATGATTGGCTTTGCCGGTAAACGAGTGATTGAACAAACTGTCCGTGAAAAACTGGAAGAACCGTTCCAGCGCGCGGAATATTTGCTTGATCATGGGGTAATCGATCAGATTGTTCACCGTCACGCATTACGTGATACAGTTTACCGTATTGTTACGAAATTGATGAACCTGCATTGAACACAGCACCGCTAGCAACAGATTCTTTAAGTACATGGCTCGATTATTGGAGCCATGTTCACGTTACGGGTATTGATTTAGGTCTGGAACGGGTTATTCCGGTGGCTGAAAAGCTCGGTGTGACACGTCCGGCGGCCAAAGTGCTGACGGTGGCTGGAACCAATGGTAAGGGTTCAACCACCACCACACTGGCTGCGATTTTGAATGCACAAGGCTTCAAGGTCGGACTGTATCAATCTCCACACGTGTACCGTTTCAATGAGCGGGTAAAACTGCGCGGCATTGAAGTTGAAGATCAGTTGTTGGTGGATGCTTTTGTTCAGGTGGATCAGGCTCGTCGCGAATGTGATTTGAGCCTGTCTTTCTTTGAAGCGACCACTTTGGCCGCTTTTGTGATTTTTAAAGATCAGTTATGTGATGTCTGGGTGTTGGAAGTCGGTCTGGGCGGTCGTCTGGATGTGGTTAATGTGGTTAATCCGGATGTAGCAGTGATTACCAATATTGGTCTGGATCATACCGATTGGCTCGGTGATAGCATCGAGAAAATTGCCTTTGAAAAAGCCGGAATTATCCGGCCGAATATTCCGGTGGTGTTTGGTGGACAGCAACAGATTCCACAAGCCATTTTAGATAAAACTCAGCAATGCAACGCGCCCCTATATGCGGTGAATCGTGATTATTTCTATGAAGCCTTTGAAGATGGGCAAAGCTGGGCATTTGCTTCTTCAGGTACGACCTTAAAACTCCCAACAGGTTCACTGGCGCTAGATAATATTTCTACCGCTGTGGCTGCAATTTTGCTGAGCGGTTTAACGGTCAGTCAGGATGTGATGGCACAAGGGATTCAAACGGCAAAGTTGCCGGGACGTTTTGAAGTCTGTCAAATCCAGAATAAAACCGTGATTTTTGATGCCGGACATAATCCGCATGGGGTCGAGTTTCTGCTGAAACAGTTGCGAAACTATTTAAATTACAATCAAAACTATAAAAATATCGTTTGTGTGTTTTCAATGTTGGCAGATAAAGATATAAATTCTGTCACCAAGTTATTGAAAGACACGGTTCAATTGTGGAAAATTGCACCATTATCCGTCCCACGTGCGGCAGAGCTCACAATTTTAGCTGAGGCTCTAGGCGGTGAGGCGGTAGAACAATTTGACAATGTGAAATTAGCTTTTAAATCAGCACTGGATCAAACAGATAATAATCAGCTGATTTTGGTATGTGGATCATTTCATACCTTAGAAGCGGTATGGGAGTATTTGGAAGAATGTCAATGAATAACAAACAGCGCTGGATGGGCGGTGTTGTTTTACTCGGTGGTGGTGTTTTATTGGCAGCATTACTCCTGAAAGGTCAAGATGAAATCAAGCAGGATCGTCAGCAGAAACCGGCACAGTTTGCGGAAGTGGAAACTAAGGATGCAGTGAATCATTCGCTGGGTTCCTTGACGGTCGATGTGGAAACAGAAAAGCGTTTACTTGAACAGCAACGCCGTGATCGGGAAAAATCTGTGGCAGAGCAGGAGGCTCGTGCGGCTGAATTTTTAGCGATGCAGCAGCAGGCAGAAGCAGATGCGGCGCGTAAAGCGGCTGAAGAATATGCTGCACTTAATGCGCATCGTATGGGACAGCAAAGCTCGGATAATATTCCACCAGAACTGGTCGAAGACGAACAGGCCAAACAGAAACGCTTGGCTGAAGAAAAGGCTGCACAAGACAAAAAGCTAGCCCTGCAGAAGCTTGAGCAGCAAAAAGCCAACAGTTCAACTGAAGCGGCCAAGAAAGAAGCGGAGCGTAAAGCCGCTGAAAGCAAAGCGGCTGAAGAAAAACGTAAATTGGAGCAACAGCAAAAAGCCGAAGCAGAACGTAAGACGGCTGAGGCAAAACGTAAGGCTGAGGAAGAGCGTAAGGCAGCCGAGAAGAAAGAAGCTGAACGTAAAGCCGCCGAAGAAAAACGTAAAGCCGAAGACAAACGTAAGGCTGAAGAAGCCAAGAAAAAGGCAGCAGAAGACGCCAAAAAGAAAGCAGAAGCTGAGCAGGCACGTAAATTGCTGGAAGGTGAAAGTGACAAGCAGTGGATGGTGCAGGTCGCACTGGCAGCCAATGAAGCCAATGCAGATGCGGTTGCGGCAAAACTGCGTGCCAAGGGTTATAAAGTGACCAAGAGTCCAACCTCTAAAGGGATTCGTATCATGGTCGGTCCATCAAAGGATCGGGAAACTGCTGATGCTTCGCGTAAAAAAATCGCTGCAGATGACAGTCTGAATATGAAATCTGCCTGGGTGATTGACTGGGTGCCTTTAGATAAGCGTAACTAAGACAGCGTATTACTGTACTTTGGTTTAAAATGGATTCAGGTTATGCCTGGATCCATTTTTATTGGGGAGCAAAAATTAAAAAGGTGACAAAACTCTCAGGATTAAAAAAGCCTATCTAAAGATAGGCTGGTGATGAACTTCGAAACCGGCACGTCATTCGGGTTAGAAATTCAGTTTTAATCTTGCTGCTTTTTATATAGATACATCAACGTTAAGAGTGGATGTACTTATACATATTCTTTATGAACAGAGCAGTGCTCTGCTTATCTATTACTGCGCACTTCACTTGTGTTGCGCAAAATTAAAAAGGAATCGTTTTAATTTGTTGCTCGAAGCATAGCTTCTCGTCTTCTTGCGGAATATATTCCTCAGGGCGAAGCAGTGTCTTGCTGATCCTCACTCAGGATGTGGCGTTAAGCGCAGGTAAGGCGTGATCGCGGTATACCCTTTAGGAAAACGTTGTGCAATTTCAGTCTCATCTTTTAGGGAAGGCACAATCACCACATCATCGCCATGCTGCCAATTGGCAGGTGTTGCGACTTTATGGCTGTCGGTGAGTTGTAATGAATCCACCACACGCAAGATTTCATGGAAATTACGACCCGTCGATGCCGGATAGGTAATAATCAAACGTACTTTCTTATTTGGATCGATGACCACCAAAGAGCGAACTGTGAGCGTTTCACTGGCATTCGGGTGAATAAAGTCATATAGCTCAGACACTTTACGATCCTGATCGGCAATGATCGGAAAATTGACTGTGGTATTCTGGGTTTCATTGATGTCTTTAATCCAGCCCTTATGTGATTCAACATCATCAACCGATAAGGCAATGGCTTTGACACCACGTTTTTCAAATTCATCCTTCAGCTTTGCGGTATAGCCAAGTTCAGTGGTACATACCGGCGTATAGTCCGCCGGATGTGAAAATAAAATGCCCCAGCTATCGCCCAGAAAATCATAAAAATTAATCAGGCCTTTACTGGATTGCTGTTCAAAATTCGGTGCGGTGTCGCCTAGACGTAAACTCATCTTTTGCCTCAATTTGTCTTTTAATGTAGAGATGAGATTTAATATGAACTAATTTTTTTATGATTAAAAATAGTGTTTTTAGCTTTCTTTATGAATAAATAGCATAAGTGATTTGTTTTATCTATCTAGAATCAAACAAATCAGTCGTCTAATTGACTATATTGCACAGCTAAAGTTTGCTACATTACTTTGCCTTAGATCTCGGGGCTAGAACTCAGGATCAGATTTTTTCAGTGGTTTTATAGCAAAACCCTTGTAGTTCAAATTTCTAGCACCATAATAACGACTAAGAACATATTCATTTGACAAGCAAGATTTAGAGAGTCTATTCATGTTGGCAAGTCTGATCGGAGGAATCTTCGGTACCAAAAATGAGCGCGAACTCAAACGCATGCGTAAAATCGTAGACAAGATTAATGTGCTCGAGCCGACGATATCTACCCTTAGCGATGCAGACTTATCTGCAAAAACTGAAGAATTCAAACAACGATATAATAAGGGTGAAAACCTCGATAAATTATTGCCTGAAGCATTTGCAGTCTGTCGTGAAGCCGCCAAGCGGGTCATGGGCATGCGTCATTATGACGTGCAGCTGATCGGTGGTATTACCTTGCACGAAGGTAAAATTGCAGAGATGCGTACCGGTGAGGGTAAAACCCTGATGGGTACCTTGGCCTGTTACCTGAATGCCATCAGCGGTCAGGGTGTGCATGTCATTACCGTGAACGATTACCTGGCACAACGTGATGCCGAGCTCAACCGTCCATTATTTGAATTTTTGGGTTTAAGCATCGGGATTATTTATTCCATGCAAAATCCGATGGAAAAAGCGGAAGCTTATCGTGCCGATATTACCTACGGTACCAATAACGAATTTGGCTTTGATTACCTGCGTGACAACATGGTGTTCTCGCTGGCTGAGAAAAAGCAGCGTGGTTTAACCTATGCGATTATTGATGAGGTCGATTCGATCCTGATTGATGAAGCACGTACTCCGCTGATTATTTCCGGTCAAAGTGAAGATTCTTCACAGCTTTATGCAGCCATTAATAATATTCCACCAAAATTACAGGCACAGAAAGAAGAGAAAGTGCCGGATGGCGGTCACTTCTGGATTGATGAAAAACAGCGTTCAGTTGAAATTACTGAAGTGGGTTTTGAAACCATTGAAAGTGAACTGATTGAAATGGGCTTGTTGGCAGAAGGCGAGAGCTTGTATTCAGCGTCGAACCTGAATCTGTTGCATCATGTGACTGCGGCAATTCGTGCCCATTATTTATATCAACGTAACGTGCAATACATCATCAATGATGGTGAAGTGATTATCGTCGATGAAAATACCGGTCGTACCATGCCGGGCCGTCGCTGGTCTGAAGGTTTGCATCAGGCGGTAGAAGCCAAAGAAGGTCTGGAAATTCAACCAGAGAACCAGACCCTGGCAACCACAACCTTCCAGAACTATTTCCGTCTGTATAAAAAATTATCGGGTATGACCGGTACCGCTGATACTGAAGCCGCGGAAATGAAAGAAATTTATGGTCTGGATGTGGTGCTGATTCCGACCCATCGTCCAATGATCCGTGATGACCAGAACGATTTAATCTATTTAAATCGTGAAGGCAAATATAACGCGATTATTCAAGAAATTCAGCGTGTGCATGAAGCCGGTGTTGCGCCAATCTTGATTGGTACGGCAACCATCGAAGCATCTGAGATTCTATCCGATAAGCTGAAAGCTGCGGGCATTACCCACGAAGTACTGAATGCCAAACAGCACGAACGTGAAGCGGATATTATTGCGCAAGCTGGTGCGCCGCGTGCCGTAACCATTGCCACCAACATGGCGGGGCGTGGTACCGATATTCTGCTGGGTGGTAACTGGAAAGCATTGCTGGCCAAAATTGAAAATCCGACAAGCGATGACGAAGCGCGTCTGAAAGCGGAATGGGATGTTAATCATCAATCTGTTCTGGATTCGGGTGGCTTGCATATTATCGGTTCTGAACGTCATGAATCACGCCGTATCGATAACCAGTTGCGTGGTCGTGCAGGCCGTCAGGGGGATCCGGGTGTATCGCGTTTCTACCTGTCGCTTGAAGATGACTTGATGCGTATTTTCGCCGGTGACCGTGTGGTGGGTATGATGCGTGCCATGGGCTTGCAGGAAGATGAAGCGATTGAACACAAAATGGTGTCTCGCTCGATTGAGAATGCACAGCGTAAAGTCGAAGCACGTAACTTCGATATTCGTAAGAACTTGCTGAAATACGATGACGTGAATAACGAACAGCGTAAGATTATTTATAGTCAGCGTGATGACATTCTGGCAGAAAATTCGCTGCAAGATTATATTGAAGAAATGATCCGTGAAGTGATGCAGGGTGTAATTGCCAATTATATTCCGCCTGAGTCGATTCATGACCAGTGGGATATTGAAGGTCTGGAATTGGCCTTGCGTGAAGACATGTCACTGGATCTTCCTATCGCACAATGGCTGGAACAGGACCGTCGTCTCGATGAAGAGGCATTGGTGGTGCGTATTAGCGATGAAGTACTGAATCGTTACCGTTCACGTCGTGAACAAATGGGTGCGGAATCTGCAGCATCGCTTGAACGTCACTTTATGCTGAATTCTCTGGATCGTCACTGGAAAGAACATCTGGCAGCGATGGATTACTTGCGTCAGGGCATCCATTTACGTGGCTATGCACAGAAAAATCCAGAGCAGGAATATAAAAAAGAAGCCTATAACCTGTTTGTGAATATGCTGGGTGTCATCAAATCGGATGTCGTTACAGATTTATCGCGTATTCATGTTCCAACACCTGAAGAGCTGGCTGAAATGGAAGCGCAGCAGCTGGCACAGGCTGAGGCAATGCGTTTGCAGTTATCTCATGATGAGTTCGACGGTTTACTGGCAGATGAACATGAAAATACGACTGAACAAAATGCTGAGGCAAATCCGGTAGCGCCAGTCTTTGAAGCGCCGGCAAGCCGTAATGCACCTTGTCCATGTGGTTCAGGCCTGAAATATAAACAGTGTCATGGCAGAATCTAAGCGATATTGAAAATCAGAGCCACATGGCTCTGATTTTTTATGTATAAAGATTTTTCAGAAACTGAATACTATTTGCAGTCCTGCGGATTAAATGGTATTTAATGGCTCATTCAACACCGAAAAGTGGAATAACCTGAATGAAAAAAGTATTAAAAACGCTCATGATTGCCGCTTTGGCCATGCCTGCTTTAAGTTTTGCAGAAACTGCAGCCACCACGACACTTGATAAAGTTCAGCAAGCAGTGGGTTCTACTACAGCTCAAGTACAACGTACAGATGAACAAGTGACCGTGGCCAGCCCGCGTACCGGGATTCGTTATACCTTTGCCAATCAGAATCGCCCGATTGTGTTGCAGACCGCTGCGATCGCACCGGCCAATGCGGCCAATGCAGATCGTATTGTGGCATCTAATCCGGCACTTTCTGCCGCGAGTCAGCAGCAAGCGAAGCAGGCTTTATTAAATGAAGCAGGGCAACTTGCGAAAAATTAAAATCTCCGATTTTTTAAAATGCAGAAACCAGTCTTGATGACTGGTTTTTTATTGTGAAAATCCATCATAAATCTCAAGCTGACTCAGGCTTTGGCTCGATTTTTTGTTGCAGATCAACTAAGCTGTATTTTTCCGAAACTTCAATATTGGACTTTAAAATGGCAGTTGGTGACGTATCTATGCCACAGATGCATGTGGTGAAAGGGGTTAAAATTGGTTCGGCTGAAGCCTATGTGCGCTATCAGAACCGACGTGACCTGGTGATATTTGAACTGGCTGCAGGCTCCAATGTTGCAGGGGTATTTACTCAAAATGCCTTCTGTGCAGCCCCTGTGCATGTATCTAAAGCGCATTTACAGGTAGGGAATCCGCGTTACCTGGTGATCAATACCGGCAATGCCAATGCAGGAACCGGCCCTACAGGCATGGCAAATGCAGAAGCCACCTGTGCCAAGCTGGCTGAACTGGCAGGGGTACAGGCTGCTGAAGTTTTACCATTCTCTACGGGTGTCATTGGCGAGCAATTGCCAATGGAGCGTTTGCTCAGCGGTTTACAACCTGCGCTAGACTCATTGCGTGATGATGCCTGGGTCGATGCTGCAACGGGAATCATGACCACAGATACTACACCGAAAGGCGCTTCAGAGCAGTTCGAGCTGGATGGTGTCACCTATACCATGACCGGTATTTCCAAGGGTGCCGGCATGATTCGTCCAAATATGGCGACTATGCTGGGTTATGTGGCAACCGATGCTCCAATCAGCCGTGAACTGGTTCAGCAGTTATTAACAGAAACAGTAAATGTGTCGTTTAACCGCATTACTATCGATGGTGATACTTCAACCAATGATTCCTGCATCTTGATTGCCACAGGTCAAGGCGGGGGGGCTGAAATTACTTCGACTGAAGATCCACGTTATGCAGTCGTGCTTGATGTGTTAATGCGTACCATGAAACGCTTGGCGCAACTGATTGTGCGTGATGGTGAAGGTGCCACCAAATTTATTACAGTTGCGGTAGAAGGTGGTGCTAATATTCAGGAATGCTGTGATGTGGCTTATAGCATTGCACATTCGCCATTGGTTAAAACTGCGATTTTTGCTTCTGATCCAAACTGGGGGCGTATTCTGGCAGCGATTGGTTATGCTGGTGTGCCGAATTTAGACGTTGCAAAAATTCAGGTTTGGTTAGATGATGTACAAATCTGTAAAGATGGTGGTGCGGCGGCAGACTATACTGAAGCAGCTGGTGCAGGTGTGATGGCCCAAGCTGAAATGACGATTCGTGTTGATCTTGGACGTGGTACAGCGAAAGACACGGTCTATACCTGTGACCTGTCTTATGATTACGTCAAGATTAATGCAGATTATCGTTCATAATTCAGATCGTTTCTAAAGCCTCCGTTGTGGGGCTTTTTTTATATCTTATGATTTTTAATGACTGGTCAAAAATGGCATTTTGCCAATTGTGATTAGGGTGTAGGGTAAATGTCCGTGTCATAACGGATAATTAGGGTAGAGTAAGAGTTGTTATGAATAGTGCGACCAAATTAATAGCCAATGAAGCAAAGTCGATTGTGCAGGCGCATTTAGATCGTTTAGGCGTTCCTCAAGAACATCAAATGAGCCAGCAGGAAAAATTAGACAAATTTGCACAAATCAAGGCTGAGCTGGAAAAACAGGATGCCGTTTTGGTGGCGCATTATTATTGCGATCCTGAAGTGCAAGAACTGGCTGAGTTGACCGGTGGTTGTGTTTCGGATTCTCTGGAAATGGCACGTTTTGGTCGCGATCATCCAGCCTCTACGTTGGTGGTGGCAGGAGTGAAATTTATGGGTGAAACCTCAAAAATTTTATCTCCAGATAAAACCGTGCTGATGCCAACCCTGGAAGCAACCTGTTCACTGGATCTTGGTTGTCCGGTTGATGAATTTACAGCTTTTTGCGATGCGCACCCCGATCATACCGTGGTGGTGTATGCCAATACTTCCGCAGCGGTGAAAGCGCGTGCCGATTGGGTAGTGACTTCTAGCTGTGCAGTGGAAATTATTGAACATCTGGATAGTCTCGGTGAAAAAATTATCTGGGCGCCGGATCAGCACTTGGGCCGATATATCCAAAGCAAAACCGGTGCAGAAATGTTGCTCTGGGATGGTGCCTGTATCGTGCATGAAGAATTCCGTTCACGCGGTATTGTCAATATGAAAGCACTCTATCCAGATGCTGCGGTGTTGGTACATCCGGAATCCCCCATGTCTGTAGTCGAGATTGCCGATGCAGTAGGCAGTACCTCGCAACTGATTAAAGCCGCACAGACTTTGCCACATCAGCGTTTAATTGTGGCTACGGATCGTGGTATCTTCTATAAAATGCAGCAAGCAGTTCCCGATAAAGTCCTGATTGAGGCACCAACTGCGGGGGAAGGGGCAACCTGTCGTTCTTGTGCGCATTGTCCGTGGATGGCAATGAATGAGCTGGATGGTATTTTGCATGTATTACAGCATAAGGATCAGGAAGTACATGTCGATCCTGTACTGGCTGAACGCGCAAAACTGCCTCTAGATCGCATGTTGAATTTTAGTGCCGGACTAAAACGTTAAAATTTGTATAAAAAATGTCTGAAGCGCTTGATAAATAAACGCTTGGCGCGTTTTTTAGGTTTTTTTTTAAGATAGGTGTTGACGTCTCCGGGCGTCACGCCTAGAATGCACACCGTACCGAACGATGTTCGATACGAAAGCTGAGATGAATCGGAGCATAGCACAGCCTGGTAGTGCACCTGGTTTGGGACCAGGGGGTCGTAGGTTCGAATCCTACTGCTCCGACCAATTCTTCAAGGCAAATGATGTTTGCATCAGTAACGCGCTTGTAGCTCAGTTGGATAGAGCATCCGCCTTCTAAGCGGATGGTCACAGGTTCGAATCCTGTCAGGCGCGCCATTTGGTCGCTTGATGTTAAGAATCAAAATGATGGTGGATGTAGCTCAGTTGGTAGAGCCCTGGATTGTGATTCCAGTTGTCGCGGGTTCGAATCCCGTCATTCACCCCAACTTTTAAAGTTGAAATCGGAGCATAGCACAGCCTGGTAGTGCACCTGGTTTGGGACCAGGGGGTCGTAGGTTCGAATCCTACTGCTCCGACCATCTCCTTAAAGATGGTCGAGATAAAAGATACCGCGTTAAGCGGTTTTTTTATGCCTAAAATTTAATAAGTATAAAAAATACACAATATTATTTATAGTCGCCTTTTTAATAATTGTTTATGTAATCACTTGTATCTCTATATCAATTTATTTTTCACTCAATATAGCTATGCAGGTGAGATGGGTTTTTTATTTTATGTCTTTTGCTGAAGAAGGATTATGATGCGTTTAAGGATGGGGGAATATTGAGGCATTCTCATTTTCATACTATTTTATTTTGGTGAAGTGTATGCGTTCCTCAGCATTTATATAAAAGGGAAATATAAATAATTTATCAGTCTTGATATCTATATTTTTCTTACTAAAGAAAAGATGAATTACAATATAAATCTGAAATCCACCAGAAATATCTTTTATAAGTAAATAAACACTATAAACCTCCTTGGAATGTATATTTTTTACTCAGGAAATAGGAAAACCCCCTATTTTTGTAGAATAAATAAACAGTCGTTAAGTTTTTCATGAATTATTTAAAAATAGGGGTTGTGTTGGGTGTGAAATGCTGTAGAATGCACATCCATCGGCAGTGATGAAGATTAAAACTTCTGATAAAACAGTAACTTAGCACGAAGTGTTAAGATTAGGTTTTGTTGGATAAGTTTAAATTAATTTGAATTACGGATTGACACTTTAGAAATTCAGTGTAATATAGCCGACCTAGCTTGATGCTGACGAAGCATCGAGAAGATCATTAAGAGATTATGAAGAACAACTTGTGTGGATTTTTACTGGTTGATCGATCGAAATTATTTTCATTGATTGATGGTAGAAATGACTCGAAGTTTATTTGAGAAATATTTGTCAGAAAATTGATGAGCCAAGATTGGTGTCCTTTAGGCACTACTGATTTTAAACTGAAGAGTTTGATCATGGCTCAGATTGAACGCTGGCGGCAGGCTTAACACATGCAAGTCGAGCGGGGGAAGTTGCTTCGGTAACTGACCTAGCGGCGGACGGGTGAGTAATGCTTAGGAATCTGCCTATTAGTGGGGGACAACATCTCGAAAGGGATGCTAATACCGCATACGTCCTACGGGAGAAAGCAGGGGATCTTCGGACCTTGCGCTAATAGATGAGCCTAAGTCGGATTAGCTAGTTGGTGGGGTAAAGGCCTACCAAGGCGACGATCTGTAGCGGGTCTGAGAGGATGATCCGCCACACTGGGACTGAGACACGGCCCAGACT